>NZ_JBHWKO010000020.1:0-137381 GCF_042731035.1 Streptomyces sp. NPDC059895
CCCCCCGCTGCAGCGGGGGGCGGGCGCTTCTCGGCGGCCGTCGCAGTCAGCGGCCGGTCACGCTCCGACAAGGGCGTCAACGAACGCCTCCGGCTCGAACGGCGCCAGGTCGTCGGCGCCCTCGCCGAGCCCGACCAGCTTGACGGGCACGCCCAGCTCGCGCTGGACGGCGACGACGATGCCGCCCTTGGCCGTGCCGTCGAGCTTGGTCAGCACGATGCCGGTGATGTCGACGACCTCGGCGAAGACCCGGGCCTGGACGAGGCCGTTCTGCCCGGTGGTGGCGTCGAGGACGAGCAGCACCTCGTCGAGCGGGGCGTGCTTCTCCACGACGCGCTTGACCTTGCCGAGCTCGTCCATGAGGCCGGTCTTGGTGTGCAGCCGGCCGGCGGTGTCGATGAGGACCACGTCGACCCCCATCTCCTTGCCCTCCTTCACCGCGTCGAAGGCGACGGAGGCGGGGTCACCGGCCTCCGGCCCGCGCACGGTGTGGGCGCCGACGCGCTCGCCCCAGGTCTGCAACTGGTCGGCCGCGGCGGCCCGGAAGGTGTCGGCGGCGCCCAGCACGACCGTGCGGCCGTCGGCGACCAGGACGCGGGCGAGCTTGCCGGTGGTGGTGGTCTTGCCGGTGCCGTTGACGCCGACGACCATCACGATGCCCGGCTTGCGGTTCTCCGGCTCGGTCTTCACGGTGCGGTCGACGTCGGTGCCGACCAGCTTGAGGAGCTCCTCGCGCAGCAGGCCGCGCAGTTCCTCGGGCGTGCGGGTGCCGAGCACCTTCACCCGCTCGCGCAGCCGCTCCACCAGTTCCTGGGTGGGCAGGACGCCGACGTCGGCGGTGAGGAGGGTGTCCTCGACCTCCTCCCAGGTGTCCTCGTCGAGGTGCTCGCGCGACAGCAGCGTGAGCAGGCCCTTGCCGAGGGCGTTCTGGGAGCGGGACAGGCGGGCGCGCAGGCGGATCAGGCGCCCCTCGGTGGGCTCCGGGATCTCGATCCCGGGAGCCTCGACGACAGGAGGCTCCTCCACGGCGGTGGGAGCGCCGCCGCCCGGGAGGTCCACCTCCTCGATCGTGCGGCGCGGTTCGTCGCGCGGTGTCTCGGCCTCGTCGCCGACATGCGGCTCGGCCGGAGGCGCGGTGATGTCGGGGGCGGCGGGCGGCGGCGGGGGCAGCGGCTTTCTGCGCCGGCTGCCGACGATGAGCCCGCCGATCGCGCCGAGCACGAGCACGGCGATGACTACAGCAAGGATGACGGTTTCCATAACCCGTCCAGTATCCATCCCTGCCCGCGGCGGAGCCCTGCTCCACGGGGAGGGTGTCTTACCGGAGCCGGAAGTGCCGCTTGCGCGCGGTGCGAGGGGCGGGCCGCTCCGTGACGGCGCGCACGGCGCTCGGAGCACGTGAAGCGCGTACGGCGTACCGCCCCGGCTCGGGTGACGAGCCGGGGCGGTACGCCGTACGGGGCGAGGAGAGGGGGCAGCGGGGATGAGGCCCCGTCTCCTCGGGTTCGGGGGGCGGTCAGCCCATCTCCTCCAGCGCCTTGCCCTTCGTCTCCTTGACGTACTTGAGGACGAACGGGATGGAGAGCGCGGCGAAGACCGTGTAGATCACGTAGGTGCCGGAGAGGTTCCACTCGGCCAGGGACGGGAAGCTCGCGGTGATGGCCCAGTTGGCGATCCACTGCGCGGCGGCGGCCACGCCCAGGGCGGCGGCGCGGATCTTGTTGGGGAACATCTCGCCGAGGAAGACCCAGACGACGACACCCCAGGACAGGGCGAAGAAGAGGACGAACACGTGGGCGGCGATCAGCGCGACCCAGCCCTGCGTGGCCGGCAGCTTGCCGTCGACCAGGTCGAAGGAGAAGGCCCAGGCCTCCAGCGCGAGGCCGATCACCATGCCGACGGAGCCGATGAGGGCGAGCGGCTTGCGGCCGACGCGGTCCACGAAGATCATCGCGATCACGGTGCCGACGATGTTGATGATCGACGTCGTGAACGAGTAGAAGAACGAGTCCGTCGGGTCGACGCCGACCGACTGCCACAGCGTCGAGGAGTAGTAGAACGCGACGTTGATGCCGACGAACTGCTGGAAGACCGACAGGCCGATACCGATCCAGACGATCGGCTTGAAGAAGAAGGAGCCGCCGAGCAGGTCCTTGAAGCTCGACTTGTGCTCGCTCTTCATGCCGTGCTCGATCTCGGCGACGCGCGCGTCGAGGTCGATGCCCCGGCCCTCGACCTCGGTGAGGATCTCGCGGGCCCGCTCGTGCTTGCCGACGGAGATCAGGAAGCGCGGGGACTCGGGGATGGCGAAGGAGAGCAGGCCGTAGAGGACGGCCGGGACGACCATGACGCCGAGCATGACCTGCCAGGCCTCCAGGCCCATCAGCTCACCGCGCTGGTCGCCGCCGGCGGCGTTCAGCAGACCCCAGTTGACCAGCTGCGAGATCGCGATGCCGACGACGATCGCGGCCTGCTGGAAGGAGCCGAGGCGGCCGCGGTAGGCGGGCGGGGCGACCTCGGCGATGTAGGCCGGGCCGATGACCGAGGCCATGCCGATGGCGAAGCCGCCGACGACGCGCCAGAAGGCGAGGTCCCACAGGGCGAAGGGGAGGGCCGAGCCGACGGCGCTGATGGTGAAGAGGACGGCGGCGATCTGCATGCAGCGGATGCGGCCGATGCGGTCGGCTATGCGGCCGGCGGTCGCGGCGCCGATGGCGCAGCCGATCAGGGCGATGGCGATGACCTGGGCGAGGGCCGCGGAGCCGACGTCGTAGCGGTCGCGGATGGCCTCGACGGCGCCGTTGATCACGGAGCTGTCGTAGCCGAAGAGGAAGCCTCCCATCGCGGCCGCCGCGGCGATGAAGATGACATGCCCGAGATGATCGGGGTGAGCCGTCCCGGCTCCTGACTTGGGTGCCTGCGCTGTGCTGGTCACGTGTACTCCTCGGGCCACCGGCAACGCCGCCGGTGTGGGTCTGCCCTTCTAGGTAGGTCATACCTGAAGGTGAAAGCAACGTTTCCGAGAGTATGCCTTCAAGTTTCGAAGTCAATAGGTGAGCGGGTGTGAGAAAAGCGGCACGCGTGGGGGCGGCGCGTTCAAGTCTTGAAGAGGTGATCTCGGGTGGTCCCGTACGGTCCCGTGCGGTGGGGCCTAGCGGAGCCGCTGGGAGATCACCTTCGACACCCCGTCGCCCTGCATGGAGACGCCGTAGAGCGCGTCGGCGACCTCCATCGTGCGCTTCTGGTGCGTGATCACGATCAGCTGCGAGGACTCCTGGAGCTCCTGCATGATGCGGATGAGCCGCTGGAGGTTGGTGTCGTCGAGAGCGGCCTCGACCTCGTCCATCACGTAGAACGGGCTGGGCCGCGCCTTGAAGATCGACACCAGCATCGCGACCGCGGTGAGCGACCGTTCTCCGCCCGAGAGCAGGCTGAGCCGCTTGACCTTCTTGCCCGGCGGCCGGGCCTCGACGTCGACGCCCGTGGTCAGCATGTGGTCCGGGTCGGTCAGCACCAGCCGTCCCTCACCCCCGGGGAAGAGCCGGCTGAACACGCCCTCGAACTCCCGGGCGGTGTCCCGGAACGCCTCCGCGAAGACCCGCTCGACCCGTTCGTCGACCTCCTTCACCACCTGGAGCAGGTCGGTGCGCGTCTTCTTGAGGTCTTCCAACTGCTCGCTGAGGAACTGGTGGCGCTCCTCCAGCGCGGCGAACTCCTCCAGTGCGAGCGGGTTCACCTTGCCGAGCTGCTGGTAGGCGCGTTCCGCCGCCTTCAGCCGCTTCTCCTGCTCGGCCCGCACGAAGGGGGTGGGCCGGTTGCGCGGATGCTCGGGATCGTCCGGCAGCTGCTCGCCGTCGGCGGGGGGCGAGGGCGGCACCGGTTGCTGCGGTCCGTACTCGGACACCAGCCCGGCCGGTTCGACACCCAGTTCCTCCAGCGCCTTGGTCTCCAGCTGCTCGATCCGCAGCCGTTTCTCGGCGCCGAGTACCTCGCCCCGGTGAACTGAATCCTTCAACTTGTCGAGCTCGGCCTTGAGGTCGCGCCCGGCACCACGGGCGGCGGCCAGCTCCTGCTCCCGCCGGGCCTTGGCGGCCTCGGCGGCGACGTGTTCGGCGTCGGCCCGGTGGAGCGAGACCTCGACGTGCGCGAGCAGTTGCCGCGCGCCGGAGGCGACGGCCTCCGCCACCGCGGCCTCGTGCCGCAGCCGCGCCCGCCGCCGCTCGGCGCGCGCGCGTGCCTCGCGTTCCGCCCGCGCGCCCCGGTCCAGCGCGTCGGCCCGCCCCGCGAGCCCCTTGACCCGCTCCTCGTGCGTACGGACCTGGAGCCGGGCCTCCATCTCGGTCTGCCGCGCATTGGCCCCGTCGGCGGCGAGCCGGTCGCGCACCGACGTGTCCGGCTCCTCCTCGCCGGGCATCTCCTCGGCGACCGCCAGCCGCTCGGCCAGTTCCTCGGCCTCCTCGACGGCCCGGTCGAGCGCCTCCTGCGCGCGGGCGGCCGCGGCGGTGGACCGCTCCGCCTCCCCGGCGGCACCGCGGGCCTGCCCGGCGAGCCGCCCGAGCCGCTGGGCGACCGCCGACCTCTCCCGCTCGGCCGCCCGGCCGCGCTCCCCGAGCTCCTCGACGCGCCCGGCGCACTCCCCGCGCCGCTCCCCCGCCGCCCGCTGCGCCTCGGCCAACTGCTCGCACCGCACCGCCAGTTCCTCCAACTCGGCGGCGGCCTCGTCCACGGAGGCCTGCACCTCCAGCAGGCTCGGCGCCCCGGCGGACCCGCCCTGCGCGAAGTGCGCCCCCAGCAGGTCGCCCTCCGCGGTCACGGCCGTCAGCTCGGGCCGGGCGTACACGAGGTCCTCGGCGTCCTCCAGCGTCCCGACGACGACGATCCCGCGCAGCAACCACCGTACGGCGGGCATGAGGTCGGCCGGGGCGCGGACGAGGTCGGCGGCGAAGGGGGGTGCGGCGGGGCGGCGGGCGGCGGCGCCGGAGTGGGCGCCGGGGCCGGGGGCGGTGTCGAGGCCGGTGGTGGTGTCGGGGCCGGTGGCGATGCCGGGGCCCGTGGTGTTCACCGGAGGGACCGTGGCATCGGCGGCCACGGCGGCCCCCGCCGTGGCCGTGCTGTCCGGTGTGTCCGTGCTGTCCGGTGCGTCCGTGGCCAGCAGCAGGGCCGCCCGTCCCGCGTCCTGCTTGCGCAGCAGGCGGAGGGCGTCCGCGGCGGCGGACGGGGTGGTCACGGCGAGGGCGTCGGCGGCGGCGCCGAGGGCCGCGGCGAGGGGGACCTCGTAGCCGGGGGTGACGGTGAGGAGTTCCGCGGCGGGGCCGAGCAGGCCGGTGAGGCGGTCCCGTGCGCCGAGCAGCGCGCCCGTGCCGTCCTTGCGGCGCAGGCCCAGGGCGAGGGCCTCGTGCCGGGCCTGGGTCGCGGCGCGGCCGCGTTCGGCGGCGGTGGCCGCCTCGCGGGCGGCGCTCAGCGCGGCCTCCGCCTCGGCGAGCTGCCGCTTCGCCGCCTCGTGCTGTGCGGTGAGCTCGGCGTCGTCGGCGTCGAGGCCGTCGACCTCCGCCTTCAGGGCCTCGTACTCCTCCTGCGCGGCGACGGCCCGTTCCCGGGCCTCGTCCCGGGCGGCGGCCAGGCGGCCGATCTCGGCCTGGGCGGACGCGGCGCGGGAGCGGGCCGCGTTGACCTGGCCGTGCAGCCGGGCGAGCCCCTCGCGGCGGTCGGCGATGGCCCGGGCGGCGTCCTTCAGGCGCCGTTCCTCGGCGGCCAGTTCGCGCTCCAGGTCGCAGCGGTGGGAGACGGTGTCCTCCAGGGCCCGCTGCGCCGCCTCCAGCGCCGCTTCCAGCTCGGCCTCCTGCTCACGGATGCGGGCGGCCTCGCGCTCCATGTCCTCGGGGTCGCGGCCGCGCCGTTCCTCGGGGGGCGCGGAGGTGGCGCTCTTCACGCGCGCGTCGGCCAGCGAGACGGTGCCGCGGACCCGTTCGGCGAGCTGGGACAGCTCGTACCAGGTCTGCTGGGCGCGCTGGAGCCGGGGCGTCAGCCGGCGGACCTCGTCCTCCAGGTGCGCCTCCCGCTGGAGGGCCTGTCGCAGCTCCCGCTCGGCGGCGTCCTTGCGCTCCTTCAGCGCGGCCTCGTCGGCCACCTCCGCCCGCAGGGCCTCCCGCAGCCGTACGAGATCGTCGGCGAGCAGTCTCAGGCGGGCGTCGCGCAGGTCGGCCTGGATGACGGCGGCGCGGCGGGCGACGGCTGCCTGCCGGCCGAGCGGCTTCAGCTGGCGCCGCAGTTCGTCCGTCAGGTCCTGCACGCGCGCGAGGTTGGCCTGCATCGCGTCCAGTTTCCTGAGCGCCTTCTCCTTGCGTCTGCGGTGCTTGAGGACGCCCGCGGCCTCCTCGATGAACGCGCGGCGGCCCATGGGGTCGGCGTGCAGGACGGAGTCGAGCTGGCCCTGGCCGACGATGACGTGCATCTCGCGGCCGATGCCGGAGTCGCTCAGCAGTTCCTGGATGTCCAGCAGACGGCAGGTGTCGCCGTTGATCTGGTATTCGCTGCCGCCGTTGCGGAACATGATCCGCGTGATGGTGACCTCGGCGTACTCGATGGGCAGGGCGCCGTCGGAGTTGTCGATGGTCAGGGACACCTCGGCGCGGCCCAGCGGGGGGCGCCCGGTGGTGCCGGCGAAGATGACGTCCTCCATCTTGCCGCCGCGCAGGGACTTGGCGCCCTGTTCGCCCATGACCCAGCTGAGCGCGTCCACCACGTTGGACTTGCCCGAGCCGTTCGGTCCGACGACGCACGTGATCCCCGGCTCGAACCGGAGTGTGGTGGCCGAGGCGAACGACTTGAACCCGCGGAGGGTCAGGGCCTTGAGGTGCACGGCGGTGGACTCTACCGCCCGGGAATGTCCCACTCCATGAACCCGCGGTTTCACCCGTGAACGCGCAGGGCACACCACACGTTAAAGAGACTGAAAGGATGCGCGGGGGAAAGAAAGAAGGGACGCCGAAGCGTCCCTTGCAACTTCTGTCAACCAAGCGGTCCGACGCGGCTGAGAAAGTCGCCCGACCACTGCGTGTGCTGTTGTGGAGCGGGCAGCGATCAGGTGAGCGCAGGCTCCGCCTGGTGTGCGTCGATGCTCTCCATGAACCTGTCGTGAGAAGCGGCAGCCGTCAGAGCGTCGTTCTCGGCCTGGATTCGTCCGAGCTCGTTTTCCAGGTCCTGGACGCGCTGCTGGAGCCGTCGCATCTCGGCGAGGAGTCGCGGGTCGGAGCCGCCGACGTAACCGAGAAGCGCCTTTGCCATGATGGATGGTCCTCCACAATGAGTGACCGACCGAAGCGGTGTGGGTCGTGAGGGATTCGCACCCGCGGTGTTTGGCAGGAATCTTGCTCGTGCTGCCGTTCATCCATGCCAAACAGCTAGGTGCGCGGGGTGCTTTCAGCGTCTCACCAAAAAGTTTGACGGTCAACACGATCACGCCCCGTATTGGCGGGCAACCCTGGGGCACGCGGCCGGGAACGGCGGCGCTGCGACTCCTGCGGGGCCCTCGGGGCGTGGCGATCATCTTTGCGTGCGGAGCCTGCCACTGCAAGCGGTTCTTGGCAACCACCTGCTCCTTTCTGCTTCGGGCAGGTGCCGGTGGCATGTCCCTCCGCTTTTCCGGGGTGTCCCCGCGCCGGTTCGTCAGCGAATCGCGAAGCCGTCGTAACCGCCGCGCGGTGTGTCCCATATCTCGGTGACTCCGTTCACGCGCCCGGGCGTGTCGTCACTCTGGAGCCAGTCGAGCAGCGCTTCGACGTTCTTGCGCGGCCCTTCGGCCACCACTTGGACGCGCCCGTCGGCCAGATTGAGAGCAAAACCACTCACGCCGCCGATCTCCAGCGCCTTCGCCCGCGTGAACCAGCGGAAACCCACGCCCTGGACCTGTCCGCGCACCCAGGCGACCAGCCTTACATCCTCGCTCATGGGTGCAACCTAACCAGGCAATGTCTCTGGGGACACTTCCTCCCCCAGCGCCATGCGGTACCGTCCCCACCCAATGAATCTCATATGAAACTCACTCGATCGAGTGAGTCGGGTTGACCATATGGAGTCCTGATGGAGTCCTGATGGAGTCCTGTGCCCCAGGGCGTCGGGTCGACCGCGGGGGGACCGCTCAGACCAGTTGGACGAGGAAGGCCAGGACATGGGACGCCACCGACGCTCCGCCG
This sequence comes from Streptomyces sp. NPDC059895, assembly GCF_042731035.1. Classification (NCBI taxonomy): domain Bacteria; kingdom Bacillati; phylum Actinomycetota; class Actinomycetes; order Kitasatosporales; family Streptomycetaceae; genus Streptomyces; species Streptomyces sp. NPDC059895. The sequence goes on from NZ_JBHWKO010000020.1 coordinate 8,193, forward strand.
CCGGCCGCGCCGCAACGGGCCGCGCCACGGGGGTCACCCACACGGACGGCTCGCACCCGGAGGGGCACGCCCGGCAGGGCGGGTACACCGGCGATCACCCGACGACGGGGATCGCTCCGTACCTGAACCCGGAGGCGTACGCCGAGTCGGTGGCCAGAAGCCAGGAGTACCTCTTCGCGACGGACGACACGCATACGCGGGTGCCGGCCGACTCGACCGACACCGCGGTGCTCTCCTCGGACGGGTTCACGCCGGGCGACGCACCGGGCCGGTCCGGCCCGGGACACGACGGCGCGGAGCGCGCGGGATCCGGGCGCCGCCGTAGGAGGAGGGCCGGTGCGCCGGTCCGTACGGGCCTGCTCGGGGTGTCCGCGGCCGTGGCCCTCGGTACGGTCGCGGTGGCCACAGGGGCGGTGCCCGGCCTCGACGACTACCGGTTCGGCGGTGGCTCGGCCGACAAGGTGCGGGCCGCCGACGCACCGACGAACTCGGCCTCCGAGCAGGGCGGCGCGTCCGGCTCCCTGGAGACCGGCCGCGCCGGCGCGTCGGCCGGCAGCGGCGCCGGACCATCCACGTCGCCCTCGGCCCGGAGTTCGGCGTCGCCCACTCCGTCGGCCTCCAAGGCGCCGAGCGCCTCCCCGACGGCCGGGCAGTCGAAGGCCGCCCCGACGAAGGAGCCGCGGCAGACCCCGCAGAAGACGGCGCGGGAGACTCCCTCGAATACGGCCTCGAAGGCGCCGGAGAAGACCAGCGCCCCGGTGACGGTCTCGGCGGAGGCGCAGGCGGCGGCGCAGGTGCTGAAGCTCGTCAATGAGGAGCGGTCCAAGGTCGGGTGCAGCGCCCTCGCCGCGAACAGCGCGCTGGCCGGCCTCGCCCAGAGCTTCAGCGAGGACATGGCCGCGCGCGGCTTCTTCGACCACACCGACCCGGACGGGGCGACCCCGTGGGACAGGGCGGCGAAGGCCGGCATATCCGACCTCGGCGGCGAGAACATAGCCCGGGGCCAGGCCGACGCCGCGGCGGTGATGGAGGCCTGGATGAACAGCCCCGGCCACCGCGCCAACATACTGAACTGCGACTTCACCACGCTGGGCGTGGGCGTCCACTTCGGGTCCGGCGGCCCCTGGTGGACCCAGGACTTCGGCTACTGACCCCACCGCCCCCGCCCTGCGCGACGCTCCGCGCGACCCCGCGCACGCCTCGGCACCGCACACGCGCCACTAACCCCTCGTAAGCGCAATCTGTTGGCCAGCGCTGCCCTCACGTACGCTGGTGCCATGACCCGCACCCAGGAGCGCACGGAGGAGCAGGACCTCCCGTACGACGTGTTCGCCAGGGCCTGCCCCTCGCGCGGCACGCTGGAGCACGTCACCGGACGCTGGGGCGCGCTCACCCTGGGAGCGCTGCACGAGGGCTCCCTGCGCTTCAACCAGCTGCGCCGCCGGGTCGACGGCGTGAGCGAGAAGATGCTCTCCCAGACGCTGCACGCGCTGGAGCGCGACGGCCTGGTGCACCGCGAGGCCCAGCCGACCAACCCGCCCCGCGTGGACTACGAGCTCACCCCGCTGGGCCATGAGGTCACCGAGCGGCTGCTGGGGCTGATCCGCCTGGTGGAGGGCCGTATGGACGACGTCCTCGCGGCCCGGGCGCGCTACGACGGGACGCGCGGCGGCCTCTGACACTTCGGGCAGAAGTAGCTGGACCGGTTCATCCACGGGCGCCGGCGCATCGGTGTGCCGCAGCGCTTGCAGGGCAGGCCCTCGCGCCCGTAGGCGTCCAGCGACCGGTCGAAGTAGCCCGACTCGCCGTTGACGTTGACGTACAGGCTGTCGAAGCTGGTGCCGCCGACGGCGAGGGCGGCGTTCATCACGTCCCGGACGTGTCCGAGGAGTTCGGTCGTGCGGGGACGGGTGAGGGTCGTGGTCGGACGGTCGTAGTGGAGGCGGGTGCGCCACAGGGCCTCGTCCGCGTAGATGTTGCCGACTCCGCTGATCAGGGACTGGTCGAGCAGCGCCCGCTTGATCGTCGTCCGTTTCCGGCGCAGCGCCCGGTGGAACGCCTCCTCGTCGAACAGCGGGTCGAGGGGGTCGCGGGCGATGTGCGAGATGACGTCGGGCAGGCCGTCCGGTGTGGTGTCGTGCAGCGACAGCCCGCCGAAGGTGCGCTGGTCGACGAAGCGGAGCTCGGTGGCGGACGCGTCGGCGAAGCGGACCCGGACGCGCAGATGCTTCTCGTCGGGCGAACCCTGCGGCTGCACCAGGAGCTGACCGCTCATCCCCAGGTGGGCGAGGATCGCCTGGGCGGTGTCCTCCAGCGGCAGCCAGAGGTACTTGCCGCGACGGCTCGGCACGCCGACGCGGTGGCCCTTGAGGCGGTGCGCGAAGTCGTCGGCGCCGGCGAGGTGACGGCGTACGGCGCGCGGGTGCAGCACCTCGGTCTCGGCGACCGTGCGGTGGGCGACCCACCGCTCCAGGCCGCGCCGGACGACCTCGACCTCGGGCAGCTCGGGCATGGTCTCCCTGTCATTCCCTCTGTACGAGTGGTGCTCCGCACGAGCCGAGCGCCCACCCCGGAGCGGGGCGGGCGCTCGGTCGCGCTGTACGTCGGTGCGCCGCGGGCGGGCCCGCGGCTCAGGCGGAGGCGGACTCGGTGCCCGCGCTGCCGTCGACGGCCCGGAGGCCGGCGGCCTCCTCGGCCCGCTCGTCCGCCGCGGCCCGGATGGACCGCCACGCGGACTCGGCGGCCTGCTGCTCCGCCTCCTTCTTGCTGCGGCCGGTGCCGGTGCCGTACGAGACGCCTCCGACGCGGGCAGCAGCAGTGAAGGTCTTCTCGTGGTCGGGACCGGTCTCCGTGACCAGGTACTCGGGCACGCCGAGCCCTTCGGTCGCGGTGAGCTCCTGGAGGCTGGTCTTCCAGTCCAGGCCGGCACCGAGGTTGGAGGACTTCTCGATCAGCGGGTCGAACAGGCGGTGCACCAGTTCGGAGGCCGCGTCGAGGCCCTGGTCGAGATAGACCGCGCCGATCACCGCTTCCAGGGTGTCGGCGAGGATGGACGCCTTGTCCCGGCCGCCCGTGCCCTCTTCACCGCGGCCCAGCCGGATGAAGGAGCCCAGGTCGAGGCCGCGACCGACCTCCGCCAGCGCACGTGAGTTGACCACCGCGGCCCGCAGCTTGGCCAGTTGGCCCTCGGGCAGGTCGGGGTGGGTGCGGTACAGCGTGTCCGTGACGACGAGGCCGAGCACGGAGTCCCCGAGGAACTCCAGCCGTTCGTTCGTCGGCAGACCGCCGTTCTCGTACGCGTAGGAGCGGTGGGTCAGCGCACGCACCAGAAGGGCGGACTCGACGTGGTAGCCGAGCCGCCCTTCCAGAAGCGTGTGGGACGAGGCCGTGTTGTCCGCCTTTTTCCTGGCGGTCGAGTCCGCCTTGGCGTCAGACATGAAGCCTCTCACCAGCCGCTCAGACCTCGAGGACCTGGCGCTTGTTGTAGGTGCCGCACGACGGGCACGCGATGTGCTGCTGCTTGGGCTCGTGGCAGCGCTCGCACGCAACCAGGGTGGGGACCGCAGCCTTCCACTGCGACCGGCGGTGGCGCGTGTTGCTGCGCGACATCTTCCGCTTCGGAACAGCCACGGCTACTTCTCCTGCTTCTCGTCGGCGTGCGCTGAAGGAAGCGCGCCGCCGCTCATCTCGTCCTTCTCGCCGTCTTCGAGTGAACCGGCGAGTCCCTGCAATGCCGCCCAACGGATGTCGACGGCGTCATGGTGGTGGTCCGGGTCGTCCGCGAGCCGTGCTCCGCACTCGGAGCACAGGCCGGGGCAGTCGTCCTGGCACACCGGCTGCATCGGCAGTGCGAGCACCACCGCATCACGCAGCACGGGCTCGAGGTCGAACATGCCGTCCTCGAGAAAGAGCCTGTCCTCGTCTTCCTCGGCGTCGTCGGCCGGTTCCGCCTTCACGCGGCCCCGGTCGTCGGCGTCAGGGTACGAGAACATCTCCTGGAAGTCCGCTTCGAGCGTGAGCTCCAGCGGCTCCAGACACCTTACGCACTCCCCCTCGGCCCGTGCACGGGCGGTGCCCGTGACGAGCACCCCTTCCATGACCGACTCGAGGCGGAGCTCCAGCTCCACCGGGGCGCCTTCCGGCACTCCGATGACTCCCTGGATACCGAGGTCCCGGGGGGCGTCGATCGTACGGGTCAGGCGCTGCAGCGCACCTGGCCGCCGACCCAGCTCGTGCGTGTCGAACACGAGGGGGTTGCGGTGGTCGAGGCGGGCGTTGGGTGCCATTCCTGCTTTCGATCTTCCGAGCTGACGAGGGTGCTGCCTTCCGGTGTTCCGGGCAGCGGTGATCGCGGACGTCTGCGAAGTCAGCGAAGCGCACACGCGACCGAAGAGCCAGGATACTGGAGCTTTCGCTCCCAGCCCAATCCGGTGTCCGCCGCCCCCGCCGTCACAGTCCGCGGCCCTGTTCGTAGGCGCGCAGCTGCTCGGCGCTGATCATGCTCGTGTCGAAGAGGCTGGTCTCGTCGAGGGTGTACGCCTGGGCGTCCTGCCGCGGGATGTGCGCGTCCTGCTGCTGCGGGATGTGCGCGGGCTGCTGAGCGGCCTGGTTCGGGTCGTACGGCGCCTGCTGGGCGTCGTAGCCCTGGTAGGGGGCGCCTCCCGCCGCGGCGTAGCCGGGGGCGGGGGCGTACGGATCGGCCTGCGGATAGCCGTAGGGGTCCTGCTGACCGCCGTAGGTCTGCTGCTGGTAGCCGCCGGCGTAAAGGTCCTGCTGCTGGTAGCCGTACGCGGGCTGGGGCTGGACGTCCTGCTGGTCGTACCGCTGCTGGTGCTGCGCGGGCTGCTCGGCCGGGGTGTCCTGTTCGGCGAGGGCGGCCAGGTCGGCGAGGTAGTCCGCGTCGGAGGAGTGCTGGAAGGTCGTGGTGTCGTCGGCGAGGGCGCCGAGGTCGTCGGTGGCGATCCGGCCGTGCAGCTTCTGGCGGCCGCGGCCGACGGCCTCCAGGGTCTTGGCCAGGACCGCCTCGAAGGCGCCCAGCTTGGTGTCGACGTAGGCGTCGGCGTCGCGGCGCAGGGTCTCGGGGTCGTGGCTGCGCTCGGGGGCGTCCTCGTCCTCGTAGCCGTTCTCGTCGACGCCGGAGCCCGTGCCGAGGAGCTTCTCGCGGCCGCGGCCGACGGAGCCCAGCGTCTTGGTGAGGACGACCTCGAAGTTGGCGAGCTTGGAATCGACGTAGTCGTCGGCCTCGGCGCGGACCTCCTCGGCCTCAGTGCGGGCCTCGGCGAGGATGCGGTCGGCCTCGGCCTGGGAGCGGCGGGCGATCTCGGTGTCGGAGATCAGGGAGCCGCGTTCGGCGTGCGCGGTCTCGATGATCCGCTCGGCCTCCTGGCGGGCCTGCTCGACCATCTGCTCGCGGCCGCCGATCAGATCCCGGGCCTCGGCGAGGGAGTCGGGCAGGGCCGCGCGCACCTCCTCCAGCAGGGCGAGCAGTTCCGCGCGGTTGACCACGCACGAGGCCGACATCGGCATGGATCGGGCGCTGGAGACCGCCGTGACGATCTCGTCGAGCTTCTTCTGCACGTCCACCGGTTGCTCGCCACTCTCTACAGCTGTGTTGGAGACGGACGGGACGACTGTAGCCCCATCAGTTGGCGCGCAGGCGCTTGTCGAGGGCCTCCAGAACCACTGGGGGCACCAGGTGGGAGACGTCGCCGCCCCAGGTGGCGACCTCCTTGACCAGAGAGGAGGAGAGGAAGCTGTAGGTGGGGTTGGTGGGCACGAAGAGCGTCTCGACGCCCGAGAGGCCGTTGTTCATCTGGGCCATCTGCAACTCGTAGTCGAAGTCGCTGACCGCGCGCAGGCCCTTGACGATGGCCGGGATCTCGCGCTCCTTGCAGAAGTCGACGAGGAGGCCGTGGAAGGCCTCGACGCGGACGTTCGCGTACTCGGAGGTCACCTCGCGGATCAGGTCGATCCGTTCGTCGATCTCGAACAGGCCCTTCTTGGCCTTGTTGATCATCACCGCGACGTAGACCTCGTCATAGAGGCGGGAGGCGCGGGAGATGATGTCGAGGTGTCCGTTGGTGATCGGGTCGAACGACCCGGGACAGACGGCGCGGCGCACTTGTGATCCCTCGCTCTCCGGTCCGGTCATCGTGCGTCTTCGCACGTAGAGGCGGCGCGACCGTACCAAAACGTTCCCTCGCCGTAGCGACGGGACCGGATCTCCTCGAAGCCGTCCGGCCAGTCGAAGGTGCCGCCTCTGGTGCTGCGCTCCACGGTGACGAGAGCTTCCGGCGCGAGCCACCCCTCCGTGCGGAGTGTGAGCAGAATCTCCCGAAGATCCTCGTCGGAGACGGCGTACGGGGGGTCGAGGAAGACCAGGTCGTACGGGGCGGGCGGGGGCGTCTGGATGATCTGCCGGGCCTTGCCCGCCCGGACCTCGGCGCCGGGCAGACCGAGGGTGCGGACGTTCTCCCGGACGGTGCGGACGGCGCGGGCGTCGGCCTCCACCAGCAGGACGTGTCCGGCGCCGCGGGAGAGCGCCTCCAGGCCGACGGCGCCCGAGCCGGCGTACAGGTCGAGGACGCGTTCGCCGTCCAGGGGGCCGCCGAGGAGGGACTGCCAGGTGGAGAGGAGACCCTCGCGTGCGCGGTCGGAGGTGGGGCGGGTGCCGGTCCCTGGCGGGACGGCCAGGCGGCGTCCGCCGGCTGCGCCGGCGATCACGCGGGTCATCTCGGGTCCTTCTCGGTGTGCTCGAACGGCTCGGACGGGTGCCCGAGCGGTGACCTGTCCCAGTCTCTCAGCCCTTCTCCAGGTACTGCTCCCTCTCCTCGTCCAGCAGCGCGGCCAGGGCGGTGCGCAGGCCCGGGAGGCCGGTGAGCTCCGGGTCGGCCGCGACGACCGCCGTGGCCTCCTGGCGGGCCTCGGCGATGACCTCCTCGTCCTCGATGACGGCGAGGACGCGCAGGCTGGAGCGGGCGCCGGACTGGGCCTGGCCGAGGACGTCGCCCTCACGGCGCTGTTCGAGGTCGATGCGGGAGAGCTCGAAGCCGTCGAGGGTGGAGGCGACCGCGTCGAGCCGGCGCCGGGCGTCGGCGGCCTCCGGCGCCTCGGTGACCAGCAGGCACAGGCCGGGCGCCGAGCCGCGCCCGACGCGGCCGCGCAGCTGGTGGAGCTGGGAGACGCCGAACCGGTCGGCGTCCATGATCACCATCGCGGTGGCGTTCGGGACGTTGACGCCGACCTCGATGACGGTGGTGGCGACGAGGACGTCGGTGTCGCCCGCGGCGAAGCGGCGCATGACGGCGTCCTTGTCGTCGGGGGGCATCCTGCCGTGCAGGACCTCGATCCGCAGGCCCTGGAGGGGGCCCTTGGCGAGCTGGTCGGCCACGTCGAGAACGGCGAGCGGCGGACGCTTGCCGTCCTCGTCCTCCGCCGGCTTCTTCCTGGACTTGCGCGGGTCGTCCTCCTCGTCGCCGATGCGCGGGCAGACGACGTATGCCTGATGGCCGCCCGCCACCTCCTCGCGGACCCGCTCCCAGGCGCGGGAGAGGAAGTGGGGCTTGTCGGCGGCGGGGACGACATGGCTGGCGATGGGGGAACGGCCGGCCGGGAGCTGGTCGAGGACGGAGGTCTCCAGGTCGCCGAAGACGGTCATGGCGACCGTGCGCGGGATGGGCGTGGCGGTCATGACGAGCAGGTGCGGGGGCTGCTTGCCCTTGCCGCGCAGGGCGTCGCGCTGCTCGACGCCGAAGCGGTGCTGTTCGTCGACGACGACCAGGCCCAGGTCGTGGAAGGCGACCTTGTCCTCGATCAGCGCGTGGGTGCCGATGACGATGCCGGCCTCGCCGGTGACGAGGTCGAGCAGCGCCTGCCGGCGCGCGGCCGCGCCCATCGACCCGGTGAGCAGCACCACCTTGGTGGCGTGCTCGGTGCCGCCCAGCATGCCGCCCTCGGCCAGGTCGCCCATCATCTCCACGACGGAGCGGTGGTGTTGCTGGGCGAGGACCTCGGTGGGGGCCAGCATGGCGGCCTGTCCGCCGGCGTCGACGACGGCGAGCATGGCGCGGAGGGCGACCATGGTCTTCCCCGATCCGACCTCCCCCTGCAGCAGCCGGTGCATCGGATGCTCCGTCGCCAGGTCGTCGAAGATCTCCTTGGACACCTTCCGCTGGCCCTCGGTGAGGGTGAAGGGGAGGCGGTCGTCGAAGGCGGTGAGGAGGCCGTCGGGGCGGGGTCTGCGCGGGACCGCGGGGAGTTGGCCGTCGGCGTGGCGGCGGCGGGCGAGGGCGACCTGGAGGACGAATGCCTCGTCCCATTTCAGCCGGGCGCGGGCGTCGTCGATGTCGGCTTTGGTGTGCGGGCGGTGGATCTTGAGGAGTGCCTCGGGGAGGGAGACCAGGCCGCGGCCCTCGCGGAGGGTTCCGGGGAGGGGGTCGAGGGCCTCCTGGGCGCTGGGCAGGACCGTCTGGACCGCCTTGCCGATCTTCCAGGACTCCAGTTTGGCGGTGGCGGGGTAGATCGGGATGAGGGCGCCCGCCCAGCTCTCGACGGCGTCGCCGGCGACCCCGTCCCCCGAGTCGCGCAGCAGCTCGTAGGCCGGGTGGGCGAGTTGGAGGCGGCGGTTGAAGACGGAGACCTTGCCCGCGAACAGCGCGCGGGTGCCCGGCAGGAGCTCCTTGTGGGGCTTGTGGACGCCGTTGCCGAAGAAGACCAGCTGGAGGCGGCCGCTGCCGTCCGTGATGGTGACCTCGAGCCGCTGGCCCTTGCCGCGGGGGGCCTTGGCTGAGGCGAAGGTGTGCAGGCGGGCGTCGGCGACCTGGGCGACCACCGTGACGTGCTCGTCCATGGGGAGGTCGGCGAGGTGGGTGAGCTGGCCCCGCTCCTCGTATCTGCGCGGGTAGTGGTGCAGGAGGTCGCCGACGGTGTGCAGGCCGAGGTGCTCGGCCATCACCTTCGCGGTGGGTGGGCCGAGCACGCTTTTCAGTGGTTCTTCGAGTGCGGGCACGGGATCCATTGCACACCACACCACTGACATCGCCGTATACGTGGCTTGAAACCCCTGGTCAGACGGCTCGTTGGGGCTCTAGGATGGCGCGCTCCGGCCATCTCCGCGGTCACCGCCCCACCGGGACCGCCCGACCCCGCGCCGTCGACCCTCCCCCACCCCGCGGCGCTGACGCGATGGACTCCCAGACCTCACAGTCATCCCAGGCATCACCGTCTCCTCATACGTTCCAGGTCGACCTGCGTGGTCTGGTGGACCTGCTCTCCCATCACCTCTACTCCAGTCCCAGGGTCTACCTGCGCGAACTGCTCCAGAACGCGGTGGACGCGATCACCGCCCGGCGGGCCGAGGAGCCCGGCGCGCCGGCGCGGGTGCGGCTGTTCGCGTCGGGTGACCGGCTGCGGGTGGAGGACTCCGGTGTCGGTCTCACCGAGGCCGACGTGCACAGCCTGCTGGCCACCATCGGGCGCAGCTCCAAGCGGGCCGAGGGGGTGCAGGAGGCCCGCTCCGACTTCCTCGGGCAGTTCGGCATCGGACTCCTGGCGTGTTTCGTGGTCGCCGAGCGGATCCGGGTGGTCAGCCGCAGCGCGCGCACGCCGGACGCGCCGCCGGTGGAGTGGACGGCCCGGGACGACGGGTCGTACACCGTGCGGACGCTGCCCGACGAGGAGCGCCCCGAGCCGGGCACCACCGTGCACCTGACGGCGCGGGCGGGTGCCGGGGAGTGGCTCACCGAGCGGCGGGTCCTGCAACTGGCCCGGGACTTCGGCTCGCTGCTGCCGTACGACGTCCGGGTGGGCGAGGAGGCGGTCACCGACCTGCCGGCGCCCTGGGACCGGCCGTACCCCTCCCCGGCCGGCCGGCGGGCGGCGCTGGCCCGGCACTGCCACGAGCTGTTCGGTTTTGCACCGCTGGACTCGATCGAGCTGAACGTGCCGCTGGCGGGGATCCGCGGGGTGGCGTACGTGCTGCCGGCCGCGGTCAGTCCGGCGCAGCGGGCGGGCCACCGTGTGCACCTGAAGGGCATGCTGCTGACCGAGCGGGCCGAACAGCTGCTGCCCGACTGGGCGTTCTTCGTGCGCTGCGTGCTGGACACCGACAGTCTGCGGCCCACGGCCTCGCGCGAGTCCCTGTACGAGGACGAGACGCTGGCGGCCGTGCGGGAGGCGCTGGGGGAGCGGATCAGGTCCTGGCTGACGGGCCTGGCCGCCGGTGACCCGGAGCGGCTCGCGGCCTTCCTGGCCGTGCACCACCTGGGGGTGAAGTCCCTGGCGCGGCACGACGGGGAGATGCTGCGCACGATGCTGCCGTGGCTGCCGTTCGAGACGACCGACGGACGGCTGTCCCTGGAGGAGTTCGCGCAGCGGCACCCGGTGGTGCACTTCACACGGACCGTGGAGGAGTACCGCCAGGTCGCGCCGATCGCGTCGGCGCAGGGCGTCGGGGTGGTCAACGGCGGTTACACCTACGACAGCGAGCTGGTCGAGGCGCTGCCGTCGGTGCGGCCGGGCACCGTGGTCGCCGAGCTGGACGCGGACACGGTGACCGCGCACCTGGACGCCGTGGACCCCGCGGAGGAGCTCGCGCTCTCCGGCTTCCTGGCGGCCGCGCGGGCGCGGCTCGACCCGCTGGGCTGCGACGTCGTCCTGCGCGCCTTCCACCCCCTGTCCGTGCCGGCGCTGCACCTGGACGACCGGGCGGCACGGCACGAGCAGGCGCGGGCGGAGGCGGAGGCGGGGGCCGACGACCTGTGGGCGGGCATCCTGGGGTCGCTGCGCGGCAGCGCCCCGCGCGCGCGTCTGGTGCTCAACCACCTCAACCCGCTGATCCGCCGGATCAGTTCCCTGCGTGACGCGGAGCTGATCGGCACCGCGACGGAGTCGCTGTACGGACAGGCGCTGCTGATGGCGCAGCGGCCGCTCAGGCCGGCCGACTCCGCGCTGTTGAACCGCGCGTTCATCGGCCTCCTGGAGTGGGCCACGCACGAGGGCTCCGCACCGGGGGGCTCCGCACAAGGGGAGGACGGCCACTGATGACGGGGATCACGGACTTCGACGCGCTCCGCCGGGCGATGGCGGAGAACTCCGAGCAGCCCGAGGGCCCGGCCCGCAACGCGCGCGCGGAACAGCTGCTCGCGGAGGCCGAGAGGCTGAACGTCCCGCTCGCCGTGATCGAGGCGCTCGGGCACCAGCTGAAGGTCTACAACTACAGCTCCGAGAAGGACAAGATGTTCGTCCCGTTCGCGCGGCTGCTGCGCATGTGGGACGAGCGGCCGGAGGACTTCGACGAGTACGAGACGCACTCGCTGCACTGGGTCTTCAAGTGGGTGTCGGCCGGCATGCTCGACCAGCCGCACGTCCCGCTGGCGTCCGTGGAGAAGTGGCTGGGCGAGATGGAGCACCGCTACCGGCTCGCCGGGCACTCGGAGCGGGCGGTGCGCGGCGCCGAGTTCAGCGTGGCCGCGCACGTGGGGGACGTCGAGCGGGCCGAGCGGGCGTTCGCCGCCTGGCTGGCCGCGGACCGCGACACCATGGCCGACTGCCACGCGTGCGAGCTGCACGGCCAGGGCTGGTGGCAGGCGGAGCGGGGCCGGGACGCGGAGGCCCTTCAGCTGTGGGCGCCGGTCCTGGAGGGCGTCTACAGCTGCGCGCACGAGCCGCACACCGTGCTCGCGTCGTCCTTGGTGCCGCTGTTGCGGCTGGGCCGGCTGGAGGAGGCGCGCGCCCACCATCTGCGCGGCTTCCGGCTGGTGCGGGCCATGGAGAGCATGCGCGGCGCGTACGCCGACCACGTGGAGTTCTGCGCGCTGACCGGCAACGAGGCGCGGGGCCTGGAGCTGCTGGCGGAGCGGCCGGCGTACTTCACGGACGAGGGGCATCCGCGCAGCAGGCTGGAGTTCCTGAGCGTGGTCGCGCTGCTCATGGAGCGGCTGTGCGGTCTCGGCCTCGGTGACCAGCGGGTGCCCGGGCCGGCCGGGCGGACGTGGACCGCGAGCGGTCTCGCCGCCCACGCGCGCGGGGAGGCCCTGGCGCTGGCCGCGCGTTTCGACGACCGCAACGGCACGTCGTACGTGAGTGAGCGGGCCCGCGCACGGATGGCACAGCGGCCGCTGGCCCAGCGGCTGCCGCTGGGGGTGCGGGCGGTGCGCGCGGCGGCGCCGGACGGGCCCGGGGCCCCGGCCGGCGCGGAGCGCGCGGCCGGACCCGCCGGGGAGACCGGCCCGCCCGGTCTGCCCGGTCTGCTCGCCGAGGCGCGGCGGCTGTCGGACGGCCTGCTGCCGCACGCCGTGGAGGCGTGGGCGGCGGTGGCGCGCGCCGCCGAGGGGGCGGAGCTGGACGCGCGCGACCGCGCGGAGATCGCCGACCACGAGGCGATGGGGCTCGGCCCGCGGGGCGCCGAGACGTTCGAGCGGGCGGCGGAGCTGTACGAGGAGGCGGGCGATCCCGGGGAGGCCCTGGCGGCACACGCGCGTGCCGCGTACGTCCGCGCGCTCGCCGGGGACGTCGACGCGGCGGTCGAGGCGGTCGCCGGACCCTACGACCGGGTCCTGGCGCTGTACGCCGAGGGCGGCACGGGCGTACCGCAGGCGGCGGGCGTCCTCATGGGCCGTGCCCGGATCCTGATGCGCCGCGTCCAGGAGGCCGAGGGGCCCCTGCCGGAGCGGGTGCGGACCGAGGCCGAGGCGGCCGTACGGGAGGTGCTGGCGCTCGTCGAGGGACGGGCCGGGGACGACGTACGGCTCGCCGCGCGGGTCGCCGAGGGGCACGCGATGCTCGCGGAGCTGGCGGCGCGCTCGGGGGACGCCGAGCGGGGTGCGGAGCTGTTCGCCGGGGCGGCGGCGGAGTTCGTCGCGGCGGGGCTGCCGTGGTTCGCCGTGGAGTACGAGGCCCGGCTGGCCGGGCTCGCGCACCAGTTGGGCGACCTGGTGGAGGCGGAGCGGGCGCTGCGGGCCGCCCTGGAGCACGGCGGCACCCATCTGGAGCCGGTCGGGCGGGCCCAGCTGCACCTCCAGCTCGCCGAGGTCGTCTGCGGCCGGGGACGGGGCGGGGAGGCCGCGGAGCACGCCCTGGAGGCGGCGCACTGGGCCGACGCGGCGGGCGAGGGCCCGACGCTCGGCGCGTGGGCGCGGCACCAGTTGGGCGGGCTGCTCGTGCGGCAGGGCCGCTGGGCGGAGGCGGCCGAGGTGCTGGAGTCGGCGCTGGCCGATCTGCGGGCCGACACGCACGGCGACGGGGTCGTCGTCCAGACGCAGTGGTGGCTCGGGGACTGTCTGAGCGAGCTCGGCGAGCACCGGGCCGCCGCCGAACGCCGGCTCCAGGCCGCCGAGACCGCCCGGCACTGGCCCGAGCAGCACGACCACGCCACGCTGGCGCACCTGGCCGCCGAGTCCCTCGGCCAGGCGGGCCTGCCCGCCGACGCGGACCGGGCCTACGCGCGCGCGGGCGAACTGTGGCGGTCCGTCGGCAACGTCCACGGCCTGGTCCGCTCGCTGCGCGCCCGCGCGTGGCTGGCGCTGCGCACGGAGGACGGTCCGGACGCGGCGCGGGCGCTGATGACGGCCGCCGTCGAGGAGTGCGCGGACGCGCTGGGCGACACGGAGGACGAGGAGGCCCGCCTGCGGCTCGTCGACGAACTCGGCCACACGCACCGCCAGTTCGGGGACCTGCTCGCCCGCTCGGCGGCGGAGGACGCCGACGACGACTCCATCCGGGCCACGCTGGAGGAGGCCCTGGGGCAGATGGCGAAGGCGGTCGCGGTGTTCGTCTCCCTGGGCGACGGGACCCCGCCGCACGCCCGCACCGGCGCCGAGCTGGCCGCGGGCTGGCTGGAGACCGACCTGGGCCGTCCGGCGCAGGCCGCGGCACGCGCGCGTGCGGTGCTCCGGGCGTACGCGGACGCCGCGGACGCCGGTGGCGGGGCCGACGAGACCGTACGGGCGCGGCGGGCGGAGGCGGAGCAGTTGCTGCAGGTGGTGGAGGAGCAGGCGACGGGCTGAACGGGGCCGTCGCTACTCGACGCCGATCAGCAGGGGCGCGCCCTGCCGTCCGCCGCGGTACACCACCGTGTCGACGGCGAGGTACCTCTCCCGCACCCGCGTGCGCAGGTGCTCGGCGATGCCCTCGGGGGCCTCGTCGCCGAGCACCAGGGTGACGAGCTCCCCGCCCGCTGCCAGCATGCGGTCCAGGACGGTCTCGGCGATGGCCGTGACGTCGGCGCCGATGACGGCCACGTCGCCGTCGACGAGTCCGAGGACGTCGCCGGCCTGGCAGATGCCGGCCATGGTCCACGACTGGCGCTCGGCGACGGCGACCTCGGCGTGGCGGGTGGCGCCGGCCGCCGAGGTCATCGACACGACGTCCTCGTCGAAGCGGCGGTCCGGCTCGTGCACGGCGAGCGCGGCGATCCCCTGGACCGCGGACCGGGTCGGGATGAGGGCCACCCGGACGCCCTCCGAGCGGACCTGCTCGGCCGCGGCGGCCGCGGTGTGGCGCAGGTCGGGGTCGTTGGGCAGCAGCACGACCTCGCGCGCGTGGGCGCGCCGTACGGCCTCGACGAGTTCACCGCTCGCGGGCGGCTCTCCGGGCCGGGCGAGGACCGTGGTCGCGCCGGCCTCGGCGTACAGCCCGGCCAGGCCCTCGCCGGGGACGACGGCGACGACCGCCCGCTCGGCGCGGTCGCGGGCCGGGCGGTCGCCGCCGCGGGTGTGCGCGTCGCCGGCGCCGAAGTGCGTGATGCGGATGCGGTGGGGCCGGCCGGCCTCGACGCCCGCCTCCACGGCGGCGCCGGCGTCGTCGACGTGCACATGGACGTTCCACAGTCCGTCGCCGCCGACCACGACGAGCGAGTCCCCGAGCGCGTCGAGCCGTTCCCGCAGCCGGTCCACGGCCGCGTCGGGCGCCTCCAGGAGGTAGATGACCTCGAAGGCGGGGCCGTCGCCGCCGGCGGCCTCGGCGCAGCCGTCGCTCCCGGCGGGCTCCGCGCAGCCGTCGCTCCCGGCGGGCTCCGCGTCTCCGGGCGCCACGCGCGCGTGCCCGGCGGCGGCGGGGATGGAGGTGGTGGCGGCGGTGGAGGTGGTGGCGGTGAAGTTCCTTGGCCTCTCCCCGGTCAGCGTCTCCACCAGCGCCGCGAGCACCGTCACCAGCCCCCGGCCGCCCGCGTCGACGACCCCGGCACGTTTCAGGACGGCCAGCTGGCCCGGGGTCGCGGCGAGCGCCGCGCACGCCCCCCGGTGGGCCGCCCTGGCCACCGTCCCGCAGTCGCCCTCGGCCCCGCCCGCCGCGTCGGCGGCGGCCGAGGCCACCGACAGGACGGTGCCCTCGACCGGGTGGGCCACGGCCCGCCGGGCGGAGTCGGAGGCGTGCCGCAGGGCCAGCCGCAGGCCCGCCGCGTCCGTGTGAGGGGGCTCACCCTCGGCGAGCACCTGGGCCATGCCGCGCAGCAGCTGCGCGAGGATCGTCCCGGAGTTCCCGCGCGCGCCTATGAGCGCGCCGTGCGCCATCGCGCGGGCGGCGTCGGCGAGGGACGGCTTCCCGGCGGCCGCCGAGCCGGCCTCGTGCCCGGCGAACACGGCCTCGACGGCGGTCGCCGCCGACTCGACGGTCAGGTACAGGTTGGTGCCGGTGTCCCCGTCCGCGACGGGATAGACGTTGATCGCGTCGATCTCCTCGCGGTCCCGTCCCAGCGCACGCAGCGCCAGACCGCACCAGGTGCGCACCGCGAGAGCATCGAAGAATGTCTGCGGCACCTGCGGCACCTGCGCCTCCTTGAGCTGCTGGACTGGGACGCAGCGTAGACCGTGGGCGGGTGTCCACCGGAAGAGGGCCGGGAACGGAGCCATGGTCAGCCGTGGTAGTTTCGTTGCACTGGCGCAGTCGTTGTATGCTGCTCCGGTTGCTCGATCCCGATCGGGCTCTCCCCCTGGCAGCGCCACTCAGATCTCTGATCCCTTCGATCTCGATCCCGGCATGCCGGGATCAACCGTAAGTGCATCTGAAGTCTTTGGAGTGACCCGTGGCTGCCAACTGCGACGTCTGCGGCAAGGGGCCGGGCTTCGGCAACAACATCTCGCACTCGCACCGCCGTACGTCCCGTCGCTGGAACCCGAACATCCAGCGTGTGCGTACCGTGGTGGGCGGGACGCCGAAGCGCGTGAACGCTTGCACCTCGTGCATCAAGGCCGGCAAGGTCTCGCGCTGACGCTCAGCTGAGCGCGCGGCCACTGCCGGTTCGCTGCACAAAGCCGGTCCACCTCAAGTGGACCGGCTTTCTGCTGTACCTGGCGACAGCCGTACCGGATGTACTTGACGACAGCCGTACCGGACGTACCTGACGACAGCCGTGTCGGACGACGCGAGCGCGCCCCGCTCCCCGACGGGCCTCAGGCCCCGGGTGTCCCCGCCCGCCGGGTGAGCTCCCAGCCGTGGTTCACCGGCCCGATGCCCCCGCCCAGGGGGAACCCGGCCGCGATCGCCCCGGTGACGTACCGCTTGGCCGTCGTCACCGCCTCCGGCACGGTCCGCCCCTGCGCGAGCTGCGAGGCGATCGCCGACGCCAGGGTGCAGCCGGTGCCGTGGGTGTGCCGGTTGTCGTGCCGGGGGGCGCGCAGCCAGTGCTCCTCGGAGCCGTCGGTGAGCAGGTCGACGGCGTCGCCGGAGAGGTGACCGCCCTTGATCAGCACCCACCGCGGCCCGTACGCCAGCACGGCGGCCGCGGCCTCGCGCAGTTCCCGCTCCGAGGCGACCCGCACGCCCGTGAGCTGCGCCACCTCGTCGAGGTTCGGGGTGGCGACGGTCGCGACCGGCAGCAGCTTCGTGCGTACGGAGTCCAACGCCGAGGCCGCCAGCAGCGGGTCGCCGTGCTTGGAGACGCCCACCGGGTCGACGACGGCCGGCGCGTCCGTGCCGGCGATCAACTCGGCCACCGTCTCGACCAGTTCGGCGGAGGCGAGCATCCCGGTCTTCACCGCCTGGACGCCGATGTCGTCGACGACGCTGCGGTACTGGGCCCGCACCGCCTCGGCGGGCAGTTCCCAGGCGCCCTGCACACCGAGGGAGTTCTGGGCGGTGACGGCGGTGACCACGCTCATGCCGTGCACGCCGAGCGCGAGCATGGTCTTCAGGTCGGCCTGGATGCCCGCGCCGCCACCGGAGTCGGAGCCGGCGACGGTCAGCACACGGGGAAGGGCGCTCATGACTCTATGCTCCCGAAGTGGTCCCAGCCGCCCTTGCTGGTCCAGGGCGCCCCGTCGACCGTCACCTGGGGCAGCGCGGAGGGGTTGAGGACCTCGCCGATCACCTTCCAGCGGGCCGGCAGCTTCACGTCCGGCGGGAAGGTCGCCACGATCGCGTGGTCCTCTCCCCCGGTCAGCACCCACTGGATGGGGTCGACGCCGACGGCCTGACCGATGTCGTTCATCTGCGTGGGGATGTCGATCGCGCCGGACCGGATGTCGATGCGGACCTTGCTGGCCTCGGCGATGTGCCCGAGGTCGGCGATCAGCCCGTCGCTCACGTCGCACATGGCCGTCGCGCCGAGCGCGGCGGCCGCCGGGCCCGCGTGGTACGGCGGTTCGGGGCGTCGGTGGGCCTCGACGAAGGCGCGCGGCGAGCGGAAACCGCGGGAGAGGACCGCGTATCCGGCGGCGGACCAGCCCAGCCAGCCGGTGACCGCCACCAGGTCGCCGGGCTGGGCGCCGGCCCGGGTGATCGGCTCCTGGTTGCGCAGGTCGCCGAGCGCGGTGATCGACACCATGATGGTGTCGCCGCGGACGACGTCACCGCCGACGACCGCGGCGCCGGCCACCTGGCACTCGTCCCGCAGGCCGTCCATCAGCTCGGTCGGCCAGGTCACCGGGAGTTCGGCGGGCACGACGAGGCCGAGCAGCACGGCGGTCGGCACGGCGCCCATCGCGGCGATGTCGGCGAGGTTCTGCGCGGCGGCCTTGCGGCCGACGTCGTAGGCGGTGGACCAGTCACGGCGGAAGTGCCGGCCCTCCACCAGGATGTCGGTGCTGGCCACGACCCGTCGGTCGGGTGCGGCGACCACCGCGGCGTCGTCGCCGGGGCCGACCCGGACCGCCGGGGTGGTGGTGAGACGGGAGGTGAGCTCCCTGATGAGCCCGAACTCCCCGAGCTCACCGACCGTGCCCTTCATCGTCCTGGCTCCCCTTCTGTCCCTGTCCGTGCCCGGTCGCGCGTCACCAGTGTCCTCGATACGGTCGAGAAGGCCGTCGACTTCCGTCCTGCCCGCACCCCGGCGCGCGATCCGTGGTTCCCGCAGGTCTCCCCGCGGCGCGCGGCGACGCGATACCGTGGCGTTCCTTTTCCCCACATGATCCTCGTGGCCGCCCTGGAGGTTCCGTGGTACAGGCGTACATCCTGATCCAGACGGAGGTCGGCAAGGCGTCGACCGTCGCCGAGACGATCGGCAAGATCCCCGGGGTCGTCCAGGCCGAGGACGTGACGGGTCCCTACGACGTGATCGTGCGGGCCCAGGCCGACACGGTCGACGACCTCGGCCGGCTGGTGGTCGCCAAGGTCCAGCAGGTGGACGGGATCACCCGCACCCTGACCTGCCCGGTCGTACATCTGTAGCCCCCGTCTACCCTGGGCCGGTGAACCTTTTCCGTCACCGGCCGGTCGTTGCGCCGTCGCTCGCCCTCCTGCTCGCTGCGGTGGGCTGCTCCTCAGCAGACGGTGACGCGTCGGCGGCGGTTCCCAGCCCCTCGGCCTCGGTCACCAAGCTGTGCCGGAACCTGGACAAGGCGCTGCCGTCCGAGGTGGACGACCTCGGCCGACGGGATCCCTCACCCGCGTCCGCACTGACCGCGGGCTGGGGGAACCCGGCGATCATACTGCGCTGCGGTGTCGAACGGCCCGCGGAGATGAGCGACGAGCAGGCCGACGCGGTCGAGGTGAACGGGGTCGGCTGGCTGCTGGAGAACCAGGAGAACGGCTCGTTCCGCTTCACCACGACGCTGCGCAGGGCGTACGTCGAGGTCACGATCCCCGAGGACCGCACCGGGGACGGCATGGCACCTCTCGTCGACCTGGCCGCGCCCATCAAGAAGGCGATCCCCGGAGGGATCGCCGACTAGGGGTTTCTCGTCCGGGCGGGTTCTCGGACAGGCTGTCGTCCGGACAGGCTGTCGTCCGGACAGGCTGTCGTCCGGAGTGGCTCTCGTCCGGGCGGGCTCTCGGCCGGATCAGCGCAGGCCCGTCGGCCTGCGCAGCGCCGCCTGCACCAGCCGGTCCACCAGCTCCGGGTAGTCGACGCCGGTCGCCTGCCACATCTGCGGGTACATGGAGATCGGCGTGAAGCCCGGCATGGTGTTGATCTCGTTGATCACGAACTCCCCGTCCTCGGTGAGGAAGAAGTCCGCGCGGACCAGGCCCTCGCAGGAGGCCGCCTCGAAGGCGTCCACCGCGAGCCGGCGCACCTCGGCGGTCTCCTCGGGCGTCAGCGGCGCCGGGACGATCCCGGGGGTGGAGTCGATGTACTTGGCCTCGAAGTCGTAGTACGCGTGCGCGTCCGGCGGCGGGATCTCGGCCGGGACGGAGGCCCGCGGACCGTCCTCGAACTCCAGCACGCCGCACTCGATCTCGCGGCCCCGCAGCGCCGCCTCGACGAGGATCTTCGGGTCGTGGTGCTGGGCCTCGGCGATCGCCTCGTCGAGCCCCGACAGGTCGTCGACCTTGGTGATGCCGATGGAGGAGCCCGCGCGCGCGGGCTTCACGAAGAGCGGCCAGCCGTGCTCGCCGGCGAAGTCGACGACCTTCTTGCGGGCGGCGGACGGGTCCCGCTGCCACTCGCGCGGCCGGATCACCAGGTACGGGCCCACCTTCAGCCCGAAGGAGGTGAACACCCGCTTCATGTACTCCTTGTCCTGGCCGACGGCCGAGGCGAGCACGCCCGACCCCACGTACGGGACCCCGGACAGCTCCAGCAGGCCCTGGAGGGTGCCGTCCTCGCCGTAGGGACCGTGGAGCACGGGGAAGACGACGTCGACCTCGCCGAGCGCCTTCGGTACCGATCCGGGCTCGCTGTAGACGACTTCGCGGTTCGCGGGGTCGACGGGGAGCACCACGCCGCCCTCGCGCGACTCGGCCAGGTCATCGACGTTCGGCGTGCGGCGGTCGCTGATCGCCATGCGCTCCGGCGCGTCGGCGGTGAGCGCCCAGCGGCCGTCCTGGGTGATGCCGATCGGCAGGACCTCGTACCTGGTCCGGTCGATGGCCGCGAGGACGGCGCCGGCGGTGACCACGGAGATCCCGTGTTCGGAGCTGCGCCCGCCGAACACGACGGCCACGCGCGGCTTGCGAGACGGCTGCTCAGGGCTCTGGGAGAGGTTCTCGGTGCTCATATCGCGATGAGAGTACCCGGTGGTAGGGCCCGGAGTCAGCGCCGACTCAGGGGATCGCTCAGCGTCGTTCCGGCTTCGCGCTGCGCGACATCAGTTCCTTCAGCGCCACCACCGGCGGCTTGCCCTCGTGGACGATGCCGACGACCGTCTCCGTGATGGGCATGTCGACGCCGTGCCGGCGGGCCAGATCCAGCACCGACTCGCAGGACTTGACGCCCTCGGCGGTCTGGCGGGTGACCGCGATGGTCTCCTGGAGGGTCATGCCCTTGCCGAGGTTGGTGCCGAAGGTGTGGTTGCGCGACAGCGGCGAGGAGCAGGTCGCCACCAGGTCACCGAGGCCGGCGAGACCGGCGAAGGTGAGCGGGTCGGCTCCCATGGCGAGGCCGAGGCGGGTGGTCTCGGCGAGGCCGCGGGTGATCAGCGACCCCTTGGCGTTGTCGCCGAGACCCATGCCGTCGGCGATCCCGACGGCCAGCCCGATGACGTTCTTCACGGCGCCGCCCAGCTCGCAGCCCACCACGTCGGTGTTGGTGTAGGGGCGGAAGTACGTGGTGTGGCAGGCGGCCTGGAGCCGCCGGGCGACGGCCTCGTCGGTGCAGGCGACGACGGACGCGGCCGGCATCCGCGAGGCGATCTCCCGCGCGAGGTTGGGACCGGTGACGACGGCGACGCGGTCCAGGCCCACCTTGGCGACGTCCTCGACGACCTCGCTCATCCGCATGGTCGTGCCGAGTTCGACGCCCTTCATCAGCGAGACCAGGACGGTGTCCGGGGCGAGCAGCGGGCGCCACTCGGCGAGGTTGGCGCGCAGGGTCTGGGAGGGGACGGCGAGGACGGTGAAGTCGGCGTCGTGCGCGGCCTCGGCGGGGTCGGAGGTGGCCCGCAGGTTCCCGGGCAGTTCGACACCCGGGAGGTAGTCGGGGTTGGTCCGGGTGGAGTTGACCGCGTCGACGAGGTCGGCGCGGCGCGCCCAGAGCGACACCTCGCAGCCCGCGTCGGCGAGGACCATGCCGAAGGCGGTGCCCCAGGATCCGGTGCCGAAGACGGCCGCCTTGACGGGCTTGCTCACGTGCCGTTCTCCCCTTCTCGGCCGGCCGTCCGGCCTGCCCGTGTCTGTGCCTGCGTACGGCGCCGCTGCTCGATCCGCTCCCGGCGGGGGTCGTAGGGCGTGGCGGGCGCCTTCTCTCCGCGGATCTCCTCCAGCAGCACGGTGATGCCGGCCATGATGACCTCCGTCGCCTCCTTGAGCAGCTCGGGAGTCATCTCCTTGTCGTAGAAGCGGTCCAGGTCCACGGGCGGACCCGCCAGGACGTGGTGCGTCTTGCGCGGCAGGAGGTGGGGCTTCTTGGCGTAGGGCGGGAGCAGTTCGTTCGCCCCCCACTGCGCGATCGGGATCACCGGGCACTTGGTCTGCAGGGCGACGCGTGCGGCCCCCGTCTTGGCGGTCATCGGCCAGCCGTCGGGGTCGCGGGTGAGGGTGCCCTCGGGGTAGAAGGCGACGCACTCGCCGCGCTCCACGGCGTCGATCGCGGCCCGGAAGGCGCTGAGCGCGTCGGTGCTCTCGCGGTAGACGGGGATCTGCCCGGTGCCGCGCATCGCGGCGCCGACGAATCCCTTCCTGAAAAGCCCGCTCTTCGCCAGGAATCGCGGCACTCGTCCGGTGTTGTACTGATAGTGCGCGTAGGCGAAGGGGTCGATGTGTGAATTGTGGTTCACCGCGGTGATAAAGCCACCCTCGGCCGGAATGTGCTCCATTCCTCGCCAGTCCCGCTTGATCAGAACCACCAGCGGCGGTTTGCAGAGGACCGCAGCGAAGCGGTACCAGAAGCCGATTCTGCGGCGGGGCACGCGGACACCTTCCTCTAGAACTTCCTCCGGCCCCTGGGGGCCGCACAAGTGTCGCCCCGGACCGCCGGTCTGTCGAGAACACCGTACGCCCCGCCCGAGGAGCCCCCGGAGGAGCCGGGTGACAATGGCGGCGACGAGGGAGGGACGGTACACCGGTGCTGTGGAGCATGGTCATACCCCTGAAGCCGTTGGCGCTGGCCAAGAGCAGGCTCGCGGACACCGCGGGTGACGGGCTGCGCCCGGGGCTCGCCCTCGCCTTCGCCCAGGACACGGTCGCGGCAGTCCTGGCCTGCCCGGCGGTACGGGATGTGGTGGTCGTCACGGACGACGTCCTGGCCGGTCGGGAGCTCGCGGCGCTGGGCGCCCGCACCGTCCCCGACGAGCCGCGCCGCGGTCTGAACGCCGCCCTGGCGCACGCGGCGGCCGTCGTGCGCGGTGAACGCCCCGAGGGCGCGATCGCCGCCCTGAACGCCGATCTCCCGGCCCTCCGTCCCCAGGAATTGACCCGCGTCCTGGAGGCGGCCGCGCAATTCCCCCGCTCTTTTCTTCCCGACGCGGCCGCGATCGGCACGACGCTTCTCGCGGTGGCCCGGGGCCGTGAATTGCTCCCGGCATTCGGAACGGATTCCCGTGCTCGTCACCGCGCGTCCGGAGCCGTGGAACTCCGCCTCGACGCGGTGGATTCCGTACGCCAGGACGTGGACACCGGTGACGACCTGCGGGCGGCGCTGGCCCTGGGGGTCGGCCCCCGGACAGCCACGGCGGCCGCGCGCCTGCTGATCCCCGGGCAGTAGGCTGCCGACCATGCAGGCCACCGCGTACACCTACGACCCCGGCACCCGCAGCGGACAGGTGCTGCTGGACGACGGCACCCCGGTGCCCTTCGACGCCCCGGCGTTCGACGCGGGCGGGCTCAGGCTGCTGCGGCCGGGGCAGCGGGTGCGGATCGAGACCGAGGGCGAGGGCGACGCCCGGCGCATCACCCTGGTGACCCTGCACACCTTCTGAGCGGGGTCGACGGCCGGAACCGAACCGGCGGTTCCGGAACCAGCGGTGCCGGAACCAGCGGTCGGGCCCGGTGATCGCCGCTGGTGATCGAGGCCGTCGAGGCCCGTGAACAAGGCCCGAAACCGGTGACCGGAGCCGCCGATCAAGACCGGTGACCGGGGCCGACCGCCGGAACCAACAGCGCCCGAGCCGGCGATCCGGGCCGGAGAACAGCCCCGGACACGCCGCGGGCCGGACTCCGAGAGGGAGTCCGGCCCGGCGCGTGGGTGCCCCTGACCTTCGGCGCCTAGCGCGCGGTGGTCTTCTTGGCGGTGGTCTTGCGGGCGGTCGACTTCTTGGCGGGGGCCTTCGTGGCCGTCGCCTTCTTCGCCGGGGCCTTCTTGGCCGTGGTCTTCTTGGCGGCGGCCGCGGTCTTCGCGGTGGAGGTCTTCTTCGCCGCGGGCGTCGTCGTCTTGGTGGCCGCCTTCTTGGCGGTCGTCTTCTTGGCGGCGGCCGTGGTCTTCTTCGCCGTCGCCGCCTTCTTCGCCGGAGCGGCCTTCTTCGCGGCGGCCGTCGCCCTCGTCGACGGGGCGGCCTTCTTGGCGGCGGCCTTCTTGACCGTCGCGGCCGCGCCGCCGGTCAGGCTGCCCTTGGGGGCCTTCTTGACGGAGACCTCGCCACCACGCGGCAGCTTCTTCGAGCCGCTCACCAGGTCCTTGAAGCCCTGGCCTGCGCGGAAGCGGGGCACGGACGTCTTCTTGACACGAACACGCTCGCCCGTCTGGGGGTTGCGCGCGTAACGCGCCGGGCGGTCGACCTTCTCGAACGAACCGAAGCCGGTGACCGAGACCCTCTCCCCCGCGACGGTCGCGCGGACGATCGCGTCCAGGACCGCGTCGACGGCGTCGGCGGCCTGCTGGCGGCCGCCCAACTTGTCGGCAATCGCTTCTACGAGCTGCGCCTTGTTCACGTCTTCCCCTTCGGAGACATCGCCAGAACGAAAGTGTTCAAGCTTTTTCGCACGTTAGGCAGATATATACCGCAAATCAAACACGAAACGGGCTAATCACCCTTGTGCCGCAACGAACTCGGCTGCTCCGGAGGCGATCAGCTCTCCTCTTCGGGCATTCGCCCTTCGTCGAGGTCCGCCATGAACCGCTCCAGACGCCTTGTCGCATCGGCGAGATCATGCTTGGCCGCGGCCGTAATGACCAGCAGCTTCCGGGTCAGCGCCATCCGTACGCCCTCCGGGACTTGCAGTGCGCGCACCCGCGAGTGCGCTTCCTTGAGCTGGTTCGCGACCGCCGTATAGAGCTCGAGTTGGCCGTCGTGTTCCATGCACAGATTGTGCCATCTGGGGCGAGTTGTCGCCCCCCCAGGGGGTAACTGCCGCCTCGAACCGCCGTCCCGGCACCGTCGCGAGCCTCGTCCACGGAGGGCGCCTACCCGACCAACCACCCCCGTAACGTGGGGCGTTGGGAGGAAAGGTGAGGGCTCGGGGGGCGTAAGGGGTGCAGACACAGCCGTACCCCCGATCGGACCGATCGGGGGTACGGAGGGGGTGTCGCGGTGGCCGAAAGTCGACCTGTCCCAGGGGGTCAGACCTGGAGCGTGCGCGGCTTGAACGACGGACGCTTGGCCTCGTAGGCGGCGATGTCGTCCTCGTTCTGGAGGGTGATGGAGATGTCGTCCAGGCCGTTCAGCAGCCGCCAGCGGGAGTTCTCGTCCAGCTCGAAGGCGGCGGTGATGCCCTCGGCGCGCACCTCACGCGCCTCAAGGTCCACAGTGACCTCAGCTGTCGGGTCCTTCTCCGTGATCTCCCACAGGGCGTCCACGATCTTCTGGTCCAGGACCACCGTGAGCAGGCCGTTCTTCAGCGAGTTGCCGCGGAAGATGTCGGCGAAGCGGGAGGAGATGACGGTCTTGAAACCGTAGTTCTGCAGCGCCCAGACGGCGTGCTCACGGGAGGAGCCGGTGCCGAAGTCGGGGCCGGCGACCAGGACGGTCGCGCCCTCCCGCTCGGGGCGGTTGAGGATGAACTCCGGGTCCTTGCGCCAGGCCTCGAACAGCCCGTCCTCGAAACCGTCCCGGGTCACCTTCTTGAGCCAGTGAGCAGGGATGATCTGGTCGGTGTCGACGTTGGAGCGGCGCAGCGGGACGGCCCGGCCGGTGTGCTTGGTGAATGCTTCCATGGCTGATCAGACTCCAGCGGGCGTACGGGTCTCGGCGTCGGACAGGTCGGCCGGGGAGGCCAGGTGGCCCAGGACCGCGGTGGCCGCCGCGACCTGCGGCGACACCAGGTGGGTGCGACCGCCCTTGCCCTGCCGGCCCTCGAAGTTGCGGTTGGAGGTGGACGCGGAGCGCTCACCCGGCGCGAGCTGGTCGGGGTTCATGCCCAGGCACATCGAGCAGCCCGCGTGCCGCCACTCGGCGCCGGCCTCCTTGAAGACGACGTCCAGGC
This sequence comes from Streptomyces sp. NPDC059895, assembly GCF_042731035.1. Taxonomy (NCBI): domain Bacteria; kingdom Bacillati; phylum Actinomycetota; class Actinomycetes; order Kitasatosporales; family Streptomycetaceae; genus Streptomyces; species Streptomyces sp. NPDC059895. The sequence continues at coordinate 33,858 of NZ_JBHWKO010000020.1, forward strand.
CCTCGGCGACGGCCTGCAGACCCACCCGCGCGGAGCCGGGGACGACCAGCATGCGTACGCCGTCGGCGACTTTGCGGTCCTTGACGATCTCCGCGGCGGCGCGCAGGTCCTCGATGCGCCCGTTGGTGCAGGAGCCTACGAAGACGGTGTCCACCTTGATGTCGCGCAGCGGCTGGCCGGCCTCCAACCCCATGTACTCCAGGGCCTTTTCGGCGGCGTGGCGCTCCGAAGCGTCTTCGTACGAAGCCGGGTCGGGGACGTTCGCCGAAAGCGGCGCGCCCTGGCCGGGGTTGGTACCCCAGGTGACGAACGGCGACAGTTCGGCGGCCTCGATGACGACCTCGGCGTCGAACTCGGCGTCGTCGTCCGTCTTCAGCGTCTTCCAGTACGCGACGGCCGCGTCCCAGTCCTCGCCCTTGGGGGCGTGCGGGCGGCCCTCGAGGTAGTCGAAGGTGGTCTGGTCGGGGGCGATCATGCCCGCGCGGGCGCCGGCCTCGATCGACATGTTGCAGATGGTCATCCGGGCCTCCATCGAGAGCTTCTCGATGGCGGAGCCGCGGTACTCCAGGACGTAGCCCTGGCCGCCGCCGGTGCCGATCCTGGCGATGATCGCCAGGATCAGGTCCTTGGCGGTGACGCCGTCGGGCAGTTCGCCGTCGACGGTGATCGCCATGGTCTTGGGCCGGGCCATCGGCAGCGTCTGGGTGGCCAGCACGTGCTCGACCTGCGAGGTGCCGATACCGAAGGCCAGACCGCCGAAGGCGCCGTGCGTGGAGGTGTGCGAGTCGCCACAGACGACGGTCATGCCCGGCTGGGTCAGACCCAGCTGCGGGCCGACGACGTGCACGACGCCCTGCTCGACGTCGCCCAGCGGGTGCAGACGCACACCGAACTCCGCCGCGTTCCTGCGGAGCGTCTCCAGCTGGACGCGGGAGACCGGGTCCGCGATGGGCTTGTCGATGTCGAGGGTCGGGGTGTTGTGGTCCTCGGTGGCGATGGTGAGGTCGAGGCGGCGCACCTTGCGGCCGCTCTTGCGGAGGCCGTCGAAGGCCTGCGGGCTGGTCACCTCGTGCAGCAGGTGCAGATCGATGAAGAGGAGGTCGGGCTCGCCCTCGGCGCGCCGGACGACATGGTCGTCCCAGACCTTCTCCGCGAGTGTCCTACCCATCGCTTTCCCTCCGGCCGGCAGACGATCACCGGCCCAACTAGAGATCTTGTGGAGGCGGCGCCCACGCCCCTGTTCACGGGCACCCGCCGCCAGGCCCGTCGGTCTTCGGGCGCTGTGCATCCAAGGGTTGCGCGTCTCACGGAAAATTGAACTTGCGTTTCACAGAGTGAGACGGGAATATCGTTTCATGGACAACAGTAGCGGCGTCGGCGTCCTGGACAAGGCAGCCCTTGTCCTGAGCGCCCTGGAGTCCGGTCCGGCCACCCTCGCGGGTCTGGTCGCGGCCACCGGACTGGCACGACCCACGGCCCACCGGCTGGCCGTGGCTCTGGAACACCACCGTATGGTGGCGCGTGACATGCAGGGCCGTTTCATTCTCGGCCCGCGTCTGGCGGAACTGGCCGCGGCCGCCGGCGAGGACCGTCTCCTCGCCACCGCGGGCCCCGTGCTCACCCACCTCCGCGACATCACGGGTGAGAGCGCGCAGCTCTACCGTCGCCAGGGCGACATGCGCATCTGCGTCGCCGCGGCGGAACGCCTGTCCGGCCTTCGGGACACGGTCCCGGTCGGTTCGACGCTCACCATGAAGGCCGGCTCGTCGGCCCAGATCCTCATGGCCTGGGAGGAGCCGGAGCGCCTCCACCGCGGCCTGCAGGGGGCCCGCTTCACGGCGACGGCCCTGTCGGGCGTACGGCGCCGGGGCTGGGCCCAGTCCATCGGCGAGCGCGAACCGGGCGTCGCCTCCGTCTCGGCGCCGGTACGCGGCCCGTCCAACCGCGTGGTGGCCGCCGTCTCGGTCTCCGGACCGATCGAGCGCCTGTCGCGCCACCCGGGCCGGATGCACGCACAGGCCGTCATCGACGCGGCCTCCCGCCTGTCGGAGGCCCTGCGCCGCACCGGCTGAGCAGCCGCCCGGTCGAACGGGACACCCCGGACGTCACCGGGGAGAGCCGGCCTCAACGCCGCGGCAGACTCTCCCCGCTCCCCCCGGATCCCCCCGTCACCCGCTCTTCTCGCCGGCATGTCGCCATGGACCGATGCGCGGAACCCCCTGCGGCACGACGTACGTCTCGGTACGTCCCGTGCCGGATCCCCCCGTGGCCGCCCGGCTTCCCGTCCCGTTCCATGCGGTCGACCTTCGTCCACAGCGCGTGAGGGAAGGCGTCGGGCGCGCTCGCGTACGCCTACGGCTTCCCGTTCCCGCCCATGATCCGAACTCCTCGCGCGCCGCGCCCGGTTGATGCACCGGTCGGCACGGCGAAGGCCCCCCGCCGAAGCGAGGGGCCTTTCGTTCTGTACCCCCGACCGGATTCGAACCGGCGCTACCGCCTTGAGAGGGCGGCGTGCTAGGCCGCTACACAACGGGGGCATGGACACTGCGTTTCCGCAGGTCCGAGCTGGTCTACCTGGACTCGAACCAAGACTAACTGAACCAGAATCAGTCGTGCTGCCAATTACACCATAGACCAATGTGGTTTAGACCAGTCAGTACCCCCGACCGGATTCGAACCGGCGCTACCGCCTTGAGAGGGCGGCGTGCTAGGCCGCTACACAACGGGGGCCCTAGCGATTCCGAGGTGATCGGAACCAGTACCCCCGACCGGATTCGAACCGGCGCTACTGCCTTGAGAGGGCAGCGTGCTAGGCCGCTACACAACGGGGGCTTGCGGATGTGATCCGCGGGTGCAGATGAGCTCTGCGAGCTGGCCTACCTGGACTCGAACCAAGACTAACTGAACCAGAATCAGTCGTGCTGCCAATTACACCATAGGCCACTGGAACGCAAGCCCCGGAGGGGATTTTGTTCTAGTTTGCTCCTCGGGGCTCCGGCCTTTCGGCCCGCTCCCCGGCGGCGCAGAAAGAACATTACCCGAAGGTGGACTGGGCTCCAAAACGGGTATCGGCGCCGAGGATCGCGGGCAGTTCGGCGAGGCTGGCGATCCGGTGCCGTCCGGACGGGAGCTCCACGGTGGCCGTGGCGCCGTAGCGGTCGATCCACACCGAGAGCAGTCCGGCGTCCGCGGCGCCCTGTCCGTCGATCTCCGGGTGGTCGCCGACGTAGGCGACCTCGTGCGGGGGCAGGGACAGGGCCTCGCAGGCCGCGAGGAAGGCGGCCGGCTCGGGCTTGGACACGCCCAGCTCGGCGGCGCACAGGATCGCCTCGAAGCGGTCGTGGACGCCGAGGACGCGCAGTTTGCGGTCCTGGACGTGGATGCTGGAGTTGGAGAGCACCGCGTGCCGGTGGCTGGCGGCGAGCGCGTCGAGGACGGGCAGGACGTCCGGGAAGAGGGACCAGGCGGCCTCGTAGTGGCCGACGTAGCGCCGGAACCAGTCGTCGGCCTCGTCGTCGGTCATCTCCCGCCCCAGGAAGACCCGCACCCGGTCGCGGCGCTGGTCCTCGAAGGTGGTCTCGCCGGCGGCGAAGCGCGCCCACTGCCGGTCGGTGACCTCCCGCCACAGGTCCAGGGCCTGCTCCGCGGTGCCGTACCCGTCCAGCAGTCCCTCCGCCGCGAGATGGCCGCGCATGCCCTCCCGGTCCGCGGTCGTGTAGTCGAAAAGGGTGTCGTCCACGTCCCAGACCACGGCGCGAATGTTCATGCTCCGACGGTAACGCGGGGACCCGGGGCGCGTCCGCCGGAACGACGAAGGTGCGGCACCCGGACGGGTGCCGCACCTCACACACGTACGGCGGTCAGGCCGCCAGCCTCGCCAGCGCCGCGTCGATGCGGGTCAGCGCCTTCTCCTTGCCCAGGATCTCCAGGGATTCGAAGAGGGGCAGGCCGACCGTGCGGCCGGTGACGGCCACCCGGACCGGGGCCTGGGCCTTGCCGAGCTTGAGGCCGTGGGCCTCACCGGCGGCCAGGACGGCCTCCTTGAGGGACTCCGCCGAGGTCCAGTCCGCGGCCCGGAGCTTCTCCCTCGCCGTGGTGAGCAGCGCGTCGCTGCCCTCCTTCATCGCCTTCGTCCAGCTCGGCTCGTCGAAGACCGGCTCGGGCAGGAAGAGGAAGTCGACGTTGTCGGTGATCTCCGACAGGACCTTCAGGCGGGTCTGCGCGTGCGGGGCGATCGCCTGCCACCTGGCCTCGTCGAAGTCCTCCGGCGCCCAGGGGGCGAACGGGGCCTTCAGCCACGGGCGGCAGCGCTCCGTGAAGTCCTTCACGTCGAGCAGGCGGATGTGGTCGCCGTTGATGGCCTCGCACTTCTTCAGGTCGAAGCGGGCCGGGTTGGGGTTGACGTCCTTGATGTCGAACGCCGCGACCAGCTCGGCGGTGGTGAAGATGTCCTGGTCGGCGGAGAGCGACCAGCCCAGGAGGGAGAGGTAGTTGAGCAGGCCCTCGGGGAGGAAGCCCCGCTCCCGGTAGAGGTTGAGGGACGCCTGGGGGTCGCGCTTGGAGAGCTTCTTGTTGCCCTCGCCCATCACGTACGGCAGATGGCCGAAGGAGGGGATCTCCTTGGCGACGCCCAGCTCGATCAGCGCCTTGTAGAGGGCGATCTGGCGGGGGGTGGAGGAGAGCAGGTCCTCGCCGCGCAGGACGTGGGTGATCTCCATCAGGGCGTCGTCGACCGGGTTGACCAGCGTGTACAGCGGGGCGCCGTTGGCGCGGACGATGCCGTAGTCCGGGACGTTCTCCGGGGTGAAGGTGAGCTCGCCGCGGACCAGGTCCGTGAAGGTGATCGTCTCGTCGGGCATGCGGAACCGGACGATCGGGGTGCGGTCCTGGGCCCGGTACTCCTCGACCTGCGCCTCGGTCAGGTCGCGGCAGTGGCCGTCGTAGCCGGAGGGCTTGCCGGCGGCGCGGGCGGCCTCGCGGCGGGTGTCCAGCTCCTCCTGGGAGCAGTAGCAGTGGTAGGCGTGACCGGCGTCCAGCAGCTTGCGCGCGACGTCCTTGTACAGGTCCATGCGCTGCGACTGGCGGTACGGCGCGTGCGGGCCGCCGATCTCGGGGCCCTCGTCCCAGTCGAAGCCCAGCCAGCGCATCGAGTCCAGGAGCTGCTCGTAGGACTCCTCGGAGTCGCGGGCCGCGTCGGTGTCCTCGATACGGAAGACCAGGGTGCCCTGGTGGTGCCGGGCGAACGCCCAGTTGAACAGGGCGGTGCGGACCAGGCCCACGTGGGGGTTACCGGTGGGCGAGGGACAGAAACGGACGCGTACGGGGGAGCCGGGTGCGCTAGCCACGCTTGACAACCTTGTTGGTGAGAGTGCCGATGCCTTCGATGGTGACGGCGACCTCGTCGCCGACAGCCAGGGGGCCGACCCCTGCCGGGGTGCCCGTGAGGATCACGTCGCCGGGGAGCAGCGTCATGGCCTCGGTGATGTTGACGATCAGATCCTCGATCGAGTGGATCATCTCGCTGGTGCGGCCGAGCTGCCGCTGCTGCCCGTTGACCGTCAGCTGGATGGTGAGGTCGCTCGGGTCGAGGTCGGTCTCCACCCAGGGGCCGAGCGGGCAGGAGGAGTCGAAGCCCTTGGCCCTGGCCCACTGCTTCTCGCGCTTCTGGACGTCCCGCGCGGTGATGTCGTTGGCGCAGGTGTAGCCGAGGATCACGTCCTTGACGCGCTCGCGCGGGACCTCGCGGCACATGCGGCCGATGACCACGGCGAGCTCGGCCTCGTGGTGGAGGTCCTGGGAGAAGGGCGGGTACTGGATGGCGTCGCCCGGGCCGATCACGGAGGTCGACGGCTTGAAGAAGGCGAACGGGGCGTCGGGCACCTCGTTGCCGAGTTCGCGCGCGTGCTCGGCGTAGTTGCGGCCGAACGCCACGACCTTGTTGGGGAGCACGGGCGGGAGCAGCCGGACCTTGCTCAGCGGCACCTTGGTGCCGGAGAGCTCGTGTTCCGCGAACGGGATGCCCTTGATGATGTCGAGGACGAGCTCGTCCGGCTTGTCGCCCTCGACCGCGCCGAAGGCGACGTTCCCGTCGATGGAGAACCTGGCGATGCGCACGGGTTGGTTGGCCCCTTGCTGAGCTGGCTGGAGTCTGACGCTCCAGGCTAACGCGGAAGGGCGCCCCCGGCCGGGGACGCCCTTGACATCCGTGGCCGGCCGCCTGCGATGCGGCGGCCGGTGCGCGTGACTACTGCGCCGGGGAGGTGACGGGCACCTCCATCAGGATGGTGCGCCGCGGGTTGGCGGTCTGGGCGGGGAGCTCGACGGCGTGCTCCGGCTGCTCCGGAAGCTGCAGTTCGTCGGCGCCCTTGAGGTGCGCCAGCGTCGTGCGCCGCGGGTTGGCGATCTTGTGGAACATCGTCGTCGTCTTCACTGTTGAACGGAGCCCTGTCCTGTCCGGGCGCCCGGCGGGCCGTGGCCGGCCCGCCGCGGAGGCGCGGCTTGTCGGATTTGCCATTTCTGTAAAGCGTCAGGCTAAACACGTGATTCCCGGTGAATCCGTGAAGGTCTCATGATGTGGGTGTGAGTTTGCTCACGGATCCATGGTCAAACCGGTCATATCGCCCTACCAACCGACCGATACGAAACGGACATTGACCCCCTGAAGCGCGCATTCCGCTCCTGATCATGGCGACTGGGACACCGCTCGAACCCACCTGGTTGGCCCATTTATGTCCGGTTTACCAAGGATCACTTTCTACGACCGGTGACCCCTCCCTCACGTGCTGTCACGGAGGTCACGGCCCGGCCAACACACCTTGTTGGAGATCCTGCACTGTGCTGGAATTCCACGGAACCGCCGCGGGATCGAGCCGGCGCGCAGGGGGCGCACAGCAGCGCCGAGTGGCGGCGAGAAGGGGGAGCCAGCGCCGGTCACTCACGACTCGGAGGGCGTATTCAAGAACGCCCTTCAAGACGCCGACACCGTCTTTCCGTTCACCCGGAAGGACGCCTGGTCCAGAGGTTGCGACGCTAGTGCAGGGACGTTTCAAGAGGGATGGCAGTGCTTCGGCCGAGCCGGAGCCGCATGGCGGGACTGCCCCCAGCAATGGCAGCTCCTCGCCCCAGCACGCCCAGAACCCGGGTCCGGCCCCGTCCGGCGAGGGCGGTGAGCGCCCCGGGCGCCCCGCCGCGTCCGCGTCGCCGAGCGCCCTGCCGCCGACTCCCCCCGTCAAGCCGGCACCCGACCCGGCCGGTTCCGCCGGTCACGGTTCGCGGGTGGCCCTGCGCAACTGGCGCATCTCCACGCGCCTGGTCGCGCTGCTGACGCTGCCCGTGGTCGCGGCGACCACCCTGGGCACGATGCGCATCAGCCAGTCACTCGACGACATCCAGCAGCTCGACAACATGCAGCTGCTGACCGAGATGACCAACCAGGCGACCGACCTGGCCTCCGCGCTCCAGGAGGAGCGCGACCGGTCCGCCGGTCCGCTGGCGCACGGCGCGAAGCCCTCCACCGCCATCGTGAAGAGCGCCCGCGCGAAGACGGACCAGACGCTGTCCGCGTTCAGCGACGCCTCGGAGGAGATCGACGCCTCCAGCAAGGACGGCAACCTCCAGGGCGTCCGCGACAGCCTCGTCGGTCTCCTCAGCGACCTCGGCAACCTCGCCAAGATCCGCAAGTCGGCCTACGCGGAGCAGAACAACTCCACCCAGACGGTGGAGGCGTACCACCGCCTCATCACCAGCCTGCTCGACCTCTCGCAGGACATGGCCCAGGCCACCAGCAACCCGGAGATGATCCAGCGCACCCGCGCGCTGGCCGCCTTCTCCTCGGCCAAGGAGTACGCCTCCGTCCAGCGCGCCACCCTCGCGGCCGCGCTGCCGGTCACCAACGACGTCTACGGCGAGCTCTCCGAGAACGACCGGCAGTACGCCCAGGCGGCGCAGGAGAACCAGGAGTCCGAGCTCGCCAGTTTCCGCAGCATCTACGGCGACGACGGCGCCGAGGAGCTGCTCCAGCCCATCGAGCAGGGCAGCCCGACCATCGAGGACGCCGACACGTACGCCACGCGTGCGCTGAGCTCCGCCACCGGTCTGGAGTCGCTGGACAAGCGGTCGTACAACGACTGGCTCGACGCCAGCACGACCAAGATCAAGCAGATGTCCAACATCGAGATCACGCTGCTCGAGGACATGGAGCAGAAGGCCCGCGAGCTGCGCACCGAGTCCGAGAGCGAGGCGCTCATCACGAGTGCGCTCATCCTGCTCGTGCTCGGTGTGTCGCTGGTCGGCGCGTTCGTCGTCGCCCGGTCCATGATCCGCTCGCTGCGCCGCCTCCAGGAGACCGCCACCAAGGTCGCCCAGGACCGTCTGCCCGAGCTGGTCAAGCAGCTGTCCGAGTCCGACCCGCAGGACGTCGACACGTCCGTGGAGTCGGTCGGTGTGCACTCCCGCGACGAGATCGGCCAGGTGGCCGCGGCCTTCGACGACGTGCACCGCGAGGCGGTCCGCCTCGCCGCCGAGCAGGCCCTGCTGCGGGGCAACGTCAACGCGATGTTCACCAACCTCTCGCGCCGCTCCCAGGGTCTGATCCAGCGCCAGCTGTCGCTGATCTCCGAGCTGGAGTCCCGCGAGGCCGACCCCGACCAGCTGTCCTCGCTGTTCAAGCTCGACCACCTCGCGACGCGTATGCGCCGTAACGGTGAGAACCTCCTCGTCCTCGCGGGTGAGGAGCCCGGCCGCCGCTGGACCCGCCCGGTCCCGCTGGTCGACGTGCTGCGCGCCGCCGCGTCCGAGGTGGAGCAGTACGAGCGCATCGAGCTGGCCTCCGTGCCGACCACCGAGGTGGCCGGCCGGGTCGTCAACGACCTCGTGCACCTGCTCGCCGAGCTGCTGGAGAACGCCACCTCGTTCTCCTCCCCGCAGACCAAGGTCAAGGTCACCGGTCACGCGCTGCCCGACGGCCGTGTCCTGATCGAGATCCACGACACCGGCATCGGCCTCTCCCCCGAGGACCTCGCCGCGATCAACGAGCGGCTCGCCGCGCCGCCCACCGTGGACGTCTCCGTCTCCCGCCGCATGGGCCTCTTCGTGGTCGGTCGTCTGTCGCAGCGGCACGGCATCCGCATCCAGCTGCGCCCGTCCGACTCCGGTGGTACGACCGCCCTGGTCATGCTGCCGGTGGACGTCGCCCAGGGCGGCAAGAAGCCGCAGCCCAAGCCCGGTCAGGGCGGCGCGTCCGGCGGCCCCGCGGCCGCGCAGGCCGCCGCCGGTGCCGCCGCGGCCCGTCGCCAGAACGGCCAGCAGGGCGGTGCCCTCGGTGCCGGTGCGCCCGGGGGCGGTGCCCTCGGTGCCGGTCCCGGCGGGGGCGGGGCCGGCCGGCTGGCCGCCGGTCAGGGGCCCCGGGCCGCGCTGCCCGGACGGGACGGCGGTGGCCGTCCCGGCGCGCCGCGCGGACCGCAGGCTCCGGCCTCCCCGCAGCAGGGCCGCCCGGCTCCGGCCGGCGCCGGCTTCGGCGGACAGGCTCCGGGTGCGCCGCAGGGGCTCCAGGCCGCCGGTCAGGGTGCGCCCGGCCAGGGCCAGGACCTGTTCGGCGGCGGGCGTCCGCCGGCGCCGCAGCGCCAGAACGACGGCAACCGGGCCGAGCAGGGCGGCGGTCGCGGGCGGCGGCCGCAGCTGCCGCCGCGCGGCGGACCGCGTGCCGAACTGCCCGGCACGGGCTCGCAGCAGCGCGCCGCGAGCTGGGGCGACGACAACGCCCAGCCGCAGCTGCCGCACACCCCGCTGGACGCCCCGCGCGGCCACGAGGAGCCGGACGTCGCCCAGACGTCCCAGATGCCGCGCATCGACGACCGCCAGGGCCCCGGCTCCACCGCGGAGATCCCCCGCGTCGAGGAGCGCCAGGCCCCGGGCGGCCCCGCCGACTTCACGCGTCCCGGCCTCAACGGCCTCAACGGCGGCCAGGGCACCGGGCAGTTCCCGGGCGTCCCCGGCGGCCAGGACACGGGCCAGTTCCCCGCGCCCGGCCTGAACGGGCAGCAGGACGGTTTCGTCCGCTCCGACGTCTTCGGTACCCCGGGCGGCCAGAACACCGGCGCGGGCACGGGCGGCTTCGCCGCTCCGCAGGCGTACGACAACGGTTCCACCGGTCAGTTCGCCGCGCCCGGCTACGACAACTCCTCCACCGGGCAGCACGCGCTGCCCGGCCGGCAGGACCCGCAGTCCACGGGCCAGTTCCAGCGTCCGCAGCCGGGCGCCGGCGACGGCTACGGCTCCCCGCAGCAGCAGCCGGTCCCGCCGCGCCCCGCCGCCCGCCGTCCCGAGCAGGACAACGGGGGCCTCACCCAGCGGCCCGAGCAGGGCGACGGGTGGGCGCTGCCGCCGGCCCCGGGTCCGGGAGACGGCCGTACCCCGCTGTACGACAACCTGGAGACCAACTGGTTCCACGGTGCGGGACAGCAGGGCGCCGCGGACGGCAACGGCTCGGCGCCGGCACCACAGCAACAGCAGCCGCAGACTCCGGCTGCTCCACAGCGTTCCGCGGGCGGTGCCTGGCGCACCTCGCCGAACGACGAGCTCGTCCGGCAGGCCGAGCGCGTCCGGCAGCCGGCCGCGGGCGGCGTCACCACGTCCGGCCTGCCGCGCCGGGTACCGCGGGCGAACCTCGTCCCGGGCACGGCTCAGCAGCAACAGCACCAAAGCGGTCCGCAGGTCTCGCGCGCGCCTGACGACGTGCGCGGACGGCTGACCAATCTCCGTCGGGGCATCGCGCAAGGTCGCCAGGCCGGCAACGGTCAGACCGGCAGTTTCCCGAGCCCCACTCACCAGCAGGAGCGTTAGTTGAGCCAGATGAGCCAGGCGGCACAGAACCTGAACTGGTTGATCACCAACTTCGTGGACAACACCCCCGGGGTGTCCCACACCGTCGTCGTGTCCGCCGACGGGCTCCTGCTCGCGATGTCCGAGGGCTTCCCGCGCGACCGTGCCGACCAGTTGGCGGCCGTCGCGTCGGGGCTCACCTCGCTGACGGCAGGCGCCTCCCGGATCTTCGAGGGCGGCCAGGTGGCCCAGACAGTCGTCGAGATGGAGCGGGGTTTCCTCTTCCTCATGTCCGTCTCGGACGGTTCGTCCCTGGCCGTGCTGGCGCACCCCGAGTGCGACATCGGCCTGGTCGGTTACGAGATGGCGCTGCTGGTCGACCGGGCGGGAGCGGTGCTCACGCCCGACCTGCGCGCCGAACTGCAAGGCAGTCTGCTCCACTGATCGTCCCCGGTACCACCCCCCTCACGAAATCACCGTCCGGCCGACACAATCCCCCCACCGGCCGACGGACGGCACGACTGACCGAGACATGCTGTCCCGCCCGGAGGATCCATGACCCCGCCCACCGCCTCTCATGATCCGTACGCGGAACCGTACGGCGATGAGGGCGACCAGCCACTGGTGCGTCCGTACGCGATGACCGGTGGCCGGACCCGGCCGCGCTACCAGCTCGCCATCGAGGCGCTGATCAGCACCACGGCCGACCCGGCAGCGCTCATGGGGCTGCTCCCCGAGCACCAGCGCATCTGCCACCTGTGCCGCGAGGTCAAGTCGGTCGCGGAGGTGTCGGCGCTGCTGGCCATGCCGCTGGGTGTGGCACGGATCCTGGTCGCGGACCTGGCCGAGGCCGGCCTGGTGGCCATCCACCAGCCGGGCGGCGACGAGAACAACGGCGGCGCACCGGACGTGACGCTGCTCGAAAGGGTGCTCAGTGGACTTCGCAAGCTCTGACGGCGGCCGGGCGACCACCTCCGCGAAAATCGTGGTGGCGGGTGGCTTCGGCGTGGGCAAGACCACGTTCGTGGGTGCCGTCTCGGAGATCAACCCGCTGCGCACGGAGGCCGTGATGACGTCCGCGAGCGCGGGCATCGACGACCTCACCCACACCGGGGACAAGACGACCACCACGGTCGCCATGGACTTCGGCCGCATCACCCTGGACCAGGACCTGATCCTGTACCTCTTCGGTACGCCCGGTCAGGACCGCTTCTGGTTCATGTGGGACGACCTGGTGCGCGGCGCCATCGGCGCGGTGGTCCTGGTGGACACCCGCCGGCTGGCCGACTGCTTCCCGGCCGTGGACTACTTCGAGAACAGCGGCCTGCCGTTCGTCGTCGCCCTCAACGGCTTCGACGGGCAGCAGCCGTACCAGCCCGAAGAGGTGCGCGAGGCGCTGCAGATCGGACCGGACACCCCGATCATCACCACCGACGCCCGCCACCGCGCGGACGCCAAGAGTGCGCTGATCACGCTGGTCGAGCACGCGCTGATGGCCCGGCTGCGGTAGCGCAAGAAAGCGGTCGTCCGCGGCAGTTGCCGTGGGCCTGGGAGCCGGCTGTGGCTTTTGACACGGCCGGCTCCGGTGTTCATAACGTTTCGGCAGAGGAATCGGACAGGGCCACCACGCGTCGCGGTCGCTCCGTCTCGCTGCGCGCATGAAGGCCCCGTCTTTTGACGGGGCTCGCTCTTTTTGACCGTTTTATCTGGGGCTTACATCACACTGAAACCAGGCTCCCCACTGTTTGGAAGAGCGCAGGTCGTCATGCTGGAATGCCTGAACTGCCCAATAGTCAATGACGTACTCATGGTCGATGGCTGACCGGGCTCTGAGACACTGCGGCACGACGTAGGTGCCGACCGCCGAGAGGTTGTTGGTCGAGTGAGGCGAAGCAAGGAAAGTCCCGAGCCGGCGGCGCGGGGCAACTTCACCCCGCCGCCGCGCGGAGCGGCGACCACCCCTGTGTCCGGCCCGGAGTCGCCGGCCGCGCCCGCCAAGAGCGCCGGCCGTCTCTCTCCGCGCAACTGGCGGGTGCGTACCCGGCTCAACGCGATCCTGCTGATACCCGTGCTGGTCGGTCTGGTCATGGGCGGCTTCCAGGTGAAGAGCTCGATCGACACCTGGCAGGAGGCCGAGGACGCGGAGAACACCGCCCGCCTGGTCCGCGCCTCCCTCACCTACGCGGACGCCCTCGACAAGGAGCGGGACATCTCCGCCGCTCCCCTTCTCTCCGGCGAGAAGGACGACTCGGCCGTCACCGACGCCCGCAAGGCGACCGACGCCGCCGCCGACGCCTTCGACGCGGCCGCCCAGAACATGCCGCAGAAGTCCGGCCTCCAGCGCCGTCTGGAGCTGTTCCGCACGGCCGAGACCAAGCTGACGGCGCTGCGCGCGGCCGCCTACACCTCGCAGCTCACCGGTGTGCAGACCGAGGAGGGCTACGTCACGGTCGCCCACCCGCTGATGGAGTTCGCCAACGAACTCGGCCTGGGCACCGGAAACATCACCTCCTACGGCCGTACCGTCTACGCGATCTCGCTGACCAAGGCCGCCCTCTCCGTCGAGCGCTCGGTCGGTATGCACCTGCTGGTCAGCCCCGGCCCCAAGACCAGCGACCTGGCCAAGCAGCGCATCGCCCTCTCCTCGTACGCCTACCTCGAGCGCCTCGCCGTCGAGGAGTACGTCGGCGGTGGCACCGAGGCCGACGCGCAGAAGCTGGAAGACGCCGAGGCGAAGATCAAGACGGACGCGACGTCGGCGGCGGCCGCGGCCAAGCAGAAGGACCCGGACTACGTCCCGCCGCCCTCCGACCCCTCCGACATGGTCTCCGCGCTGGCGTCGATGCAGAGCACCGACGAGTCCGAGCGTGCCGCGCTCGCCGAGGAGGGTGTCACGGCGGACAACTGGTGGGCGGTCACCACGCTGAAGTACGACGCGTACCGCGAGATCGAGTCGGACATGGCCGACAAGGCGGTGACCGAGGCCTCGGACATCGCCGCCGACGCCCGGACCGACGCGATCATCACCGGTGCCGCCGTCGTCATCGCCCTGCTCCTCGCCTTCATCCTGGCCGGTACCGTGGCCCGCCAGATGAGCCGCTCGATGCGCCAGCTGCGCAACGCCGCCTTCGGCATCGCCGAGCAGCGGCTGCCGATGCTGGTCGACCAGCTCTCGCGCACCGACCCCGGCCGGGTCGACACCCGGGTCACCCCGATCCCGATCACCACCACCGACGAGATCGGCGAGGTCGCCCGCGCCTTCGACCAGGTCCACCGCGAGGCCGTCCGGCTCGCCGCCGAGCAGGCCCTGCTGCGGGGCAACATCAACGCGATCTTCACCAACCTCTCGCGCCGCAACCAGTCGCTGATCGAGGGCCAGCTGACCCTCATCACCGACCTGGAGAACAACGAGGCCGACCCGGACCAGCTGGAGAACCTCTTCCGCCTGGACCACCTCGCGACCCGTATGCGCCGCAACGGCGAGAACCTCCTCGTCCTCGCCGGCGAGGAGCCCGGCCGCCGCTGGGACCAGCCGGTGCCGCTGGTGGACGTGTTGCGCGCCGCCTCCTCCGAGGTGGAGCAGTACGAGCGCATCGAGCTCTCGGGGGTGCCGGAGGCCGAGATCCACGGCCGTGCCGTGACCGACCTCGTGCACCTGCTCGCCGAGCTGCTGGAGAACGCCACCACGTTCTCCTCGCCGCAGACCAAGGTCCGCGTCACCGCGACCCGTCTGCCCGACGGCCGCGTCATGATCGAGATCCACGACAAGGGCATCGGCCTGACGGCCGAGGACTTCGCGGACATCAACCACAAGCTGGCCAACCCGCCGACCGTGGACGCCGCGATCTCGCAGCGCATGGGTCTCTTCGTGGTCGGCCGGCTGTCCGACCGGCACGGCATCCGGGTCCAGCTGCGCCCCTCGGGCGAGCAGGCCGGCACCACCTCGCTGGTCATGCTGCCGGACGCGATCACGCACGGCGGCGGCGGCGAACAGCCCGCCGGCCGCGACGAGTTCACCGTCTCGCAGATCATCCCCGAGCAGCAGTTCCAGGGTGAGAACTTCAACCAGCCGCAGCCGCGCACGGCGGCCGAACTCGGCTTCGACGACAGCCGCTACGTCGAGGTCCCCGACGACATCCGCGACTTGGACCCGGTGGGCCGCTCCCGGATGCGCGAGGAGCGCCGGGCGGCCATGGAGTCCCAGGACCACGGCCAGCCGCACGGCCGGCCGCGGCAGGACTCCCCCGAGCCGTCCGCGTACGCCGAGGGTTTCGACGGCGCCCAGCAGCAGCAACAGCAGCAACAGCAGGCGTACGACGGTTCCCAGGGCGGCTTCACCGGTACGCAGAACGCCTACGGTGACGGTACGGCCGGCGCGACCGGGTACACCGAGCAGCCGGCGGCGTACGACCAGCAGACGGCGTACGAGGAGCAGCAGCGTCCGGCGTACGAGGACCCGTACCTCGCGTCGAACGGCACCGCCGCACCGAACGGTGCCTTCCCGTCGAACGGCGGCTACCCGGACCCGACGTATGCGGAGCCGTCCGCGGAGGGCGGCACGCCGGCCCAGGCGTCCGCGCCGGAGGGCTTCCCGTCGTACGGGGAGCAGTCCTACCAGGACGACTGGCCGCAGCAGACCGGCTACCAGAACGGCTACCCGGACCAGTACGCTCCGCAAGCGGAATCCGCGCAGGCCGCTGACGTGAGTGAGCAGGACCGCGTAGGCTTCGACCGTCCGGGACCGGCCCCCTCCGCCGCCCATGAGCTGACCGACGCCGGGCTGCCCCGCCGCGGCTCCACCGCGGCGAGCGGTTCGAACGGCGCCGCGCAGCCCGTGAACCGCGAGGCGCCGGCCCCCTCTCCGGAGAACGGCGGCGACGGCGACTGGCGTTCGGCCAACGACGAGCGCTGGCAGCAGGCCGCGCAGCTCCGGAAGCCGAAGGCGGGCGGGGTCACCTCCTCCGGTCTTCCGCGGCGGGTGCCCAAGGCCAATCTGGTCGAGGGCACCGCCGAGAGCACCCCCCAGGGAGGCCCGCAGGTCTCCCGCGCCCCGGAGGACGTCCGAGGCAGGCTGAGCAACCTGCGTCGAGGCGTCCAGCGCGGACGCAACGCAGGCAGTGAAACGAACGGCCAGGGCTTCGGTCCTGACAGCACCTACGACCAGGAGCGTTAGTGTGAGCCCGATGAGCCAGGCGGCACAGAACCTGAACTGGTTGATCACCAACTTCGTGGACAACACCCCGGGGGTGTCCCACACGGTGGTGGTCTCCGCCGACGGACTCCTTCTGGCGATGTCCGAAGGCTTCCCCCGCGACCGCGCCGACCAGCTCGCGGCCGTCGCCTCCGGTCTGACGTCACTGACGGCAGGCGCCTCCCGGATCTTCGAGGGGGGCAGCGTGAACCAGACGGTTGTGGAGATGGAGCGGGGATTCCTCTTCATCATGTCCATCTCTGACGGTTCTTCGCTCGCAGTCCTCGCACACCCCGAGGCGGACATCGGCCTCATTGGGTACGAGATGGCCCTTCTGGTGGACCGGGCCGGCACGGTCCTGACGCCCGACCTTCGTGCGGAGCTCCAAGGGAGCCTTCTCAACTAACAGACGGACGGTGCGTTTTGGCGTCCCGAGGCCGTAGGGTTTCGGGACGCGGCTTCCACGTGATGGGTGCCAGACACAGTCGGAGGAGGAGAAAAGTGGTAACACCCCCAAGCGGTGCGCATTCGGGCAACTGGTCGTACGGCCCTGCCCAGGGCCAGGGCGACGGTTCCCAGAACGCGAACCGTTACAACTTCCCCTCCGCCCCCAGCCAGCAGCGCCAGCCGTACGCGCCGCAGGGTCCGCAGGGCCCCGGTCCGTCGCCGTACGACCAGCCGCACGCACCGCGCGTCCAGCCCGTGCAGCCGCAGCGCCGCACCCCTGAGCCGGCGCCCGCCGGGGCGGCCGGCAACCCTTTGGTGCGTCCGTACGCCATGACCGGCGGCCGGACCCGCCCGCGGTACCAGCTCGCCATCGAGGCGCTGGTGCACACCACCGCGCAGCCGCACCAGATGCAGGGCCAGTTGCCCGAGCATCAGCGGATCTGCAACCTCTGCCGAGAGATCAAGTCGGTCGCCGAGATCTCGGCGCTCCTGACCATCCCCCTCGGCGTGGCCAGGATCCTCGTCGCCGACTTGGCGGAGGCGGGACTGGTCGCCATCCATCAGCCCGGCGGCGACGAGAGCGCCGGCGGCCAGCCAGACGTGACACTGCTCGAAAGGGTGCTCAGTGGACTTCGCAAGCTCTAGCGGCGGTCCTTCCCGCTCCACCACCTCCGCGAAGATCGTGGTGGCGGGCGGCTTCGGCGTGGGCAAGACCACGTTCGTCGGCGCTGTCTCGGAGATCAACCCGCTGCGCACTGAGGCCGTGATGACTTCCGCTTCGGCGGGCATCGACGACCTCACCCACACCGGGGACAAGACGACCACCACGGTCGCCATGGACTTCGGCCGCATCACCCTGGACCAGGACCTGATCCTGTACCTCTTCGGTACGCCCGGCCAGGACCGCTTCTGGTTCATGTGGGACGACCTGGTGCGCGGCGCCATCGGCGCGATCGTCCTGGTGGACACCCGCCGGCTCGCCGACTGCTTCCCCGCGGTCGACTACTTCGAGAACTCGGGTCTCCCCTTCGTGATCGCCCTCAACGGCTTCGACGGCAACCAGCCGTACCAGCCGGACGAGGTCCGCGAGGCGCTGCAGATCGGCCCCGACGCCCCGATCATCACCACCGACGCCCGCCACCGCGCGGACGCCAAGAGTGCGCTGATCACGCTGGTCGAGCACGCGCTGATGGCCCGGCTGCGGTAACTCCGGCGCGCGGCACGGCACGGACAGGGCGCCCCCTCCCGACGGGAGAGGGCGCCCTGTCCGTGTCCGCGGGGTCCTGGAGAAAGCGGGGAAAGCGGGGAAAACACGGGACGGCGGCCGTCGCCGGGCGCGGTCCGTGCGGGCGCCGGCTCCTCGCGTGCCGCCGGGGCCGACGGCGTGTCCGCGCCCGGGGACGGGCGAAGGCCCCGGCCGCCCTGGGGGGCGTCGGGGCCTTCGCGGGTCCGGCGGGGGTGGTCAGCGCCAGCTGTGCGGGGCGCGGAAGCCGCCCTCGCGTTCCAGACGGCGCCAGCCGGCCCTCGGGCGGCCGCGGTGGGCCGGGACGGGCTCGGGGGTGCGGGCGGCGGCGCGGGCCACGAGTATCGCCGTGATGGCGGCGACTTCCTCGGGCTCGGCGTGGCCCTTCTCGACGCGGATGTCAGGGGCGTTCATGGCTGTCAGTCTCCGTGAGAGAGGTTTCCGCGAGGGTGTCGCGGAAAGTCCGCTGGGTTACTGCGGGGGGTTGCCGTGCTTGCGGGAGGGCAGGTCGGCGTGCTTGGTCTGGAGCATCGCCAGGGACCGGATGAGGATCTCGCGGGTCTCGGCGGGGTCGATGACGTCGTCGACCAGGCCGCGCTCGGCGGCGTAGTAGGGATGCATCAGCTCGGACTTGTACTCCTTGACCATGCGGGTCCGCATGGCCTCGGGGTCCTCGGCCTCGGCGATCTGACGCCGGAAGATGACGTTGGCGGCACCCTCGGCGCCCATCACGGCGATCTCGTTGGTCGGCCAGGCGTAGGTGAGGTCGGCACCGATGGACTGGCTGTCCATGACGATGTAGGCACCTCCGTACGCCTTGCGCAGGATGAGGGAGATCCGGGGCACGGTCGCGTTGCAGTAGGCGTAGAGGAGCTTCGCGCCGTGGCGGATGATTCCACCGTGCTCCTGGTCGACGCCGGGGAGGAAGCCGGGGACGTCCAGAAGGGTGATGATCGGGATGTTGAAGGCGTCGCACATCTGCACGAAGCGGGCGGCCTTCTCCGACGCCTCGATGTCGAGGACACCGGCCAGGGCCTGCGGCTGGTTGGCGACGATACCGACGACCTGGCCGTCGAGGCGGGCCAGCGCGCAGATGATGTTGCGCGCCCAGCGCTCGTGGACCTCCAGGTACTCGCCGTCGTCGACGATCTCCTCGATCACCTTGGCCATGTCGTACGGCCGGTTGCCGTCCGCCGGGACCAGGTCGAGGAGCACGTCGCCGCGGCGGTCGGCCGGGTCGCCCGACTCGACGCGCGGCGGGTTCTCCCGGTTGTTCTGCGGGAGCAGGGAGAGGAGGTAGCGCACCTCGGCGATGCAGGTCTCCTCGTCGTCGTAGGCGAAGTGGCACACGCCGGAGGTCTCGGCGTGCACGTCGGCACCGCCGAGGCCGTTCTGGGTGATCTCCTCGCCGGTGACGGCCTTGACGACGTCGGGGCCGGTGATGAACATCTGCGAGGTCTCGCGGACCATGAAGACGAAGTCGGTCAGGGCGGGGCTGTAGGCCGCGCCGCCCGCGCACGGGCCCAGCATCACGCTGATCTGCGGGATGACGCCGGAGGCCCTGGTGTTGCGCTGGAAGATGCCGCCGTAGCCGGCGAGCGCGGAGACGCCCTCCTGGATCCGGGCACCCGCGCCGTCGTTGAGCGACACCAGCGGGGCACCGGCCGCGATGGCCATGTCCATGATCTTGTGGATCTTCGTGGCGTGGGCCTCGCCCAGCGCGCCGCCGAAGATGCGGAAGTCATGGGCGTAGACGAAGACCGTACGGCCCTCCACCGTGCCCCAGCCGGTGATCACACCGTCGGTGTACGGCTTCTTGGCCTCCAGGCCGAACCCGGTCGCCCGGTGCCGGCGCAACTGCTCGACCTCCTGGAAGGACCCCGGGTCGAGGAGCAGTTCGATGCGCTCCCGGGCGGTCAGCTTGCCCTTGGCGTGCTGCGCCGCCGTCGCCTTCTCGCTCGGCCCGGCCAGCGCCTGCGCACGGATCTCGTGCAGCTCGGCGACGCGCCCGCGCGCGTCCGTGGGCTCCGCGGTCGGCTCACCCGTCGTCTCTTCCAAAACGGTCATGTAGCGACCTTACGAAGCCCACCGAGGAAACCGGGACGTCGACTCCGTACAGTCTCCGGCGCGTTTTCCTGGTGCTCCTGAACAGAACCTGGGGGGCATGCAGGCTTTCCGACTGCTCAGAGGGCGTCGGGACTGTGGAGACCGCACAAAGACGGCCGGTGAGACCCGGCACACATTCCCCGGCGTGGCGATCCCTCCGGACGGGTGACGCGACGAGCTTAGCCTGCGCCGACGGGTTCGGACGGATGGCCGTGCGTGACGCCGCGGTCACCGCGCGCATGAGGTTGAAAGTTGAACGGAACAGGTCTACAGTCGACCCCGTTGAGTTCGTTGAACATTCAACAGCATCGGTCCCGTCATCGATCCGACCCCAAGGAGCACGTCATGGGCATCTTCGGCCGCAGGAACCCCGAGACCTCCCCCTCCACCGCGTCCGCCACGGCCACCGCCACCGTGAACCCGGAGCTCGCCGCGCTCACCGGCGACTACACGATCGACCCGGCGCACTCGACGCTCGGGTTCGTCGCCCGGCACGCGATGGTCACCAACGTCAAGGGCAAGTTCAACGACTTCACCGGCACGCTGCACCTGGACGGCACCGACCCGTCGCGGTCGACCGCCACCCTCGACGTCACGATGGACAGCATCGACACCGGGTCCGCCGACCGCGACGGACACCTGAAGAGCGCCGACTTCTTCAAGACCGACGAGTTCCCGGCGATGACCTTCCGCTCCACCGCGGCGGAGGCCCTCGGCGGCGACGGCTACCGCATCACCGGCGACCTGACCATCCTCGGCGTCACCCGGCCGCTCACCATCGACCTGGAGTTCAACGGATCCGCGAAGGACCCGTTCGGCAACGAGCGCGTCGGCTTCGAGGGCCGGGCCGAGATCCTGCGCTCCGAGTGGGGTCTGACCTGGAACGCGGCGCTGGAGACGGGCGGCGTACTGGTCTCCGACAAGATCAAGCTGACCTTCGACGTCTCGGCCGTCCGCAACGCGTGACACGTCACCGGTGGCGCACCGACGCCGCCCCTTCCGAGCGCGCCCGCCCTCCACTCCCCCTCGGGGAGGGCGGGCGCTCGGCGTGGCCGGACCGTGCTTCCCGCGCCCCTTCCCGCGCCACCACGCTCGCCGCCGTCACTCGTTGCTCAGGGTGTCCCCCTGAGACGGCGGGGAAGACGCTCGAGCAAGGAGGCACCATGAGCACCAGGACCGGACCGCAGAAGTACCCGGGCGCCGACCGCGACCACTGGTACCAGGACGACTTCGAAGGCGACCGCATGGAGGTCAACGTCGTCGTCCTGCACACCACGGAGGGCACCTCGCTCCCCGGCTACGGAGGCGGCGCCTCCGCGCCGAACCTGACGGCGGTGCCCGACCTCGCGGCCAAGAAGCTGAAGTGGTACCAGCACTTCGACATCGACATCTCCTCGCGCGCCCTGCTCAACAAGCCCGGCGGCGTCGAGACGAACACCCTGAACGTCTGCCAGGTCGAACTGGCCGGCACCTGCGACCCCGAGACGCACACCAAGTGGCGCACCGGCGACCGGGCCCACGTCTACTGGCCGAAGGCCCCGGACTGGGCCCTGCTCGGCGTCGCCCGCTTCCTCGCCTGGATGCACACCGAGCACGACGTCCCCCTGCGCGGCCCGGCCCTGTGGCCCGCGTACCCGAAGTCCTACGGCAGCGGCGGCGGGCAGCGGATGAGCAAGGCGCGCTGGAACGCCTTCAAGGGGGTGTGCGGGCACATGCACGTGCCGGAGAACACGCACGGGGATCCGGGGGCCATCGACTTCGAGAGGCTGCTGGAGATGGCGAAGGCGTAAGGCGTCCCCGGACCCCGCCGCACCCGGTACGCGTCCGCGGACCCCGCCGCACCCGGTACGCGTCCGCGGACCCCGCCGCACCCGGTACGGCGTCCGCGGGCCCGGCGCGCCCCGCGCCGGGCCCGTGCCGGTCTCCCGCGGGGACCGGGTCAGAAGCCTCCCCCGAAGTCCCCGCCGCCGCCGAAGTCGCCTCCGCCGCCGCCTCCGAACCCGCCGAAGTCACCGGTGTCGAAGTCCGCGCCGGAGACGTCACCGCCCTCGTGGCCGCCGCCGAAGTCGCCGTAGCCGCTGCCGTAGTCGGCGGCGTAGGACGGGGTGGCCATCATGCTGCCGAGCAGGGTGCCGACGAGCAGGCCGGGCAGGATGCCGCCGCCGAAGTAGCCGCCCGCCCAGGGGCCGTAGGCCGGGCCCGCCTCCCAGTACGGGCGCCGGCCGTAGTCGGTGTCGACCTCGCGGACCGCCGGGTCGAGGCCGTCGGCGAGGCGGGTCCGGTCCGCGGCGCAGACCGGGACCTCGCGTGGCGCGCCGCCGGACGGCGTCCAGGTGGCGTCGGCCACGGAGGGGCCGTGGCGCGGGTCGAAGAAGCAGGGCGGCCGGCGCTCGGGCAGGTCCCCGCCCGTCCTGCGGGCGGCGAGCCGGGCCAGGGAGAACCGGCCGTCGTCCAGGGCCTGGGTGACCGCGCGCACGTCCTCCGGTCTGGTCGCGGCGGCCATGGACGACTTGGCCCGGTCGTAGGCGTCGAGGGCGTGCTCGTAGTCGGTGCGCATGGCGTCGTCGGCGCCCGGTTCGGCCGGGTGGAAGTCCAGGCGGTCCAGTTCCTCGCCGAACGCGGTGATGTCCTCGTCGACGACGACCCGGAGCCGTTCGAGGGCGGTCCGCTGCTCCTCCTCGTGCCGCCGGCGGTTGCGGCGGACGAGGGTGTACGCACCGGCGCCGCCGACCACCAGGACCGCGCCGGTGGTGATCAGCGCGGCGGAGGAGATCCCGCCGCCGTCGGGGCTCCAGCTCGCGGGGGCCGAGCCGCCCATGTTGGCCAGGGCCCGGTCGGTGAACTCGTCGAGCTGGGTGGCGGTGTCGCTCTCGCCCTGGACGCTGGAGACCAGGTTGCGGACGGCCGCGTTC
Organism: Streptomyces sp. NPDC059895; assembly: GCF_042731035.1. Lineage (NCBI taxonomy): Bacteria > Bacillati > Actinomycetota > Actinomycetes > Kitasatosporales > Streptomycetaceae > Streptomyces > Streptomyces sp. NPDC059895. Next base: position 56,575 of record NZ_JBHWKO010000020.1, read on the forward strand.
GGCAGTACGGCGGAGTCGGCACGGGCGTCGAAGCGGTCGCCGAGGCGGACGGCGTACAGGCCGGTCACGCCGGTGGCGGTGCGCAGGTCCGTGAAGAGGTTGCCGGTCGGCTGGTCCGCGGGCAGGACCGCGACGAACACGGGCTTGTCGGCGCTCTCGATCGTCTCGCGCAGCGCGTCGGCGTCCGCCCGCGACAGCAGGGCGGACGCCTCCGGGTCGACGTACACGGGGCTCTCGCGGAAGGCCTCGGCGATCGTCGTGACGCTGCTGTCCGCGACCGCGCGCGGGGCGCCCGCCGACAGCAGCGTCAGCGTGGCGAGCGCCAGCGCGGCCAGGAGGCCGGCGTAGGCTCGGGCAGATAGTGCGACCTTCATACTTCGACGCTACCCGAATTGCCAGCAATTAGGACATATGGGTGTCACCGAGCTTTTCGGTAGGCCTCGGTCAGCTTCCCCACCGCCTCTGCGTACCGTCCCGTCAGCAGGAGGTGGTCGGCGTCGGCGAAGGGGCCCGCGACGGCCGCCGTCATCCGGCCCGCCCGCTGCTGGACGATCAGGCGGGCCTTGGTGACCAGCGCCCGGCCCGCGGTGTGGGCACCGGTCCGCTCGGCCGCCCGGGCCGCGACGGCGAGCGCCCGCAGGGTGCCCTCGCCGCCCTCCGGGACGTCGGTCAGCGTCGTCAGGCCCCAGCCGTAGGGGAACTGCGGGTCGTACGCCGTGTCACCGACGTTGATCGGCAGCTGCGCCTCGGAGCGCGGCCAGGTGACGGGGAGCTGCCCGGTGAAGGGCCGCCTGCCGTAGAGCACGTCGGCCACGCCGTCGCCCTCCGTGCCCGGCAGCCAGGACGCGACCAGGGCGTCGACGGCGTCCAGCCGGTCGCCGACGAGCTGGGGCCGTCCGGAGACGATCAGCACCACGCACCTCATCGCGGCACAGACGGTGTCGACGGCGGCCCGGTCGGCGGCGGACAGCTCCAGGTCGTGGCCGTTGCCGACGTCGCCGGCGCCCTCGGCGTACGGGGTCTCGCCGACGACGACCACGCCGATGTCGTGGCCGGCGGTCGGCGCGGAGGCGTCCTCGCTGTACGTGAGGTCGGGGTCCGCCGCCCGCATCGCCTCCAGGACGGTCGTGCCGGGGGTGATGTCACCGGAGGAGCCCTGCCAGGTGATGGTCCAGCCGCCGGTCTGGTTGCCGATGTCGTCGGCGTTGGAGCCGGCGACGTACACCTTCTGGGACTTCTTCAGGGGCAGCGCGCCGCCCGCGTTCTTCAGCAGCACCTGGGACTCGGCGACCGCCTCGCGGGCCACGGCCCGGTGCGCGGCGGAACCGATCTCCGCGATGCCGCTGGTGTCGGCGTACGGCTGCTCGAACAGGCCGAGCCGGAACTTCTGGGTGAGGATGCGGGAGACGGCGTCGTCGATCCGCCGCTCGCTGATCCGGCCGGCCTCGACCTCGTCGACGAGCGTGGTGTGGAAGGTCTTGTAGGCGTACGGCACCATGATCATGTCGAGGCCGGCGTTGACGGACGTCCGCACGTCGGAGGCGTAGTCGCCGGGGATCTGGTCGATGGCCTGCCAGTCGCTGACGACGAAGCCGTCGAAGCCCATCCGGTCCTTGAGCACACCGTTGATCATGTCGGCGCGGGCGTGCATCTTCACCGGCCCCTGGTCGTCGCCGACGATGTCGAGCGAGGAGTACGACGGCATGACCGTGCCGACGCCCCGGTCCACGGCGTCCTGGTAGGGCGCCAGGTGGACGGCCTCCAGCTCCTGCCGGGTGACCTCGGTGACGCCCTGGTCGAGGGTGTAGGTGCCGGTGGTGGAGGAGCCGTAGGTGGTGCCGCCGTCGCCGACGAAGTGCTTGGCCGTGGCCAGGACCGTGTCGGAGCGGTCCAGGTCGCGTCCGTCGGCGCGGCCCTGGAGGCCCTGGATCACCGTCTCCAGCGACTCCACGAGCGCCGGGTCCTCACCGAAGGACTCGTAGGTGCGGCCCCAGCGTTCGTCACGGGCGACGCACAGGCAGGGGGCGAACGTCCACGGGACACCGGTGGCCCGGGTCTCGGCCGCGGTCACCTCACCGGTGCGCCGGACGAGATCCGGGTCGCGGGTCGCGCCGAGGCCGATGTTGTGCGGCAGGACCGTCGCGCCGACGAGGTTGTTGTGGCCGTGCACCGCGTCCACGCCGTAGATCAGCGGGATCTGGAGGCGGGTGGCCTGCGCCCGCAGCTGGAAGGCGTCGATCGTCTTCGCCCACGCCTCGGGGGTGTTGGGCGTCGGAGTGGAGCCGCCGCCGGACAGCAGGGAGCCGAGGCCGTAGGCGGCGATGTCACCGGCGGCGGTGAGCGCGCCGCGTTCGGCCTGGGTCATCTGCCCGGCCTTCTCCGCCGGGGTCATCCGGGAGAGCAGGTCGGCGACCCGCTTCGCGACGGGCAGCCGCTCGTCCAGGTACGGCAGGCCGTGCGCGTCCACGACCACGCTCGGGTTCTCGGCCGGCGCCTTGGCCCCGGTGACGGTCAGCCGCAGGGGAATCGTCTCGGCGGTCTCGCCCGTCCGGTCCTTCAGCGTCGGCACCTCGACGGTGCGGGAAGCTCCGGAGGCCGTGCCCGCGGGGAAGGTGAGGGTGCCGCTGACCGGCGTGTAGTCGCTGCCGGAGCCGGCGCTGCCGCCGCCGGTCTCGTACGTCACCGTCACCGGCTCGTCGACGGGCACCGCCCCGGTGGTGGCGACGGTGACCTTCACCTTCGCCGTGCCGCCCTCCGTCACCGGGTACACGGCCGCGTCGGTGGTGACCGAGGCGCGCAGGGACTGGTCGGCCTTCCCGTACAGCTCGACGGCGTCCATGGCGAAGTCGCCCGGGGCGCCGACGGGCAGGGTGACGGCGTACCCCCACATCCCGGTGAGGCCCAGGACCTGGTCGATGCCGCCGACGGGCTGGTAGTCCGTGCGATAGGTGAAGTCGGTGAACGGGATCTCGATCTGTTTCCAGCCGCTGAAGTCGTCGGTGAACGACGTCGTCCACAGCTCGGAGGCCTCGCCGTGGGCGCCGCCGTCCTTGAGCTCGAAGGCGATGTTCGCGCCGTTGCCGCGGCCCTCCCACCAGAAGCGGATGCCGCGGTGGGCGGACCAGTCGTGGGCGGGTTGGTCCGCGGCGAAGTCGTGGGTGAAACCCCCGTAGCCGCTGATGTCGTAGGTGCCGGTGAGGACCTTGTCACCCTCGGGGGCGTCGGCGCGGTCGGCCAGCCGGAGGGCAGGCGGGTCGTCCGCGTCACCGCCCCAGGTGAAGATTCCCTCGGCGGGCTGGCCCCCGAAGGGCACCTCGCCCTCGAAGCGGTCGACGGAGACGGGAGCGGGGTCGTCGGCGGCCGTGGCGGACGCCCAGGGGAGCAGGGCTGCGAGCAGGGTGGCGGAGGCGAGCAGGGCGGTTCTTCGCATGGACCTTCCCTCGGCACTCGTAAGTCCACTGAATCACTCATGGCTTGGATCAGGCCGTGAGTCAACTGACGGCTCTCGTCGGCGTCAAGAGTTCACGTCAGGACTGGTGCACAGCTGCCGGACGGCCGGATCGGGCGCTCCGTCCGTTCGGCTTGTGAAGGCGCGGTCGTCTCCCTGACGCGTGTCTGACGTGGCGTCACATGGCGGTGTTCGCCTGGCCGTCAGGGGGCGCGGGCTGGTGGGGGTGAACGGGATGGGAAGGGTGGCGGGCGGCGGCGGTGGGCAGCGGCGGTGGCGTGGGTTCTTCGCCCCCGCCGCCCCTTCCCGTCCCGTCCCCGGGGGGCTGCCGCCCCCGGACCCCCGCTGTCGGCCCTGGGCGGGCCTCGTCCTGAAACGCCGGACGGGCTGGGGGGGGGACGGCCTCGTGTTCAAGTGCCGCCGGACGAGCCGGGGGACGGCCTCGTCCTCAAGTGTTGGACCGGATTACTCCGCCGGGTCCACCCCTGCCCGCAGCAGGCCGTACGTGATGGCGTCCTCCAGGGCCTGCCACGAGGCCGCGATCACGTTCTCGGCGACGCCCACCGTGGACCACTCGCCCGCGCCGTCCGTCGTGGAGATGAGGACGCGGGTGGTGGACTGGGTGCCGTGGACGCCCTCCAGGATGCGGACCTTGTAGTCCACCAGGTCGAGCTGGGCGAGCTGGGGGTAGATCTTCTCCAGGGCCACGCGCAGGGCGCGGTCGAGGGCGTTGACCGGGCCGTTGCCCTCGGCGGTGGCGACGATGCGCTCGCCCTTGGCCCAGAGCTTGACGGTGGCCTCGTTGGCGTGGGTGCCGTCGGGGCGGTCCTCGACGATCGCGCGCCAGGACTCGACGTCGAAGTACTTCAGGGGCTTGCCCTCGACCTCGGCGCGCAGCAGCAGCTCGAAGCTGGCGTCGGCCGCCTCGTACGTGTAGCCCTTGAGCTCGCGCTCCTTGACGCGCTCCACGACCCGGCCGACGAGCTCGCGGTCGCCGCCGAGGTCGATGCCGAGTTCCTTGCCCTTCAGCTCGACCGAGGCGCGGCCGGCCATGTCGGACACGAGCATCCGCATGGTGTTGCCGACCAGCTCCGGGTCGATGTGCTGGTACAGGTCCGGGTCGACCTTGATCGCGGAGGCGTGCAGGCCCGCCTTGTGCGCGAAGGCCGAGACGCCCACGTAGGGCTGGTGCGTCGAGGGGGTGAGGTTCACGACCTCGGCGATGGCGTGCGAGATGCGGGTCGTCTCGCGCAGCTTGCCCTCGGGAAGGACCTTCTTGCCGTACTTCAGTTCCAGGGCCGCCACGACCGGGAACAGGTTGGCGTTGCCGACCCGCTCGCCGTAGCCGTTCGCGGTGCACTGGACGTGGGTCGCGCCCGCGTCCACGGCGGCCAGCGTGTTCGCCACCGCGCAGCCGGTGTCGTCCTGGGTGTGGATGCCGAGGCGGGCGCCGGTGTCCGCGAGGACGGTCGAGACGACGGCCTGGATCTGCGCCGGGAGCATGCCGCCGTTGGTGTCGCAGAGGATGACCACGTCGGCGCCGGCCTCCGAGGCCGCCCGGACGACCTTCTTGGCGTACTCCGGGTTGGCGCGGTAGCCGTCGAAGAAGTGCTCGCAGTCGACGAAGACGCGGCGGCCCTGGGCGCGGAGGAAGGAGACGGTGTCGCGGACCATCTCCAGGTTCTCGTCGAGCGTGGTGCGCAGGGCGAGCTCGACGTGCCGGTCGTGGGACTTCGCCACCAGTGTGATGACCTCGGCGCCCGAGTCCAGCAGCGCCTTGACCTGCGGGTCCTCGGAGGCCTTGGCCCCGGCCCGGCGGGTGGCGCCGAAGGCGACCAGCTGGGCGTGCCGGAAGTCGATCTCCTGGCGCGCGCGGGCGAAGAACTCGGTGTCGCGCGGGTTGGCGCCCGGCCAGCCGCCCTCGATGAAGCCGACGCCGAAGTCGTCCAGGTGCCGTGCGATCGCGAGCTTGTCGGCGACGGTGAGGTTGATGCCCTCCCGCTGGGCGCCGTCCCGCAGGGTCGTGTCGAAGACGTGGAACGAGTCGTCGAGCTCGCTGGTTGCCGTCTCGGTCATGGTCTCAAGGCTCCTGTTGTGGATCTTCGGTCTTACCGGAATGACCGGCTCCACCGTCCCCCCATGGTCCCTCACGCTCTCGCTCCCGGCTGAAGGTGGGCCAGGAAAACGAAAAACCTCTCGCGGGTGCGAGAGGTCTGCGCGCGGGTCGAGGACGACGGTGGCCGCCCGTACCTGGTCGTACGTGGCGGTCACTGCGGACCGGCGCGCCTGCTGCCAATAATCATGGCGAACGAGAGCACGGGGGCAGTCTCGCACAAGCCGCCCCCGTGACCGCGGAGCGTCTCAGGATGCGGGCGGTGCGGTGTCATGGCGCTGCCCGGGCTCAGGGGTCCGCGAGGAGTGAGCGGTCCACGAACTCCCCCACGTGACCGAGGACCTGCTCCCGGTCCGTGCCGCGCAGGCCGATGGCCACGTGGATGGAGAAGCCGTCGAGGAGGGCGCGCAGACGGGTGGCGAAGCGGTCGGGGTCCACGGGGCGGAACTCCCCCCGCGACACCCCCTCGGCGATCAGCGCCACCAGATCGCGGTGCCAGGCGCCCTCGATGGCGGCCTGCCGGTCCCGGGCGTCGTCGTCGGCGTTCTGCGAGCGGTTCCAGACCTCCAGCCACAGGCTCCAGTGCGGGTCGCGATGGCCGTCGGGGACGTACAGGTCGACGTAGGCGTCGAGGCGTCCACGGGCCGGTCCCCCGCGGGCCAGCAGCCGGCTCCGCTCGGCGCCGAGCCGGCCCTCGCTCCACTCCAGGGTCCGCAGCAGGAGTTCGTCCTTGGAGTGGAAGTAGTAGAGGAGATGGCCGCTGCTCATGCCGACCTCGCGGCCGAGCGCCGCCATGGTGAGTCTCTCCAGGCCGCGTTCGGCGATCATCTCCATGGCGGCGGCGAGGACGTCCTCGCGCGGCGGGGCCTGCCTGCGCCCACCGGCCATCTGCGGCTCCTAGATCTTCGGCTGCTGCTGGGTGATGCAGTGGATGCCACCGCCGCCCGAGAAGATCGTACGGGCGTCCACCAGCGTCACCGTGCGCTCGGGGAACAGCCGCCGGAAGATGCCGGCCGCGATCTCGTCGCGCGGGTCGTCGAAGCCGCACAGCACGACCCCGCCGTTGCAGAGGTAGTGGTTGATGTAGGAGTGGTCGGCCCAGTGGCCGTCGGCCTCCAAGGCGGTCGGGGCGGGTACCTCGACGACCTCCAGGCGGCGGCCCCGGGCGTCCGTTCGGGACCGCAGCAGGCCGATGACCTCCTTCGTGACCTCGTGGTCGGGGTGGGCCGGGTCCGGCTGGTGGTGGGCGACGACCACGCCGGGGCGGGCGAACGCGGCGACGATGTCGACGTGGCCCAGGGTGCCGTAGCCGTGGGGAGGGTAGTCGCCGGTGAGGCCGCGCGGCAGCCAGATGGCCTTGCGGGTGCCGAGGTGGGCGTGGATCTCGGCCTCGACCCGCTCACGGGACCAGCCCGGGTTGCGCTCGGGGCCGAGCTGGACCGTCTCCGTCAGCAGGACGGTTCCCTCGCCGTCGACGTGGATCGCACCGCCCTCGTTGACCAGCCGCGAGGCGTACGTCCGGGCGCCGGCGAGGTCCGCGACGTACGCGGCGATCTTCGCGTCGTGGTCCCAGCGGGCCCAGTGCTGGGCGCCCCAGCCGTTGAACGTCCAGTCGACGGCGGCCAGTTCCCGGCCGTTCGTCAGGAAGGTGGGGCCGATGTCGCGCATCCAGGCGTCGTCGAGGTCCCGCTCGACGGTGTCGACGCCGGGTCCCAGCAGGGTCCGCGCCTCGGACGACTGCCCGGGGCCGCACACCACCGTGACCGGCTCGAAGCGGCGGACCGCCCGGGCGACGGACGCCCAGGCGCTCCGGGCGGCGGCGAGGTCCGCGGGGTCGTCGAAGGTGGGGTTGGGGGACGGCCACGCCATCCAGGTGCGCTCGTGCGGGGCCCACTCGGCGGGCATGCGGAAGCCGTCGGCGGCAGCAGACATGACGGGTCCTCAGAGGAAGTAGAGGCGGTTGAGGGAGACGGACTCGGCCGGCTCGGAGCGCAGCGGCTCGCCGTCGAGGGTGACCAGGCCGGTGCGCTGGTCGACGTCGACGGCTCCGGTGCGGGAGTTCAGGCGCAGGTCGGCCGGGCCGATGCCGCGGGTGCCGCGGACGGCGACCCTACGGCGGCGGGTCGGCATCGAGTCATGGCCCCGGTCGAGGGCGGCGCGCGCGACGAAGGCGACCGAGAGGTCGGCGGGGGTGGCGCCGTACGCCCCGAACTGCGGCCCGAGTACCAGGGGTTCACAGGTGTCCGTCGCCGCGTTCGGGTCGCCGACGACGCCGTACGCCGGGAAGCCGGCCTTCAGTACGAGCTGCGGCTTGGCGCCGAAGTACTCCGGGCACCACAGCACGATGTCGGCGAGCTTGCCGACCTCGATCGAGCCGACCTCGTGCGCGAGGCCGTGGGCGATGGCGGGGTTGATGGTCAGCTTGGCCATGTACCGCAGGACGCGCTCGTTGTCGTGGCTCTCGGGCGCGCCGAGCTCGGCCTTCATCTTCCCGGCCATCGCGAACGTACGGCGGACCGTCTCGCCGGCGCGGCCCATGCCCTGCGCGTCGGAGGAGGTGATGCCGATGGCGCCCAGGTCGTGCAGGACGTCCTCGGCGCCCATGGTCCCGGCGCGGATGCGGTCGCGGGCCATGGCGGCGTCGCCGGGCAGGTCGGTCTTGAGGTCGTGGACGGAGACGATCATGCCGTAGTGCTCGGCGACCGCGTCCCGGCCGAAGGGGAGGGTGGGGTTGGTGGAGGAGCCGATGACGTTCGGGACGCCGGCCATCTTCAGGACGTTCGGCACGTGTCCGCCGCCGCAGCCCTCGATGTGGAAGGCGTGGATGGTGCGGCCCTCCAGCACGCGCAGGGTGTCCTCGACGGACAGGCACTCGTTCAGCCCGTCGCTGTGCAGGGCGACCTGGACGTCGTGCTCCTCGGCGACGCGCAGGGCCGTGTCCAGCGCCCGGGTGTGGGCGCCCATGTCCTCGTGCACCTTGAAGCCGGACGCGCCGCCCTCGGCGAGCGCCTCGACCAGGGGGGCCTCGTGGGAGGACGAACCCCGGCCCAGGAAGCCGATGTTGACCGGCCAGGCGTCGAAGGCGTTGAACGCGTGCCGCAGCGCCCACGGCGAGTTGACTCCGACCCCCCACACCGGCCCGAACTCCTGCCCGATGACCGTGGTCACGCCGGAGGCCAGCGAGGCCTCCATGATCCGCGGCGACAGCAGGTGGACGTGGGTGTCGACGGCACCGGCGGTGGCGATCAGCCCTTCGCCGGAGACGATCGAGGTGCCCGTGCCGACGACGACGTCGACGCCGTCGAGGGTGTCGGGGTTGCCGGCCCGCCCGATCGCGTGGATCCGGCCCTCGCGGATCCCGATGGACACCTTGCGGATGCCCTGCGCGGCGTCGATCACGACGACGTTGCTGATCACGACGTCGCAGGTGTCGCGCACGGCGGCGGCCTTGAGGTGCAGTCCGTCGCGGGCGGTCTTGCCGAAGCCGGCCAGGAACTCGTCGCCGGGGCGCTGGGAGTCGGACTCGACGCGGATCACCAGCCCCGAGTCGCCGAGGCGGACGCGGTCGCCCGCGCGGGGGCCGTGCGTGGCGGCGTACTCGTACGGGGTGAGGCGGCGGTTCTCGGCGGGGTGTCCTCCGGGGCGGCTCATCGTCCGTCCTCCTCGTCCGTCGTTCCCGGTACGCCGAGATAGCCGCAGGCGGCGGCCCGGCGCAGGGCCTCTTCCTTCGCCCCGGGCGCGTCCAGCGGCCCGTCGACCAGTCCGGCGAAGCCGACGGCGATCCGGTCGCCGCCGATCGGGACGAGCCCGACCTCGCCGCTCTCCCCCGGCCCGAACCGCACCGAGGAGCCGGCGGGGACGGCGAGCCGCATCCCGTAGGCCCGCTCGCGGGCGAAGTCCAGGCGCGGGTTGGCCTCGAAGAAGTGGAAGTGGGAGGTCACGGAGACGGGTACGGCGGCGGTGTTGGTGACGGTGAGCCGCACGACCGCCTCGGGCTCGGCGTGCCCGGGGCCCGGCAGCAGCGCGCCGGGCGCTTCGGGGCCGAGTCCGCCGCCGATGGGGTCGCAGACCACCGCGAGCCGTGAACCGTCGTCGAAGACGGCCTCGACGTGCACCTCGGTGACGACGTCGGCGACGCCCGGCAGCACGTCGTTTGGGCCGAGCACCGACCGGGCGCGCTCGATCGCCTCGGCGAGCCGGGCGCCGTCGCGGGCGGCCTCGCAGACGGTGTCCGCGATCAGCGCGGTCGCCTCGGGCACGTTGAGCCGCAGCCCGCGGGCGCGGCGCGCGCGGGCCAGCTCGGCGGCCCCGAAGAGCAGTAGCCGGTCACGTTCCGTGGGGGTCAGTCTCACGACGGGGACCTCCTTGCCTTCCCACACTTTAGAGCAACACTCTAAAGGTGCTGAGCGGGCAAATAAAGGGGGTGCAGGCCTCAGTCGACTTCCTCACATTGAGCGCTGCTCAAACAACACGCCCGGCGGTGGCGGCGGCAGGGCCCCGACCCCGGGCGGGAACGCGACAGGGCCGCCGCGGACGCGTGGCGTCCGGGGCGGCCCTGGGTGACGGTGGGGGGCGGCGGGGCTCAGCCCAGCTGCCGCATCCATCCGTGCCGGTCCTCGGCCGTGCCGCGCTGGATGTCCAGCAGGGCCTGGCGCAGCCTCAGGGTGACCTCGCCGGGCTCGCCGTCCGACTGCTTCCACGCGGCGCCGGCGCGCTTGACCGTGCCGACGGGGGTGATGACGGCGGCGGTGCCGCAGGCGAAGACCTCGGTGAGGGTGCCGTTCTCGGAGTCGCGCTGCCACTGCTCGACGCAGACGCGCCCCTCCTCGGCCTCGTAGCCGAGGTCGCGGGCGACGGTGAGGAGGGAGTCGCGGGTGACGCCCTCCAGGATGGAACCGGTGAGGGACGGCGTGATGATCTTGTTGCCGTACACGAAGTAGAGGTTCATGCCGCCGAGCTCCTCGACCCACCGGTGCTCGACCGCGTCGAGGTAGCAGACCTGGTCGCAGCCCTCGGCGGCCGCCTCTGCCTGGGCGAGCAGGGACGCGGCGTAGTTGCCGCCGGTCTTCGCGTCGCCCATGCCGCCGGGGACGGCGCGGACGCGGTCCTCGGAGACCCAGATGGAGACCGGCTTCACACCACCGGCGAAGTAGGCGCCGGCCGGCGAGGCGATCACCAGGAAGAGGTACTCGTTCGCGGGCTTCACGCCCAGGCCGACCTCGGTCGCGATCATGAAGGGGCGCAGGTAGAGGGACTCCTCGCCGCCGTGGGCCGGCACCCACGCCTTGTCCTGCTCGACCAGGACGTGGCACGCCTCGATGAACGTCTCGACCGGCAGCTCGGGCATGGCGAGGCGGCGCGCGGAACGCTGGAAGCGCTTGGCGTTCTGGTCCGGACGGAAGGTGGCGACGGATCCGTCGGGACGCCGGTAGGCCTTCAGCCCCTCGAAGATCTCCTGGGCATAGTGCAGGACGTTGGTCGCCGGGTCGAGCGGGATCGGCGCGTACGGAACGAGCTGGCCGTCGTGCCAGCCGCGGCCCTCGGTCCACCTGATCGTCACCATGTGGTCGGTGAAGTAGCGGCCGAAGCCGGGGTTGGCCAGGATGGCCTCGCGCTCGGCGTCGGAGAGCGGGCCGGCGGACGGCTTGAGCTCGATCGTGGGCGTCGTCATGGGTGGTTGTCCTTCACCGGTTGTAGTGACGGGCCGCGCTCACCCCCGCACGGCCGGTGGCCGGTGCTAGGACGTCCGAGCATTCCCTCATACCGCGGCTCCGCGTTCGATTATCTCGCGGCGGCTGCGCTGGAAGAAAACGGGGTGAATGCGGCCCAGGATCGATGGTGGCACCCGGCGACGGCACACGAGAAGCCGCCGGGTGCGGAAGCGACCCGGCGGCTTGAAGTGATCTTGGGAGATCGAGTGCGCGGCGGGTCAGCCGGCTACTCGTACGGCGAGGGCGTCGCCGATCTCCGAGGTGGAGCGGGCGGGCTTGCCGGTGCGCTCGGCGAGGTCGGCGGAGACCGCGTCCTCGATGCGGGCCGCCTCGGCGTCGTAGCCGAGGTGGCGCAGGAGCAGGGCGACGGACAGGACCGTGGCGGTGGGGTCGGCCTTGCCCTGGCCGGCGATGTCCGGGGCCGAGCCGTGGACCGGCTCGAACATCGACGGGAACGCGCCGGACGGGTTGATGTTCCCGCTCGCCGCGACGCCGATGCCGCCGGAGACGGCCGCGGCGAGGTCGGTGATGATGTCGCCGAAGAGGTTGTCGGTGACGATCACGTCGAAGCGCTCGGGCTGGGTGACCAGGAAGATGGTCGCCGCGTCGACGTGGATGTACTCGGTGGTGACCTCGGGGAACTCCTCGGCCACCTTGTTGAAGATGTTCGTCCACAGGTGACCGGCGAAGGTCAGCACGTTGTTCTTGTGGACCAGCGTGAGCTTCTTGCGCGGGCGGGCCTGCGCGCGGGCGAAGGCGTCGCGGACCACACGCTCGACACCGAAGGCCGTGTTCACGGAGACCTCGGTGGCGACCTCGTGCTCGGTGCCCTTGCGGATGGTGCCGCCGTTGCCGGTGTACGGGCCCTCGGTGCCCTCACGGACGACGACGAAGTCGATCTGCGGCTCGCCGGCCAGCGGGGTGGCGACACCCGGCAGCAGCTTGGACGGGCGCAGGTTGACGTGGTGGTCGAAGGCGAAGCGGAGCTTGAGCAGGAAGCCGCGCTCCAGGACGCCGGAGGGGACGCTCGGGTCGCCGATCGCGCCGAGCAGGATGACGTCGTGCTTCTTCAGGGCGTCGAGGTCGGCGTCGGTGAGGGTCTCACCGGTGGCGTGGTACCGCTGGGCGCCGAAGTCGTACTCCTTGGTCTCCAGCTTCACATCCTGCGGGAGGACGGCGGAGAGGACTTTGAGACCTTCGGCCACGACTTCCTGGCCGATGCCGTCACCCGGGATCACTGCGAGATTGATGCTGCGAGACATGCCCGGCACCCTACTCCTCGTCCCATGGAATGACATGGACCGTCCGTCATACGGACAGTCCGGGGTGTGTCGGCACCGTGCCGGAACCGCGGTTCCGGAGTGCGGCGCGGAGCCCGCAGTCCCGTTCGGCGCCCGCGCCGCACCCCGGTCGGGTGCGGCTCCCGGTCCGGGGCGGCCTGCGGCCTACAGGTGGCCGGTCTCGCCGCCGTTGTCGCGGCGGTCGAGGGCGCGCTGGAGCGCGGCGGCGGCGTTCTTGCGGTCGGACTCGCTCGCACGGGGGGCACGGCGGACTCGGCGGCGGACGGTCGTCTCGGCCATGGGTGATCGACTCCTTCGACACAGCAGGGAGTACGGAAGGGGGTACGAGACGCCGGATGGGCGGGGAGCGTGGCCGCAGGGGTGGCCTGCCGGGGCCGGGCTCACGACCGCCATTCGCTGGATCGAGCGAGACGTTCGGCTCCTACAAAGTTAAGCGAGGAGCACGCGGCTGTCTCCACAATTACTCGGACTTCCTACTATCTGAGACAGTGCCGTGCGTCACACGGTTCCCACCTGCGGTTTCCCCGATCCGGTGCGCCACTCGCCGCGGTACCGGTCGTCCACACGACTGATCTCGCGCACGGCGTGCGACATCGCGTTCCGGCCGGGGAACGGTCTTGGTCATGAGCGACGAGCCCCAGGCACTTCTCGAGGGCGGGCCGGCCGATCTGCCCGACCGGATCGTCCCGATCACGACTCCCGGAGAGGACGTGAAGATCGAGCTCCGGAACGGCTACGAACACTTCCGTCCCACCGACCGCCAGGCCGACACGCCCCGGGGCAGGCTGCCGGTGTACGAGTGGTGGGAGCGGACGGAGATGCCCGGCTAGAGATGCCCGGCTGGGGCCGGGGCGGGGCCCCACACCCGTTTCCGGCACGCGCGAGGGGCCGGGCTGTCCGCCCGGCCCCTCGCCTGTCGTGTCCGCCCGCTCGTCAGCCCATGTGCGGGTAGACGTAGTCGGTCGGCGGGACCAGCGTCTCCTTGATGGCGCGGGTCAGGGTCCAGCGCGTCAGGTTCTGCGGGGCGCCGGCCTTGTCGTTGGTGCCGGAGGCACGGCCGCCGCCGAAGGGCTGCTGGCCGACGACGGCGCCGGTCGACTTGTCGTTGATGTAGAAGTTGCCGGCCGCGTACCGGAGCTTGTCCATGGTGTACGCCGCCGCCGCGCGGTCGTTCGCGATGACCGAGCCGGTGAGGGCGTAGTCGGACACCGACTCCATCTGGGCCAGCATCTCGTCGTACTTGTCGTCCTCGTAGACGTGGACGGCGAGGACCGGGCCGAAGTACTCGGTGGTGAAGACCTCGTTCTCCGGGTCGGCGCACTCGATGACGGTCGGGCGGACGAACCAGCCGACCGAGTCGTCGTAGGAGCCGCCCGCGACGACCGTGCAGGACGGGTCCTCCTGGGCGCGGTCGATCGCGGCCTTGTTCTTGGCGAAGGCGCGCTCGTCGATGACGGCGCCGATGAAGTTCGACAGGTCGGTGACGTCACCCATGGCGATGCCGTCGACCTCGGCGGCGAACTCCTCCTTGAAGCCGGAGTGCCAGATCGACGCCGGGACGTACGCCCGGGAGGTCGCCGAGCACTTCTGGCCCTGGTACTCGAAGGCACCGCGGGTCAGGGCGGTCTTCAGGACGGCGCGGTCGGCGCTCGGGTGGGCGACGACGAAGTCCTTGCCGCCGGTCTCGCCGACCAGGCGCGGGTAGGCGCGGTAGTTCTCGATGTTGGCGCCGACCGTCTTCCACAGGTGCTGGAAGGTCTTGGTCGAGCCGGTGAAGTGGATGCCGGCGAGGTCGCGGTGGGTCAGGGCGACCTCGGAGACCTCGATGCCGTCGCCGGTGACGAGGTTGATGACGCCCTTGGGCAGGCCCGCCTCCTCCAGGATCCGCATGAGCAGCACGGCGGCGTGGGTCTGCGTCGGGGACGGCTTCCACACCACGACGTTGCCCATCAGGGCGGGGGCGGTGGGCAGGTTGCCCGCGATGGCCGTGAAGTTGAACGGCGTGATCGCGTAGACGAAGCCCTCCAGCGGGCGGTGGTCGAGACGGTTCCACACGCCCGGGGAGTTGGCCGGGGGCTGCTCGGCGAGGATCTGGCGGGCGTAGTGCACGTTGAAGCGCCAGAAGTCGACCAGTTCGCAGGGGGTGTCGATCTCGGCCTGCTGGGCGGTCTTGGACTGGCCCAGCATGGTGGAGGCGGCCAGCGTCTCGCGCCAGGGGCCGGCCAGCAGCTCGGCGGCGCGCAGGATGATCGCCGCGCGGTCGTCGAAGGACATGGCGCGCCAGGCCGGGGCGGCGGCGAGGGCCGCGTCGACGGCGTCCTGGGCGTCCTGGCGGGTGGCGTTGGCGTAGGTGCCGAGACGGGCCTTGTGGTTGTGCGGCTGCACGACGTCGAAGCGCTCGCCGCCGCCCATCCGCCGCTCGCCGCCGATGGTGCAGGGCAGGTCGATCGGGTTGTCGGCCAGCTCCTTGAGCCTGGCCTCCAGACGGGCGCGCTCCGCAGAGCCGGGGGCGTAGCCGTGCACCGGCTCGTTGACGGGCGTGGGGACCTGGGTGACAGCGTCCATGGGTTCCGTGACTCCTTGAGTTGAGCGGGTGGTTCGGGCTCAGCCCTTGCTGACCATCGAGCGGACGAAGAAGCGCAGGTTCGCCGGCTTCTCCGCGAGGCGCCGCATGAAGTAGCCGTACCAGTCGGTGCCGTAGGCGGTGTAGACGCGCATGCGGTGGCCCTCGGCGGCGAGCCGCAGGTGCTCCTCGCCGCGGATGCCGTACAGCATCTGGAACTCGTACTCGTCGAGCTTGCGCCCGGCGGAGCGGGCAAGCTCCTGGGCGATGCTGATGAGCCGCGGGTCGTGCGACCCGATCATCGGGTAGCCCTCGCCCTCCATCAGCGTGCGCAGGACCCGGACGTACGCCTTGTCGATCTCGTGCCGGTCCTGGTACGCGACCTCGGCGGGCTCCTTGTACGCGCCCTTGACCAGCCGGACGCGGCTGCCGTTCGCGGCGAGGCGGCGGGCGTCGGCCTCGGTGCGGAAGAGGTAGGCCTGGATGACGCAGCCGGTCTGCGGGAAGTCCTTGCGCAGTTCGTCGTGGATGGCGAACATCGAGTCGAGGGTGGTGTGGTCCTCGGCGTCCAGGGTGACGGTGGTGCCGATGGCGGCGGCGCCCTCGACGACCGGGCGGACGTTGGCCAGCGCGAGCTCGTGGCCGCCGGGGAGCGCCTGGCCGAACATCGACAGCTTGACGGACATCTCGACCCGGGGACCGAGGTCCAGCTCCCTCAGGCGGTCGATCAGCTCCAGGTAGGCGTCCCGGGCGGCGGTGGCCTGCTCGGGGGTGGTGATGTCCTCGCCGACGACGTCCATCGTCAGCTCCAGGCCCTTGGCGGTGAGCCCCTCGATGATCGGCGCGACGTCGTCGACGGTCTCCCCGGGGATGAAGCGGTCGACGACCTGCTTGGTCACCGGGGCGGCCGAGATCAGACGTCGCATCCGGTCGCTGCGCGACGCGGCGAGAATCACGGGACCCAGCACGGGGAACCTCCACTTACCAACCCATATGAGGCCGGTACCCGACGATCCGGGACCGGCACGGAGTACCACCGTGAAACCTAAGGATCCCTCCGATCGTCGGCCATCGACAGCTGTCACGCATCCGTGCCGCAGATCTCAGACAGATGTATGAAGGACGCCTTCGACCAGCGCCGCATGCGGGAGAATGCCCAGGTGGCATCGGACTACAAGGGCGACTACCAGGAACTCGTCGACGAGATCTCGGAGCTCCTCGGCGCCCCCGCGACCCTGGAGAACCGCGACTTCGAGCTGATCGCGTTCGGCGCCTACGACAGCGAGGACGAGCTGGACGCCGCCGCCCTGGACCCGGTGCGCACCCGCTCGATCCTGACCCGGCGCTCCACGGCGGCGGTCCGGGCCTGGTTCGAGGGCTTCGGCATCACCCGCGCGACCGGCCCGGTCCGTATCCCGCCCACCCCGGAGGCCGGCGTGCACCGGGGCCGCGTCTGCCTCCCCGTACGGCACCGGGCCGTCGTCTACGGCTACGTCTGGCTGCTGGACGGCGATCCGGGCCCCTCGGACGCCCAGCTGTCGGCCGCGATGGAGGTGACCGGGCGGATCGGCGCCCTGCTCGCCGACGAGGCCCAGCACGGCGCCGACCTCACCCGGGAACTGCGGGCGGTGCTGACCGCCGAACGGGACTGGCAGCGGGAGATGGCGGTGGCGGAGCTGCGCACCGCGCTCGGCGTCCGCGCCGAGGGCCCCCACACGGTGGTCTGCGTGACCCCCTGGCCGTCGGCCGACCCGGACGACGCGCCCTCGCTGCGCACCCTGCCGGGGGCCGAGGCCCTGTGCACGGTGCCGCGAGGCACCGAGCACAGCGCCTCGCAGTCGCTGGCACTGCTGGTACGGCTGCGGTCGACGGACGCCCTGGGACCGGCGCTCTCGGGCGCGGCCCGCCTGCTGGAGCGGGCCGGGGCGGCACACCGCCCGGCCGCCGGTGTCGCCGCCGGCCTCGCCGCCCCCCGGGCCGGCCTCGCCGAGCTGGGCACGGCCTGGCAGGAGGCGTCCGCGGCGGCGCGGGCCGCGCGGGCGGAACCACGGCTGGGCCCGGTCGCGCAGTGGGCGGAGATCGGCCCGTACCGCCTGCTCACGGCGCTCCCCGCGCACAGCGCCCACGACCCGGCCGTCCGGTCGCTGCTGGATCCGGCGCACCGCGAACTCGCCCGCACCGCCGAGACGTACCTCGACTGCGCGGGCCAGGCCGGCCGCGCCGCCGCCGCACTGGGCGTGCACCGGCAGACCCTCTACTACCGGCTGTCGCGGGTGGAGCAGCTGACGGGCCTGGACCTGGACGACGGGGAGGACCGGCTGCTGCTGCACATGGCGCTCAAGGGCGTCCGGCTGACCTGAGGTCGGCCACGGGCGGATATGTCGGACAGGACGGCACGCGGTGGCCCCGGACGCTAGCCTCTCCTCCCGTACCGGGCGGCCGACGGCTGGGGGACGAGGAGCTTGGGAAGCGACGTGGCGGCGTTCCGCCGCATGGAACGTCATCTGCTGGGGACGGCGCAGGAGGCCAACTACCTGGTCGACCTGTCCAACGTGGTGCGCGACCGGGCGCTCGGCGGCGGGACCCCGCGCTCGCTGCGACGGCTGCGGCTGGTCCTCGGCGCGCTGTGCGAGTCCACCGGCGACCGGGAGGTCACCGTCCACGCCATCGCGGACGACAGCCTGCTGCATCCGCGGTACGACGGGGAGTTCCCCGACCCCGCGGAGGGCGCCCTGCTGCGCGCGTGGCGGGACCGGGGCCTGATCGCCGCCATCGCCAAGGCGGATCCCGACCTGCTCGACCACGCCAAGGAGTTCGGGACCAGGGTCGTCAGCGGTGACTTCTTCACCGGGCACCGGGGAGAGCACCCCTGGATCCAGGGGGACCGCGAGCACTTCCTCAAGCCCGAACGGAGCGAGGGCGGGCCGGTGCGGCTGGTCCTGCGGGACATGCGGGTGTTCGCCGACCGGGAGGTCTCCCGCGAGGGCGAGCGCGACGTGCTCAAGGCCCGGAACCTGCTGGACTTCCGGGGCAGGCCCCGCGCGGACGTACTGGGCCGTTCCTGGGGCTGCCCGCGCCCGGGCTGCAACCCCGGCCCGGCCATCCAGCGGGGCAAGGTGGTCTGCCGGTCCCACCGGACCCTGCTGACGGACCTCGGCCCGCGCCGCCGCCGGATCCAGCTGAAGATCCTCGTCG
The DNA here is from genome assembly GCF_042731035.1 of Streptomyces sp. NPDC059895. Taxonomy (NCBI): domain Bacteria; kingdom Bacillati; phylum Actinomycetota; class Actinomycetes; order Kitasatosporales; family Streptomycetaceae; genus Streptomyces; species Streptomyces sp. NPDC059895. Next base: position 74,906 of record NZ_JBHWKO010000020.1, read on the forward strand.
ACGGGGTCTGCCACGCCTGGGAGAACCTGACCGAGGGCCCCGAGGGGCAGGACAGGGAGTTCGTGCTCGGCCGCAACCACCTCGCGAGGATCGAGGAGTGCCATCTGTCCGACGAGCGGCGGGGCAGGATCAGCAGGCAGCACCTGCTGCTCGTCTCCCGCCGGGGCGTGCTGCGGGTCCTCGACACCAGCCTGGTGGGCAGCCGGGTGCGGACGATCCGGCCGGGAGGGGAGCCGACGCCGTGGCGGCCCCTGCCGCGCCGCGACGCGGAGGCCGGGGGCGGGCCCGGGCGGCTCCCGCGCGCCTTCGGGCCCGACGACGAGATCGAGCTGGTCCCCGGGGTGGTGCTGCGCCGCAGTGGCCAGCGCTGGCCGGAGGAGCGGCCCGAGGGTGTGCGGGCCAGGCCGCCGAGGCGCCCCAGGGGCGGTGACGAGCTGACGCGTCCGGGCTGAGCGGGCGCGGGGTTCGGGGCGGGGGCCTGGCGGGGCGCCCGGATGACATGACGGCGGGGAACGGGTGGATCCGGTGGGGGGTCGAGTGGAGCCACTGTGGGAGGACGATCCCGAACGGATCGGCGGGCACCGGCTGTTGGCCCTCCTGGGCCAGGGCGGCTGGGGGAAGGTCTACTTCGCCCGCACCGACGGGGGCCGCTCGATCGCGCTGAAGACGATCCGGCCCGACCGTCTCCAGGCGGACCCGGAGCGGTTCCGCAGGCGCTTCGCCCGGGAGGTCGAGGCCGCCAAGGCGGTCGACCCGAAGCACACCGCCGAGGTCGTCGACTTCGACACGCGGGCCTCCGAGCCCTGGCTCGCCACCCGCTACGTCGCCGGCGTGAACCTGGCGGAGGCGCTCGAGCACTGCGGCGGCCCCCTGCCGCTGCGGACCTGGCGGGTCCTGGCGGCCGGCCTGACCGACGCGCTGCGCAGCATCCACCGTGCCGGCCTCGTCCACCGCGACCTGAAACTCGCCAACGTCCTCCTGGCCGCCGACGGCGCCTCCGTCATCGACTTCGGCATCGCCCGGCACCTGGCCCCCGAGGACGGTGCCTCGCTGACCGCGACCGGGGCCACCCCGCGGACCACGACCTTCGCCTCGCCCGAACAGCTCCGGGAGGAACGGGTGGGGCCGGCCGGCGACGTCTTCGCCCTGGGGCTGGTCCTGGGCTACACCGCCCTGAACCGCCACCCGTTCGGGACCGGCTCCGCGATGCAGATCGGCGCGGGCATCCTGACCGGCCGGCCGTCGCTGGACGGCCTGCCTCCCACGGTCCGGAAGATCGTCCTGCCGTGCCTGGAGCCGGAGCCCCGCAACCGGCCCGAGCCCGCGGAGGTCGCCGCGCTGCTGTCCGCGGACGCGCCGTCGAACGCGAAGGACTGGCTGCCTCCGGGGGTACGGGCGGAGATCGACGAGCGGTCCCGTTTCGCCATCGACACGGAGCATCCGCTGCGTCCACGGCCCCACGGGCACGCGCATGTCCGGCCCGCACCGGCGGACGCCCCGTCCGAGGTCCCGTACGACCCCACCCCGGTGGAACTCCGGTCCGCGCCCGCCCGTCCACTGCGGGAACGCGAGCTGTCGACGGCACCGCCGGCCGGGCCGGGGACCGACACGCCCACCCTGCCCCCGGCGGCCGCGGGGCACGAGGTGCGGCTCGCGGAGAAGAACCCGAACGACGTGCCCGGCACGCTCCGGGCCGCCGCCGAGGCCGGGAACGCCGAGGCCATGCGCCGGCTGGCCGCCCGTCACAAGGCCGCCGGTGACGTGGAGTCGGCCCTGCTGTGGTACCGGCGCGCGGCGGACTCCGGCAACCCCACCGGCGCCCGCGAGGCCGGGCAGCTGCTGGAGAAGCACTTCCCCGAGCTGCGGGCGCAGATCCTGGCGCTGTACCGAGCGGCGGCAGCGGCCGGGGAGGTCTTCGCCCGGACACGGCTGACCGAGTTGCTGGGAGCGGAGCAGGAGAAGGCGGAGCAAAAGAAGAAGGTCCCGGCGCCGCAGCGGAACGGAAAGACCGCGGGACCGAAGCAGACCGGGCAGACCGGGCAGACTGGGCAGACCGGGAAAGCCGCGGCGCCGCAGCAGGACGGCAAGGCGGTCGTGCGGACCGGCGAGACGCCGGCGCGTGGTGCCGCCCCCGGCACCGCCCCCGCCGCCGCTCCCGGCGCCGCCCCCGCCGCCACCCCCGGCACCGCCCCCGCCGCCACCCCCGCCGCCGCTCCCGGCGCCGGCGCCCGGGTCGGTCGGGCTCCGCTGTCCGCGGAGGAACAAGCGCTGCTCCGCGAGCACCGGGCCTCCGCCCTGGAGGGGCGGATCAGCTCTTTGCTGGCTCTCGCGAACTGGTACATGGGACACAAACGCGACCAGGACGCCCTCGTCTGGTTCTGGAGAGCCGCCGAGGCCGGCCACGCGCACAGCATGAAACTGACCGCACAGCTGCTCGCCAGGGACCCCCGACGGAACAGCGAATCGCTCGAGTGGCTCCGCAAGGCGGCGGAGGCGGGCAACCCCGAGGCGCTGCTACGGGTGGGACACCTCCTGTTGCAGGAGGGCCGACGGGCGGACGCGCTGAAGCACTTCCGCACCGCCGCCGGCAAGGGAAACGTGAACTGCATGGTCGAGGCGGCACGCATCCTGGAGCAGACGGGGCAGCCGGACCAGGCGTTGGAGTGGTTGACCCGGGCCGCGGGGCAGGGCAGCGCGGCGGCGGCCAAGGAGGCGGACCGGCTCCGAGCCGCCCTGCGGCGCACCTCACCGCCCCCTCCCGAGGCAGCCCCTCCGCCCAAGGCCACCCCTTCGCCCAAGGCCACCCCCTCGCCACAGCCCGCCCCTTCGCCCAAGGCCACCCCTTCGCCACAGCCCGCCCCTTCGCCACAACCCGCCCCTGCGCCCGAGCCCACCCCCGCCCCCAAGGCCGAACCGCCCCGGAAGAAGACCCCGGCCCGGCCGAAGCCGAAGTCCGGCACCGCCCCCAGGGGCGGTCGGCCGAGTGTGTCCTCGCTGCGCAAGGAGGGCGCCACGCACGAGAGGGAGGGCCGGCTACAGAAGGCCCTGGACAGCTACGTCCAGGCCGCGGACCAGGGAGACGTGGCCTCCAGGCGCGACGTCGCCCGGCTCTGCCTGCGGCTGCACGACCACAGCGGCAACGCCGACGTCCGCAGGCGCCTCAAGAAGAGGGCGCTGCGGCTGTACCGGAAGCTGGCGGAGGAGGGTGACCAGCCGTCGATCCTGGTCCTGGCCGAGCTGGACGGCGAAACGCGGACCCAGGCGGAGTCGCAGTTGCAGGCCGCCGGGGCGGGAAGCATCAAGGCGATGCGCGCCGTGGCCCGCACCCACCTGCGGGCGGGAACGGAGGAGTCCTTCCAGGAAGCCCTGCGCTGGCTGCACACGGCCGCCGGGCGGGGCAGCACCGGGGCCATGCTGGACGGCGCCCGCGCGTACGAGGAGCGCGGGCAGTACCGGGAGGCCCTGGAGTGGTACGGGTGGGCCCTGGAGAGCGGTGACAGGGCGGCCGTGCCGCACATGGAACGCCTGAGGACCGAGCACCCCGGAATCGCCCTGATGCACCGCTGGTCCAGGCGCCTGCGCCGCGCGTGGTCGTGACGCGGGCGTGCCGGCACGGTCCCTCCCGCGGCCGGCCGGCGGGCACCCGGCACCCACGAGCACCGGGGACCGACTATGGAAACCTGCTCGCCGGCCTCCAGGACGACCTCGGCCTCGGCTACCTGTTCATCTGCCACGACCGGGCCGTCGTACGGCACTTCGCGGACCGGGTGCTGGAGATGCGGGAGGGGCGGGTCATTCCCGGGCGGCCGCCCGGAGCATCCGGCGCAGCCCCTCGGTGAGCCGGTCCGCGTCGGGCGCGGTCTCCGGGTCGAAGGTCCACTGGGCGATGAGGCCCGTCATCAGGGTCACGTAGAACAGGCCGACCGTGTCCGCGGTCTCGTCCGACACGTCCTCCTCCCGCCCGCCCATGAGCAGCGGGACGAGTCCGCGTCCGGCCTCGCGCTGGGCGCGCGCGAGGTGGTCGCGCACCTCGGGCAGCTGGTCGCCCATGACGACGATCTCCATGCTGAGCCGCCAGATGGAGCCCGGCTCCCGCATGGTGCCGATGATGTTCGACCACACCGCCCGGAACCGCTCCAGCGAGCCCGGCTCCCCGGCGAGCCCGCCCTCGCCGCCGCCCGCGAAGGTGTCGCCCATCCCCTCGACCAGCGCCACGTAGGCCTGCGCGAGCAGCGCGTCCTTGGAGCCGTAGTGGTAGCCGATCGAGGCGAGGTTGGTCCCCGACTCCTTGACGATGTCGCGCGCCGTCGTCCGCGCGAACCCCTTCCGCACCAGGCAGCGCTTGGCGCCTTCGAGCAGATCCTCACGGTGTCCCATGCGGACCACCCTACCGCCGGATCCATACAACTGTCCTATACGAGCGACTTACACGCTCGTACTAGACAGCCGTATAAGACGACCGTACAGTCCCGGTCATGACGAACCCGACGCACACTTCCGCGGGCACCCGTGCCGGGCGCCGCGAATGGACCGCCTTAGCCGTCCTGATGCTTCCGCTGCTCCTGGTCTCCATGGACGTCTCGGTCCTCTACTTCGCCGTCCCGGCGATCGGCGCGGACCTGGAGCCGAGCGGCACCCAGCAACTGTGGATCTTCGACATCTACGCGTTCGTCCTGGCCGGCCTGCTGATGACGATGGGCTCGCTGGGCGACCGCGTCGGCCGGCGCCGGCTGCTGCTGACCGGCGCGGCCGCCTTCGGCGCCGCCTCGCTCGTCGCGGCGTACGCCGACAGCGCCGAGACCCTCATCGCGGCCCGCGCGGTCCTCGGCGTCGGCGGCGCCACGCTGATGCCGTCGACGATGGCCCTGCTGCGCACGATGTTCACCGACCCCGGGCAGCGGGCGAAGGCGATCGGCCTGTGGTCGGGCGTGATGACGGCCGGGATCGCGCTCGGCTCGGTGATGAGCGGCGTGCTGGTCGAGCACTTCTGGTGGGGCTCGGTCTTCCTGGTCAACCTGCCCGCGATGGCACTGCTGCTGGTGCTCGGCCCGGTCCTGCTGCCCGAGTCGCGCGATCCCGCCCCCGGCCGCTTCGACTGGCCCGGCATCCCCCTGTCGATGGCCGCCGTGCTGCCCGTGGTCTACGGCCTCAAAGAGATCCCGTCCGAGGGCTGGAACGTCCGCTACGTCGTCTCGATCACCGTCGGCCTGCTCTTCGCCGCGCTCTTCGTCCACCGCCAGCGCACGGCCGACGCGCCGATGATCCCCCCGGCCCTGTTCCGCGGCCGCGGCTTCGCCCCCTCCGTCGTCCTCAACCTGCTCTCGGCGTTCGGTGTGATGGGCTCCGCCTACTTCACCACCCAGTACCTGCAGTCGGTGCTCGGCAAGAGCGCGCTGGAGGCGGCCCTGTGGGCGCTGCTGCCGTCGGTGCCGATCGGCGCGGCCGCACCGGTCGCGACGGGGCTGGTGCAGCGGGGCGTGCCCCGGGCGCACGTCGTCACCGCCGGATTCGCGGTCTCCGCGGGCGGCTTCGCGCTGCTCGCCCTCGCCGGTACCGACGCGATGGGGCTGGTGCTGGTCTCGTGCGCCGTGCTCGCCGTCGGGGGCGTCACCGTGATGTCCCAGATCATGGACCTCGCGATGAGCACGGCCCCGGTCGAGCGGGCGGGCACCGCGTCCTCGCTGATGGAGACCGCCACCGAGTTCGGCGGCGCCCTCGGCATGGCGGTCCTCGGCTCCGTCGGGACGGCGGTCTACCGCCACGGCATGCCGGCGTCGGCGCCGCACGCGGCCCGCGAGACGCTGGGCGGGGCCCTGGCGGTCGCCGACCGGGTCCCGGGTCTGGCGGCCGTGGCCCGGGAGGCGTTCACCGACGGGATGCGGGGCGCGGCAATCACCGGCGCGGTGGTCCTGGCGGGGGCGGCGGTGCTGGCGGCGGTCACGCTGCGGCAGGCCGGCACGCACAGCGAGACGCCGGACGGGCTGAAGTGCTCCAGCCCGTCCGGCGTCTGAGGAGCAGGCCCCGTTCAGGGGCGGGGGTCCTGGGAGCGGCAGCTCCCGGGACGGCGGCCGGCGTCAGGCCAGGTTCACCGCGCGGGCCGACGTCGCGCCGATCTCCGCGGCGACCTCGCCGAGCACCGTGGCGGACACGGTGTCGTCCACCGTGAGCACGGCCAGCGCCTCGCCGCCCGCCGCCGCCCGGGCGACCTGCATACCGGCGATGTTGATCCCGGCCTCGCCGAAGATGCGGCCCACGGTGCCGACGACACCCGGACGGTCCTCGTAGCGCAGCACCACCATGTGGTCGGCGAGCGCGAGGTCCACGTCGTAGTCGCCGACCGCGACGATCTTCTGCAGGTGCTTGGGGCCGGCCAGCGTGCCGGAGACCGACACCTCCTCGCCGCTGCCCAGCGTGCCGCGCACGGTGACGACGTTGCGGTGGTCGGCCGACTCCGAGCTGGTCGTCAGCCGCACCTCGACGCCGCGCTCCTGGGCGAACAGGGGGGCGTTGACGTACGACACCGTCTCGTCGACGACGTCCTCGAAGACGCCCTTGAGGGCGGACAGCTCCAGCACCTTCACGTCGTGCTGGGTGATCTCGCCGTAGACCTCCACGTCGAGGCGGACCGCGACCTCGCCCGCGAGCGCGGTGAAGATGCGGCCGAGGCGCTCGGCGAGCGGCAGGCCCGGCTTGACGTCCTCGGCGATGACACCGCCCTGGACGTTCACCGCGTCCGGCACCAGCTCGCCGGCGAGGGCCAGGCGCACCGACTTCGCGACCGCGATGCCCGCCTTCTCCTGCGCCTCGTCGGTGGAGGCACCGAGGTGCGGGGTGGCGACGACCTGGTCGAACTCGAACAGCGGGGAGTCCGTACAGGGCTCCTTGGCGTACACGTCGAGGCCGGCGCCGGCGACCCGGCCCTCCTTCAGCGCCGAGTACAGCGCCTCCTCGTCGACGATGCCGCCGCGGGCGGCGTTGACGATGCGCACGCCCGGCTTGACCTTGCGCAGCGCCTCGTCGCCGATGAGGCCGACCGTCTCGGGGGTCTTGGGCAGGTGGACGGTGATGAAGTCGGAGACCTCCAGCAGCTCGTCCAGCGACAGCACCTTCACGCCCATCTGGGCGGCGCGCGCGGGCTGCACGTAGGGGTCGTAGGCGACGACCTTCATGCCGAAGCCCGACATGCGCTGGGCGACGAGCGCGCCGATGCGGCCGAGCCCGACGACACCGAGGGTCTTCTCGGCCAGCTCCACACCCGTGTACTTGCTGCGCTTCCACTCGCCGTTCTTCAGCGCGGCGTTGGCCTGCGGGATGTGGCGGGCGGTGGCGAGGATCAGACCGCAGGCCAGCTCGGCGGCGGTCACGATGTTGGAGGTGGGGGCGTTGACGACCATCACGCCGGCCTTGGTGGCGGCGGAGACGTCGACGTTGTCCAGGCCGACGCCGGCTCGTGCGACGACCTTCAGTTTGCCCGCGGCGGCGATGGCCTCGGCGTCGACCTTGGTGGCCGAGCGGATCAGGATGGCGTCGACATCGGCGATGGCGGGGAGCAGTTCGGCTCGGTCCGCTCCGTTGCAGTGCCGGATCTCGAAGTCCGGGCCGAGCGCGTCCACGGTCGCGGGCGACAACTCTTCAGCGATGAGTACGACGGGGTTCGAGCTCACGTGAGTCCTCACAGTTCGGGGGCACCTCCCATGCCCTCAATGGCTATGGGGGCGCGTGCGGACGGCCGTCCCGACGGCCGCAGGCGGAGGAGGGGCTAGCCGCGTGGAAGACGCACGACGCTGTGGGCCTGACGCGTATGTAGTGCAGCAGTCTAGTGCCGTGGCAAAGGGCGTCATGCGCCTCTGCGGAAGGATCACCCGTCCGTGGCTGGACGGGATGGACAACACCGTTTCACACGACGTTACCCGTGGTTCGCCGAAGGGGCCGGAGCAGCATGCTCCGGCCCCTCGGCCCGAGGCTTACGCCTCCTCGTCGACCCAGCTCATCAGCTTGCGCAGCTGCTTGCCGGTGGTCTCCAGCAGGTGCTCGGAGTCCTGCTGCTTGTACTCGTTGTACTTCTTCAGACCGCCGTGGTACTCCGCCATCCACTCACGGGCGAAGGTGCCGTCCTGGATCTCGGCGAGGACCTTCTTCATCTCGGCCTTGGTGGCGTCGGTGATGATCCGCGGGCCGGTGACGTAGTCGCCCCACTCGGCGGTCTCGGAGATCGACCAGCGCATCTTCTCCAGGCCGCCCTCGTACATGAGGTCCACGATCAGCTTCAGCTCGTGGAGGCACTCGAAGTAGGCGATCTCCGGCTGGTAGCCGGCCTCGGTCAGGGTCTCGAAGCCCGCCTTGACCAGCGCGGCCGTACCACCGCAGAGGACGGCCTGCTCGCCGAAGAGGTCGGTCTCGGTCTCCTCGGTGAAGGTCGTCTTGATGACGCCGGCGCGGGTGCCGCCGATGCCCTTGGCGTACGACAGGGCCAGCGCGAACGCGTTGCCGGAGGCGTCCTGCTCGACGGCGGCGATGCAGGGAACGCCGCGGCCCTCCTCGTACTGGCGGCGGACCAGGTGGCCCGGGCCCTTCGGGGCGACCATGCAGACGTCGACGCCGGCCGGGGGCTTGATGAAGTCGAAGCGGATGTTCAGGCCGTGCCCGAAGAACAGCGCGTCGCCGTCCTTGAGGTTGTCCTTGATGGACTCCTCGTAGACCTGCGCCTGGATCGGGTCCGGCACCAGGATCATGATGACGTCGGCCTCGGCGGCGGCCTCCGACGGAGTCACCACGCGCAGGCCCTGCTCCTCGGCCTTGGCCTTGGACTTGGAGCCCTCGTGCAGACCGACCCGCACGTCCACACCCGAGTCACGGAGCGACAGGGCGTGGGCGTGGCCCTGGCTGCCGTAGCCGATGACCGCGACCTTGCGGCCCTGGATGATGGACAGGTCGGCGTCAGCGTCGTAGAACAGCTCGGCCACTTTGGGTTCTCTCCTTGTGTGCAGGTGTTGCGTCCCACCGTATGACGGCGGGCTGAGGGGAAGTCTGGGGGTCTCGGTATGCGGGCGGTCGACGGCGCGCCGACCGCCCGTTCCCGGTACCGGACGAGTCCGGTACGCGTGCTAGGCCGACCGGTCGAGTGCGCGCAGCGAGCGGTCCGTGATCGAACGGGCGCCGCGGCCGATCGCGATCGTGCCGGACTGGACCAGCTCCTTGATGCCGTACGGTTCCAGCATCTTGAGCATGGCGGACAGCTTCTCGCTGCTCCCGGTGGCCTCGATGGTCACGGCCTCCGGGGAGACGTCCACGGTCTTGGCGCGGAACAGCTGGACGATCTCGACGATCTGGGAGCGCGTCTCGTTGTCGGCGCGCACCTTCACCAGGACGAGTTCGCGCTGAACCGCCTGGGCCGGCTCCAGTTCGACGATCTTCAGGACGTTGACGAGCTTGTTGAGCTGCTTGGTCACCTGCTCCAGCGGCAGGTCCTCCACGCCCACGACGATGGTGATGCGGGAGATGTCGGGGTGCTCGGTGACACCGACCGCGAGCGAGTCGATGTTGAAGCCCCGCCGGGAGAAGAGGGCGGCGATCCGGGCCAGGATGCCCGGCTTGTTCTCCACCAGGACGGAGAGCGTGTGCTTGGACATGTCTCTTGGGTCTTCCTCGCTCAGTCGTCTTCGTTGTCGCCGAAGTCGGGGCGGACGTCCCGGGCGGCCATGATCTCGTCGTTGGAGGTGCCGGCGGCGACCATCGGCCAGACCATGGCGTCCTCGTGGACGATGAAGTCGACGACGACCGGACGGTCGTTGATCGAGTTCGCCTCCTCGATGACCTTGTCGAGGTCGGCGGGGTCCTCGCAGCGGATGGCGTAGCAGCCCATGGCCTCCGACAGCTTCACGAAGTCGGGGATGCGGGTGCCCCTCGCCTCCGGGTTCACGTCGTTCGGGCCGGAGTGCAGCACCGTGTTGGAGTAGCGCTGGTTGTAGAAGAGGCTCTGCCACTGGCGGACCATCCCGAGGGCGCCGTTGTTGATGACGGCGACCTTGATCGGGATGTTGTTCAGGGCGCAGGTGGTGAGCTCCTGGTTGGTCATCTGGAAGCAGCCGTCGCCGTCGATCGCCCAGACCGTCTTCGACGGGGCTCCCGCCTTGGCGCCCATCGCGGCCGGGACCGCGTAGCCCATGGTGCCCGCGCCGCCGGAGTTCAGCCAGGTGGAGGGCTTCTCGTACTGGATGAACTGGGCGGCCCACATCTGGTGCTGGCCGACGCCCGCCGCGAAGACCGTGCCCTCGGGGGCCATCTGGCCGATGCGCTGGATGACCTGCTGCGGGGAGAGCGAGCCGTCCTCGGGCTGGTCGTAGCCCAGCGGGTACGTCTCGCGCCAGCGGTCGAGGTCCTTCCACCAGGCGGAGTAGTCGCCGCGTCCGCCCTCGCCGTGCTCCTTCTGGACGGCCTGGATCAGGTCGGCGATGACCTCGCGGGCGTCCCCGACGATCGGCACGTCGGCGGCGCGGTTCTTGCCGATCTCCGCCGGGTCGATGTCCGCGTGGACGATCTTGGCGTACGGCGCGAAGCTGTCGAGCTTGCCGGTGACGCGGTCGTCGAAGCGGGCGCCGAGGGCGACGATCAGGTCGGCCTTCTGCAGTCCGGTGACGGCGGCCACCGAGCCGTGCATACCGGGCATTCCCAGGTGCTGCGGGTGGCTGTCGGGGAACGCGCCCAGCGCCATCAGGGTGGTGGTGACGGGCGCGCCGGTCAGTTCGGCGAGGACCTTCAGCTCGGCGGTGGCGCCGGCCTTGAGGACGCCGCCACCGACGTAGAGGATCGGCCGCTTGGCGGCGGTGATCAGCTTGGCGGCCTCGCGGATCTGCTTGGCGTGCGGCTTGGTCACCGGGCGGTAGCCGGGCAGGTCCATGGTGGGCGGCCAGGAGAAGGTGGTCTTCGCCTGGAGGGCGTCCTTGGCGATGTCGACCAGGACCGGGCCGGGACGGCCGGTGGAGGCGATGTGGAACGCCTGCGCGATCACCCGGGGGATGTCCTCGGCCTTGGTGACCAGGAAGTTGTGCTTGGTGATCGGCATGCTGATGCCGACGATGTCCGCCTCCTGGAAGGCGTCCGTGCCGATCGCGAAGGAGGCGACCTGGCCGGTGATCGCGACCAGCGGCACGGAGTCCATGTGGGCGTCGGCGATCGGCGTGACCAGGTTGGTGGCGCCGGGGCCGGACGTGGCCATGCAGACGCCGACCTTGCCGGTGGCCTGGGCGTAGCCGGTGGCCGCGTGGCCGGCGCCCTGTTCGTGGCGGACCAGGACGTGGCGCACCCGCGTCGAGTCCATCATCGGGTCGTAGGCGGGAAGGATCGCACCGCCGGGAATGCCGAATACCGTGTCGGCGCCGACCTCCTCGAGAGAGCGGATGAGGGACTGCGCACCCGTGACGTGCTCGACGGGCGCGGAGTGCTGTCCTCCGGATCGGGGCCGCGGCTGCGGGTGATGGGCCCCGGTGGCCTGCTCGGTCATCGGCATTCTCTTCTCGATGCTGAGGGTTTTTGCGAGTTTTGTGCGGTGTTCGACTGCTGTACGGCAGGTGCCCGTGCAACAAAAAACCCCTCGTGCCGGAAGGCAAGCGAGGGGAGCGCGCCGGTGAGGTCGCTGGGGTTGCCGGATCGTCCTCCGGTGGGTCCCAGCTCAGCCGACGCGCTGTCCAAGTACGAGAATTCGGGTGCGCATGGCACTGACCCTCCCCCCGGCACGCACCCACTGTCAAGTGGGTGGGACGGGGGTCTCATTATGTGAGCGAAGGGTTGCTCCGCCTCCGAGGGGTGTGCCACCGAGGGTTCCGCCTCCCAGGACCGCGGGGACACCTCCGGTGTACACCCCGGTGGCACCGCCCGCGAACGCGGGCTGGGCGGGGCCGGGGCCGTACGGCACCGCGAACTGGCCCCGGCCGAGCGCCCTGCGCAGCCGGTACTCGTCGAGCGGGCCGGAGAACGCCATGCCCTGGCCGTGCGTACAGCCCATCGCGCGCAGGGCGACGACCTGCTCGGGCAGGTCCACGCCCTCCGCCACGGACGGCAGCCCGAGGTCGCCGGCGATCCGCAGCAGCCCACTGGTGATCTTGTGCAGTCGCGCGGACTCGACGACGCCCTCCACCAGTCCGCGGTCCAGCTTCAGGACGTCGACGGGGAGCCGGCGCAGTGCCGTGACGGCCACGCAGCCGCCGCCGAAGCCGTCGAGGGCGATCCGCACGCCGAGCCGGCGCAGGGCGCTCAGGCGCCGCTCCAGTTCGTCCAGCGGCACGTTCGGCTCTATGTCGGACAGCTCGACCACCAGAGATCCGGACGGCAGCCCGTACCGCGTCAGCAGCGCCTCGACGGAGCCCGGCGGCATGGAGCGGTCCAGCAGCCGCCGGGCGCTCAGCCGGACCACCACCGGTACGTTCAGCCCGCCGGCCGACCGGTCGGCGGCCTGCTCGACGGCCCGCTCCAGCGTCCAGCGGCTGAGCTCGGCGGTGCGGTCGCCGTCCTCCGCCACTCGCAGGAACTCCGCGGGGGTGAAGAGCGCTCCCTGCGCCGAGCGCCACCGGGCGTGGGCGGCGACCGACGCGACCCTGCCGTCCTCCAGCCGCACCACGGGCTGGTGCAGCAGCGCGAACTCGCCGTCGTGCAGCGCGGCACGCAGCCGCGTGGCCAGCTCCGCCTTCCGTACGACGTCCTGCTGCATCTGCGGCTTGTACAGCTCGACCCGGTCCTTGCCGCCCGCCTTGGCGCGGTACATGGCGAGGTCGGCGTTGCGCAGCAGCTCGCCCGCACCGAGTCCGGGCTCGGCGAAGGCGACGCCGATGGACGCGGCGACGCGCACCTCGTTGCCGTCGATGAGGTAGGGCTGGGAGAGCGTGATCCTGAGGCGGTCGGCGAGTTCCACGATGTGCCGCTCGCGAGCGCCGCGGTCGCGGGTGGTGTCGCCCACGATCAGGGCGGCGAACTCGTCGCCGCCCAGCCGGGAGGCGGTGTCGCCCTGCCGGACGGCGTCCTGGAGCCGGCGGGCGGCCTGGACGAGCAGTTCGTCCCCGGCCTGGTGGCCGATGGTGTCGTTGACGGCCTTGAAGCCGTCGAGGTCGATGAAGAGGACGGCCGTGTTGCGCAGGGCGGTGCCCCGGTCGGAGCTGCGGCGGCCGGACAGCGCCTGCTGGACGCGCCGGGTGAACAGGGCGCGGTTGGGCAGGTCGGTGAGCGGGTCGTGCTCGGCGTTGTGCTGGAGCTGCGCCTGGAGGCGGACCCGTTCGGTCACGTCCCGGCTGTTGAAGATCAGGCCGCCGTGGTGGCGGCTGACGGTGGACTCGACGTTCAGCCAGCCTCCCCCGCTCTCGGCCTCGCTCGAGCGGGAGGTGCCCCCCTCGCCGGAGCGGAAGCGGCACTCGATGCGGGTGGTGGGCTCCTCCTGGGGGCTGGCGGCGAGAAAGCGGCGCACCTCGTGCACCACGCAGCCCAGGTCCTCCGGGTGGATCAGATGGGCCAGCTCGGTGCCGACCAGTTCCTCGGCGGGCCGTCCGTAGACGCCGGCGGCGGCCGGGGAGACGTAGCGCAGGACGCCGCTGGGGGCGGCGATCATGATCACGTCGCTGGAGCCCTGTACCAGGGAGCGGAAGTGGTTCTCCTTCTGGGCCAGTTCCTGGGTGAGGGCGATGTTGTCGAGCAGCATGATCCCCTGGCGGATCACCAGGGCGAGCACGACGGTGCCGCCGGTCAGGAGGACGACGCGGTCGACGCTGCGGCCGTTGAGGACGTTGTAGAGGATCCCCAGGGTGCAGACGGCGGCGGCGAGGTAGGGGGTGAGGGCGGCGAGGGAGCCGGTGATGGGCCGGGTGGCCGGATACCGGCCGTGGTCACCGCCCGGGGCGGACGGCTTCGGGTGCGGGTGGCCGCCGGGGCGGTGTCCGGGCAGGTGCCCGGGCACGTGCTCGTGCACCACGCGCGTGTGCCCGTCGTCCACCGGGGCGTGCGGCCGCGCGGCGGCCCAGGGGGCGTAGGCGAGCAGCAGCGAGCCGGCGAACCAGCCCGCGTCGAGGAGCTGGCCGGAGCGGTAGGTGTGGTGCAGCAGCGGCGAGGTGAACAGGGCGTCGCACATCACGGTCAGCGCGAGGGCGCCGACGGCGGTGTTGACCGCCGTGCGGTTGACCGACGAGCGCCGGAAGTGCAGCACCAGCACCATGCTCACCAGGGCGATGTCGAGGAGCGGGTACGCCAGCGTCAGCGCCGCGTGGGCCACGCTCGGGCCGTCGAACCGCGCGGCCTGCGCGAGCGCGAGGCTCCAGGACAGTGTGATCAGCGAGCCCGCGATTAACCAGGCGTCCAGCGCCAGGCAGACCCAGCCCGCCTTAGTCATGGGACGGGCGGCGAGCACCAGCAGCCCCACGATCGCGGGTGGCGCGAAGCAGAGGAAGAACAGGTCGGCGTAGCTGGGGCTGGGCACGGGCCGGTCCAGGACCACCTCGTACCACCCCCAGACGAGGTTGCCCAGGGCGGCCATCGCGGAGGAGAGACCGAACAGCAGCCAGGCGGGTCGAAAGCGGACGTGGCGGGTGCGCGCGTAGAGGAAGCAGGACACGGCGGCGGCGCCGGCCGCGGCCGAGAGGCCGAAGTCGCCCATGACGAGGGCGAGTTCGTCCGAACCCCAGCCGAGTGCCGAGCCGGCGGCGTACCCCGCGCACAGCAGGACCAGCAGCAGTTGGTGGAGCACGCAGGGGGAACCGGGGCGGCCGGAGACCGGCCGCCGGGTCACGGGAGGCGTTCCCTCCGGAGGCTGCGTCCGCGGCGCTCCGTCGAGGAGGGTCGTGGAGGTCGACGGCGAACTCACCGGGGCCTCCCGGTCCGCGCCGCCCCCCGGTCCTGCCGGTGCCGTTGCGCCTGCTGGGTCTGGCTCCGGCGGCCGCCGTGCCCACGGCGGTGCTGTCGGTGCCGACTGCCGTGGCCGGGGCCGCCGCGTCCCCGCGCGGCCGTGCAGCAGGGTCGCCGGCGCCGGCTCCGCCGCGTCGGATCGTTCGTCCATAGGCCGTGCATCGCCCGTCGCCCCCCTCACAGTCTGAAATGTCCGTCCCCGGCGCCGAACGGTGCGCGGCGCAGCCCCTGTCGGGACGATACACCAGTATCGTCACTCAGGGACATAGTTCCTCTACGCTCCGTGACGACCAGCGGGGACGCGTGCACCGACCGCGTCCGGGGGACTGCGGAGGGTGCGCGAACCGGACCACACGTGTGCCCTGTCCGTCACGGCCCACTCGTGGCGCCCGTCGTCAGGATCACGTGGCGCAGGGGCTCCCGGTTCACGAAACGGCCCAACTGATCCGTCAGCAGCCGCTTGGCGCGGGGCAGGAAGGCGGACGTGGGGCCGCCGACATGCGGGCTGATCAGCACGCCCGGCGCCCGCCACAACGGGTGGGCCGGAGGCAGGGGTTCCGGATCGGTCACGTCCAGGGCGGCGGTGAGACGGCCCCGTTGCACTTCGGCGAGGAGCGCCTCGGTGTCGACGACGGGGCCGCGGGCGACGTTGACGAGGAGGGCGCCGTCCTTCATCCGGGCGAGGAAGCCGGCGTCGACCAGACCGCGGGTGGTCTCGTTCAGCGGGGTCGACAGGATGACGACGTCCGCCTCGGGGAGCAGGGCGGGCAGTTCGGTGAGTGGGTGCACCGGGCCGCGCGCCGTTGTGCGCTGGGAGCGCGCGACGCGCGCCACCCGCGCCACCTCGAAGGGCACGAGCCGGTCCTCGATGGCCGCGCCGATCGCCCCGTAGCCGACGACGAGGACGTTCTTGTCGGCGAGCGCCTGATGGAACCCGCTCTGCCAGTGGCCCTCCCGCTGCGCGCGCACGAATCCGGGGATGCCGCGCAGGGCGGCGAGGGTCAGGGCCAGCGCGAGCTCGGCGGTGCTCGCCTCGTGCACCCCGCGCGCGTTGCACAGCCGCACGCCCGGCACCAGGTCCGACAGGCGCGCGGTGATGTCGTCGACGCCCGCGGTGAGCGTCTGGACCAGCTGGAGGTGACGCATCTCCCGCAGCGGCCGCACCCGCACCGACTGCGGCTTCATGTACGGCACCACGTAGACGGCGCAGTCCGCGGGATCCCCGGGGAACGGCTGGTCCCCGTCCTCGCCGCCGTCCCAGAACAGGTACCGGGGCCCTTCGGGAAGACCCTCGATCTCGTCGGGCGGAATGGGCAGCCACACATCGCGGTGCGGGTCGTCAGCAGTCATGATCCGGAGGCTACGTCAGGCACGCGCGCGTGCAGAGGTTAGGTTGGGGGCCGGGAAAGGGAGGGTCACGAGCAGGTGGAGCGCAGGACGATCGGCGCGGCGGCGCTCGCGGTGGGGGCCGTCGGACTCGGGTGCATGCCGATGAGCTGGGGGTACAGCGGGTCGCGGCAGCGGGGCGACGAGTCGCTGAGGGCCCTGCACCGGGCGCTGGACCTCGGTGCCTCCCTGCTGGACACGGCCGACATGTACGGCCCGTTCACCAACGAGCTGCTCGTGGGGCGGGCGTTGAGGGAGCGGCGCGAGGACGCGTTCGTGTCGACGAAGGTCGGGCTGCTGGTGGGCGACCAGCACATCGTCGCCAACGGCCGCCCGGGATACGTGAGACGGGCCTGCGACGCCTCCCTCCGCCGCCTCCAGACGGACGTCATCGACCTCTACCAGCTGCACCGCGCCGACCCCGAGGTGCCCGTCGAGGAGACCTGGGGCGCCATGGCGGAGCTCGTACGGGCGGGCAAGGTACGGGCGTTGGGGCTGTGCGCGGTCGGGGCGCGGGGCGGCCGCCGGGCGGGCGGGCGGCCCTACGACGCGACGAAGCGGCTGTACGACGCGACGATCCGGCAACTGAACCGCGTGCAGCAGGTGTTCCCGGTGAGCGCGGTGGAGGCGGAGCTGTCGGTGTGGTCGCCGGAGGCGCTGGACGCCCTGCTGCCGTGGTGCGAGACGCGCGGCATCGGATTCCTCGCGGCGATGCCCCTCGGCAACGGCTTCCTCACCGGCACGCTGACCCCCGGCGAGGGGTTCGAGCCGGACGACATGCGGGCCCGCCACCCCCGCTTCACCGCCGAGATGATGGCCGCGAACCAGCCGATCGTCGCCGGGCTGCGCCGGGTGGCCGCCCGGCACGGCGAGGACGTGACACCGGCGCAGGTGGCACTGGCGTGGGTGCTGGCCCAGGGCCGGCACGTGGTGCCGGTGCCCGGCGCCAAACAACAGCGGTGGGTCACCGAGAACGCGGCGGCGGCCGGCCTGCGGCTGACGGCCCGGGATCTCGCGGAGGTGGCGGGGCTGCCGGCGGCTCAGGGGTCTTGGGAGTGAGGCGGGGCGGGACGGGTCGGGGCGGGACGGGACGGGGCGGGACGGGTCGGGGCGGGACGGGTCGGGGGCGTCGGGAGCAGGGTGGGGCGGGAGTTCGGGAGTAGGGCCTGGGGTAGCCCGGGAACAGGGCCGGGGGTAGCCCGGGAACAAGGCTGGGGGTAGCCCGGGAACAAGGCTGGGGGTAGCCCGGGAACAAGGCTGGGGGTAGCCCGGGAACAGGGCCGGGGCCGGAAGGCCCGAGGCCGACAGCGCGGGGCCGACGGCCGGAAGGCCCAGGACGCAGGGGCCGACAACCGGAAGACCCGAGGCGCAAGGCCGACAACCGGAAGACCCGAGGCGCAGGGCCGATGGCCAGGACACCCGAGACGCAGGGCCAGGGGCCGGAGGGCCGTGGCGGGGTGGCCGTTCGCGCATCGGGTTGCGGTGATCGGGAACCCCTGGGGCGTCGGCGGTGTATGACAGGGAGAGGCTGCCGGTGGGATCCGGCGGATCCGGCGGGGCGCGCCCGTCGCCGGGAACCCACGGGGCGACCCGTCATGTCGAAGGGACCGAGATCGTGCAACGTCGAGCGGTGACGTCCGTACTGGCCGCGAGTGTGCTCCTGCTGGCGGCCGGCTGCTCCTCCGACGGCGGAGGAACCCCCGGCAGTGCCGCGAGCCCGTCCCCGAGCCCGACGGCCGCCCGGAGCTCCCCCTCGCCGACGGCCGAGGAGACCCCGCCCGCGAAGGGCACGGTCAAGGTGGTGCGGACGGTCGCCGAGGGCCTGAACAGCCCCTGGGGCCTGGCCCCGCTGCCCGACGGCGGTCTGCTGGTCTCCTCCCGCGACGAGGGGACGATCGTGCGCGTCGACGAGGAGAGCGGCGCGAAGACGGAGATCGGCGAGGTGCCGGGCGTCTCCGCGTCCGGCGAGGGCGGTCTGCTCGGTATCGCCCTCTCCCCCGACTACGCCTCGGACCACATGGTCTACGCCTACTTCACCTCGGTCTCGGACAACCGCGTCGTCCGCATGCTGTACGACCCGCAGCGGCCCGCCGGCGACCAGCTGGGGGCGCCCGACACGGTCTTCAAGGGCATCCCGAAGGGCGTGATCCACAACGGCGGCCGGATCGCCTTCGGCCCGGACAGGATGCTCTACGTCGGCACGGGCGAGAGCGGCGACCGAGGCCTGTCCCAGGACAAGGAGTCCCTGGGCGGCAAGATCCTGCGCCTGACCCCGGAGGGCGAACCGGCCCCGGGCAACCCGTTCCCGGACTCCCCGGTGTACACGTACGGCCACCGCAACGTGCAGGGGCTGGCCTGGGACGGAAAGCAGCGCCTGTTCGCGGCGGAGTTCGGCCAGGACACCTGGGACGAGCTGAACGCGATCGAGCCGGGCGACGACTACGGCTGGCCGGAGGCCGAAGGGACGTCGGACGACGCGGCGTACCACGACCCGCTGGCCCAGTGGGGCACGGACGACGCCTCCCCGAGCGGCATCGCCTACGCCGAGGGCTCGGTATGGATGGCCGGCCTGAAGGGGGAACGCCTGTGGCGCGTCCCGTTGAAGGGCACGGAGGCGTCGGCGGACCCGCAGGCGTTCCTGGAGGGCGACTACGGCCGGCTGCGCACGGTGGTCGCGGCCGGCGGCGACAAGTTGTGGGTGACCACCAGCAACACGGACGGGCGGGGCACGCCGAAGGAAGGGGACGACAGGATCCTGGAGCTGGAGGTGAGCTGAGGCCCCGGCATCCGGCCTCACTCCCGGGTGCCGCCCTCCCCCGTGTCCCCCTCCGCCTCGGGCCCGGTGTCCCCCTCGGCCCCGGTGTCCCCCTCGGCCCCGGTGTCCCCCTCGGCCCCGGTGTCCCCCTCGGCCCCGGGCCCGGTGTCCTCCACGGCCGCCGGCGTGGGCGGGCGGACGACGACCTTCCCCGACGCGAGGTCTATCGGTCCGCGCCCCGGGTCGGCGTCGCCGACGTCCTCCCGGGTCAGCTCCAGCCGGTTCTGCTCGTCGCGGGTGTGCCCCCGGCCCGGGGAGAACAGTTCCTCGAAGGCGTTGAACATGGTTGCCGGCTCCTCACTGGTCGCCTGCCGTCATTGTCCCGGGAGCGCGCGGTCGTCCGCCCCCGCCGGGAACAGTCCCAGCCGGTGCGCCACCGCCGCCGCCTCGCCCCGTCCCGATACCCCCATCTTGGCCAGGATGCGGGAGACGTGGACGCTGGCCGTCTTCGGGGAGATGAAGAGCCGCTCGGCTATCTGGCGGTTGGTGCGGCCGGCGGCAACCAGGCGCAGGACGTCGCGTTCCCGGCCGGTGAGGCCGAGGGCGCGGGCCGGGTCGTCCGGGACGGGGGCCGGGACGGCGGTGAGGGTGAGGCGGGCGCGCCGGGCGAGGCCGGCGGCGGACTCGGCGAGGGAGCGGGCGCCCAGGTGGCCGGCGACGGCGTGGGTGAGGCGCAGGAGTTCCGCGGCCCGGTCGCGGTCCGCCTCGGCGTCTCCTGCGCTGCCTGCCGCGCCCGGGCGGGAGGGGCTCGCGCAGAGGAGTGCCTCGGCCAGCCGGTACCGGACGCGGGCGAGATCGTAGGGGTGTTCCAGCGATTCGAAGGCGCTGACCACCTCCGACCACAGTTCGGGAGTGTCCCGGCCCTCGGCGCGGCGGAGCTCCGCGCGGACCCACTGCTCGACGGCGAGCCAGACGGGCGCGCCCGTGGCGATCCGCTTGACGCCGGTGAGGAGGCGGTCGAGGGCGGCGGTCCGGCCTGGTCCGGCGGCGGGCAGGTCGCGGGCGTCGGCCTCCGCCAGGGCGGCGGCCAGCAGCACCGACCAGCCGTAGCGCTGGGTGCCGGGCGGGAAGCCCGCGTCGAGGACCCGGTCCACCTCGGCCCGGACGTCCAGCAGCCGGCCCTCCTCCGCGGCCACCCCGATCACGATCCGGGAGAGGGGCAGCGCCTGCTGCGGCATGGAGTCGTGGGTGCCGTAGTGCGCCTGGGCGGTGGCCAGGTGGACGGCGGCCGCGGTCGCGTCGCCCCGCACGAGGGCGATGTTGGCCAGGCGCAGGGCGCCGGCTCCCCGGGGCTTCGCGCTGTGCCCGACCCGCAGGGCGTTCGCCGCGGCCTCCGCGGCCTCGTCCCACCGGCCCAGCGAGTACAGCGAGTCGGACAGGTTGCCCCACACCCACGCCTCGGCGTCCAACAGGCCGTACCTGCGGGTGTAGGCGATCCCTTCCTCCAGGATAGGGACCGCCTCCCGCGAGCGGCCGACGCCCTCCAGCTGCGACGGCAGGTTCACATGGGCGCGTCCGGCCACCACCGTCACGCCTTCCTCGACGGCCCGCTCCTTGACCTCGTACAGCTCCGCCAGGCCGGCCTCGACCTCGCCGGAGTCGACCATGAGACAGCCGAGGGTGAGGCGGGCGTTCAGTTCGATCTCACGGGCGCCGACCATGCGCGCGTACTCCACGGCCCGCTCGGCCGACGAGAAGGCGTCGGCGCCTGGTTCGTGGAGCATGGCCCAGTTGGCCACGTTGGACAGCACCTCGGCGTGCACCGCGGACGGGGGCAGGCCGCGGACCAGGTCCTGGGCGGTGGCCAGTTCCTGCCGGCCGTCGCCGCGGGCCTGCGCCTGGACGAGCCGGGAACGCTGGACCCAGAACCAGGCGGCGCGCAACGGGTCCGCCTCCTCGTCCAGCAGGCGCAGCGCCCGCTTGGTGATCTTCAGGGCGCGTTCGCGATCCCCGCAGAGCCGGCCCGCGACGGCGGCCTCCGCCATCAGGTCGAGGTAGCGCAGCGGCGCGGAGGCGGCCGGGTCGCGGCCGCCGGGGGGCTCCCCGCGCGGTGCGGACCGCGGGGGAACCTGGGCGCGGTCGAGGCGGCCCAGCCCGGCCCGTACGTCCTCGGGGGCGGCCTCCCACAGTTCCATCGCCCGCTCCAGCAGCCGTAGCTGCTCGGTGTAGGCGTGGCGCGAGCGGGCGGCGACGGAGGCGTCCAGGACGGCGGGGAGGGCCTTGGCGGCGTCGTGGGCGTGGTACCAGTAGCTGGCCAGACGCATGACGCGCTCGTCGGCGGGGACGAGCGTCGGATCGGCCTCCAGGGCTTCGGCGTAGCGGCGGTTGATGCGGGAGCGTTCGCCGGGCAGCAGGTCGTCGCCGACGGCCTCGCGGACCAGGGAGTGCCGGAAGCGGTAGCCGTCGCCGGCCGGCGCGGCGAGCAGGATGTTGGCGCCGACGGCGGCCCGCAGCGCCTCGATGAGGTCGTCCTCGGCGAGCCGGGCGACGGCGGCCAGCAGCCGGTACTCCACGGTGGAGCCGCCCTCGGCGACGGTCCGGGCGACATGCTGCGCGCTCTCGGGCAGCGCCTCGACCCGTACTAGCAGCAGGTCGCGCAGGGTGTCGGGGAGGCCGGTGCGGCAGCCCGCGCGGCCGGCGACGGCGAGTTCCTCGACGAAGAACGCGTTGCCGTCGGAACGTTCGTAGATGGCGTCGACCTGGGCGGGGTCGGGTTCGTGGGCGAGGATGCCGGCGATCTGGCGGCCGACCTCCTCGCGGGTGAAGCGGGCCAGTTCGAGGCGGCGGACGGTGCGCAGCCGGTCGAGTTCGGCGAGCAGGGGGCGCAGCGGGTGGCGGCGGTGGATGTCGTCGGAGCGGTAGGTGGCGAGGACGACCAGGCGTCCGGTGCGCAGGGTGCGCAGGAGGTAGGCGAGGAGGTGGCGGGTGGAGGCGTCGGACCAGTGCAGGTCCTCCAGGGCGACGACGACGGTGCGGTCGGCGGCGAGGCGTTCCAGGAGGCGGGCGGTGAGGTCGAAGAGGCGGGCCATGCCCTCCTCGTCGTGGCGTTCCGCGCCCGCCTCGCCCATCTCGGGCAGCAGCCGGGCGAGTTCCTCCTCCTGGCCTGCGGCCGCGGCGTCCCAGGCGTCCGGCACGGCGCGGCGCAGGGCGCGCAGGGCGGTGGAGAAGGGGGCGAACGGCAGCCCGTCGGCGCCGATCTCGACACAGCCGCCGAGGGTGACGACGGCGGCACGGCGGCCGGCGGCGGTGGCGAACTCCTCGACGAGGCGGGTCTTGCCGACCCCGGCCTCGCCGCCGATCAGCAGGGCCTGCGGCTCTCCCGCGGCGGCGCGGGAGAGCGCGTCGCTCAGGGTGTCCAACTCGTCGGCACGGCCGACGAAGACGGGGCTCACGGACCTGGTCTCCACGGGGGCGAGCATCGCACAGGGGCCCGTCGGCCCCCCACTGGATATCGACGGGACGATCACGGCGACACCGGCCGGCACACACCGCCCACCGGACCCGGCGGGACGGCCGGCTCCCCCACGACCGGCGCCCCCACGACCGGCGCCACCGTACGGCCCGCCACCGCGTCACCCACCGTCCCCACCGTCCCCACCGTCCCCACCGTCCCCACCGTCCCCACCTCACCCACCACCCCCGCCTCCCCCACCGCGTCTCCCACCGTCCGCGTGCCGCCCGCCCGCTTCCCCGCGCTCACGTGGTCCGGGCGGCGGCTTCGCGGGCCGGCGTGACGTCCGGGGTCCGGGAGGCGGCGTCGGGGGTCCGGGCGGCGGCGTCGCGAGCCGGAGCGGAGGCTGCGTCGGGGGTCCGGGCGGCGGGGTCGCGGGGCCGCACGGCAGGGTCGCGGGGCCGCACGGCGGACTCCCGGGACCGCGGAGCGGCCTGCCGGGCGCGCTCGGCGGCCTCGCGGCGGGCGGCGCGCCGGCCGCGGACGGCCTCGCGGGCGAGCCGCTCGTGCTCGGCACGGCGGATGAGCTCGGTGGCGCGGAACCGCACCTGCTGGTACCGGTCGTCGTACACGATGTGCCCCTCGGTGGAGTCGGTCGGGTGGCCTCGCTGTTCGCGATGGCTCAACCCTCGTCTCCCAGGGGGTCCGCCGCATCGGCAGAGTTCCGCATCTGCGGGGGCGGTCGGGGCCTTAGACGTGCGTGAGGGGCCCCGGTCGGGCCGTAAGGTGCTTACGGCCCGACCGGGACCCCTCTGCGACGGCGCCCGTCGGGGCCGTCGTGGCCCTCGGGACGCGCGGCGGATCAGCTCGCCGACGGCAGTCCGAGCAGCGCGTCGGTGTACTTCAGGACGGCCAGCAGCAACCCGATGACGCCGATCGTGACGCCCGCCCAGGCGACCGACTTGATCCAGGGCGCCTGCGGCCTGCCGGACGCCCCGAAGGCGGGCCGGGCCAGTACCACGACGCCGGTGATCAGCCCGGCCAGCGCGAACAGGCCGGCCCACAGGGCGGTGGTCTGCCAGGCGTCGCCGTACACCGCCTGGATCTGCTGGGCGACGCTGGCGGTCGAGGAGGTCTCCAACTGGCCGATAAGGGTCGCGCGGGCGGAGGCGACGGTGCCGATCCAGCCGCCGCTGAGCGACACCAGGCCGAGCACGGCGGAGACGACGGCTCCGGCGCCCTGGCCGACACCCGAGGGCCCGTCCGCGACGGCGGCCTCGTCGTCCTTCCCGATCTCCTCGGTCCCGATCTCCTCGGTCCCGATCTCCTCGGTCCCGATCCCCTCGGTCCCGTCCTCCGGAGCGACGCTCTCCGAAGCCACGGACTCCGGCGCGTCGGACTCCGAAGCCACGGATTCCGAAGCGCCGGACTCGGTGGCGCCGGACTTCTCGGTCTCGCCGCCCTTCTCGGCCCTCACGGCCTCGTCGGTGACCGCCACGGCCTGGTCGGTCTCCGTCTCGGCCGCTGCGGCCTCGTCAACAGTCTTGGTTCCCATACCTCGCACCGTACGGACGCTCTCTGAGAGGTGTCTTAATGATCGTTGTGAGCGGTACGCGCGCGTGCCGCGCGCCATTCCGGGGCGAGCACCGACCAGATCTCGGTGTCCGTGCGCACTCCCCGGTGCGGGTAGTGCTCACGCAGGACACCGTCACGGGTCATGCCCAGTCGCCGCGCCACATTGACGCTGGGCTCGTTGGCCGACGACACGCGCCACTCCACACGGTGCATCCCGCGCTCGTCGAACGCCCAGTCCAGCATCGTCCGCAGGCCGCGCGTGACGAGTCCGCGCCCCACCGCGTCCGGCACCAGCCAGCAGCCCGCCTCGCAGACCCCGGCGGCGGTGTCCCAGACGCGGAACAGCAGCCCCCCGACGAGCGTCCCGTCCAGCCACACCCCGTGCAGGTTGCCGGAGTCGGCGGCGCGCTTGTCGGCGTAGGAGCGCAGGAAGGCGCGGGCCCCGTCCAGGTCGCGGATCGCGTCGGGCAGTCCGATGTGGCGGCCGATGAAGTCCCGCCCCCGGTCGATGCAGGCGAGGAGTTCCCCGGCGTGCCAGACCTCCAGCGGCCGCAGTTCGGCCCCGTCGTCACCCAGGGATGTCGCGTACATCCTGTCGCCTCCGCTCGGTCTGCCACTCCGCCGTGTCGTCCGTGAGCCTCTCACGGGCGGCGGCGCGGCACTCGGGGGGGTCGATGCTGAGGCGCGGCAGCCGCCGGTCGAGCCAGCGGGGCAGCCACCAGTTGGCGCCGCCGAGGAGGTGCATGAGGGCGGGGACGAGGAGGGTGCGCAGGACGAAGGCGTCGATGGCGACGGCGGCGGCGAGCGCGATGCCGAACATGGCGATCACCCGGTCGCCGCTGAGGACGAAGGCGAGGAAGACCGAGATCATGATGACCGCGGCGGACTTGATCACCCGGCTGGTCTCGGCGAGGCCGACGCGGACGGCCCGCCGGTTGTCGCCGGTCTCCAGCCACTCCTCGTACATCCGGCTGACGAGGAAGACCTGGTAGTCCATCGAGAGCCCGAAGAGGACCGACACCATGATCACGGGCAGGAAGGGCTCGATCGGGCCGGCCCGGCCGAGGCCCAGCGGTTCGCTGCCCCAGCCCCACTGGAAGACGGCGACGACGACACCGAAGGCGGCGGCGACGGCGGCGACGTTCATCGCGGCGGCCTTCAGGGGTATCCCGACGGACCGGAAGGCGAGCAGGAGCAGCAGGCAGCCGAGGCCGACGACCACGCCGACGAAGAGGGGCAGCTTGCCGACGATGACCGTCGCGAAGTCGTCGTAGCCGGCCGTCACCCCGCCGACCAGCACGTCGAGCGAGGTGCCGCGTTCGGCGCGGGGCAGCACCTCGTCGCGCAGCCGGTCGACGAGTTCGCTGGTGCGCTGCGACTGCGGGGCGGAGTCGGGTACGACGGTGAGGAACGCGGTGTCGCCGCCGGCGCTGTACGTCACCGGTGTGGCCGCGGCCACGCCCTCGGTGGCGCGCAGGGTGGCGTCGAGGTTGTCGAGGGCGAGCCGGTCCTCGGCCCCGCCGACCCGCGCGACGAGGGTGAGCGGGCCGTTCACCCCGGGGCCGAGACCGTCGGCCAGGAGGTCGTAGGCCTGGCGGGTGGTGCTGGAGCGGGGGTCGTTGCCCTGGTCGGAGGTGCCCAGGCGGAGGGAGAGGGTGGGCAGGGCGAGGACGGCGACGACGGCGAGGGCGAGCACACCGAGCAGCCGGGGGTGGCGCTCGACGAACGCCGACCAGCGGGCGGCGAGGCCGGTCGGCAGTTCCGGCTCGGGCCCGTGCTCGGCGAGCCGGCGCCGTTCGCGGCGGCTGAGGGCGCGCGGGCCGATCCAGGACAGCAGGGCGGGCAGCAGGGTCACGGAGGCCACGACCGTCAGCACGACGGTCAGGGAGGCGGCCGTCGCGACGCCGTTGAGGAAGTTCAGGCGCAGGATCAGCATGCCCAGCAGGGCGATGCACACGGTCGCGCCCGCGAAGACGACGGCGCGGCCCGTGGTGGCCACGGCGTCCGTGGCGGCCTCGGTGACCGACAGCCCGCGCTTCAGGCCGCGCCGGTGCCGGGTGACGATGAACAGGGCGTAGTCGATGCCGACGCCGAGGCCTACGAGCATGCCGAGCATGGGCGCGAAGTCGGCGACGGTCATGGCGTGCCCGAGCAGCACGGTCCCGGCGTACGCGGTGCCGACGCCGACCAGTGCGGTGGCGATGGGCAGCAGACTGGCGGCGAGCGAGCCGAAGGCGAGGAACAGCACGACCGCGGCGACGGCCACGCCGACGGCCTCGACGAGGTGGGTGCCGGAGGACTCGGTCAGGGCGACGGCGCTGCCGCCCAGCTCCACCTGGAGCCCGTCGCCCGCGGCGGCCTCGGCGGTGTCGACGACGGCCTGGGCCTCGCCCCGCTCGACCTCCTCGGCCGGGTCGTCGAAGGTGACGGTGGCGTAGGCGGTCCGTCCGTCCGCGCTGATCCGGGCGGCGCCCTGGTCGCCGTAGGGGCCGGTCACGGACGCGACGCCCGGCAGGTCCGCGATCTTCGCCAGGGTGCGGGTCATCGTCTGCTCGACGTCGGCGGCGCGGACGGTGCCCGAGGCGGTGTGCCAGACCACGGTGTCGCTGTCACCGCCGAGGTCGGGGAAGCCCTCCGCGAGCAGCCGGGTGGCGCGGGCGGACTCGGTGCCGGGGACGTCGTAGTCGTTGGAGTACGCGGAGCCGGCGACGACGGCCGCGGTGGCCGTCCCGCCGAGGGTCAGGAGCCAGAGCAGGACCACGGCGAGGCGGTGCCGGACACACCAGTGTGCAAGGGCTGCCACGAAACGCGCTCCCGGAGGTGAAATGTGGATCTTTGACCGGGAACAGCCGTCAATGAGCTGATCAGCCCGCAAAGAACGCATGAGCGATATGACGCATGCGCGATATGACGCATGCGCGATATGACGCATGCGCGATATGGGGCCACTCTTTCAGGCGAATGTGATCGTTTGCCCTGTTCGTGGGCTTCGTCACTCCCTCGTCACCGGGTTCAGTCGGCCTGGTCACCGACCGCCATGATCATCACGCCGCCGATGAGCAGCCACAGCGCGCGCCGGGTGCGGCCCCGGGACGCCAGCACCGCGGCGAGGGCGCAGACGGCGGCGCCGAGGGCGTAGGCCGCCGGGACGAGGGCCGGGACGGTGCCGGTGAGGCGCAGCAGCGCCGCGGCCAGACCGGCGAGGGTGAGGAGGGCACCGGTGCCGGTCGCCGTCCAGCGGGCCCGCCGGGCGTCCTCGATGCCGTACTCCTCGTCCGCCTCCGCCTCCGGCTCCGGCTCCGGCCCCGACTCCTGGGCCGCATGCCCGTCCGGGCCGCGATCCCGGTCCTGGGCCTGATCCCGGCCCTGGGCCTGGTCCCGGCCCTGGTCCCGGTTTCGGTCCTGGTCGGCTCCCCGGCGCGGGCTCCGGGGCTCCTGCCCCGCGGTCTCCTGATCGTCCGTCGTGTCGGCCCGTATGCCGTCCTGGGTGTCGGAGTCGGTACGTCCACTCATGGCGGGCGAGCGTAGCGCCTCGGCCTGAGAGCCCCGGGCGCGGGCGCGGGCGGACGCGGCGAGGGGGACGCACCGGCGACGGCGCGTCCCCCTCGGGAGTCGGGCGGGGTCAGCCGACGCCCAGCTTCTCCAGGATGAGCTCCTTGACGCGGGCCGCGTCCGCCTGCCCGCGGGTGGCCTTCATGACCGCGCCGACCAGGGCGCCGGCCGCGGCCACCTTGCCACCGCGGATCTTGTCCGCAACGCCCGGGTTTCCGGCGATGGCCTCCTCGACGGCGGCGGTGAGCGCGCCCTCGTCGGAGACGACCTTCAGACCGCGCTGGTCGACGACCTCGTCCGGGGTGCCCTCGCCCGCGAGGACGCCCTCGATGACCTGGCGGGCCAGCTTGTCGTTCAGGTCACCCTTCGAGACGAGCTCGGTGACGCGGGCGACCTGCTCCGGGGTGATCGCCAGCTCGTCCAGGGCCTTGCCCGACTCGTTGGCGCTGCGGGCCAGTTCGCCCATCCACCACTTGCGGGCGGAGGCCGCGTCCGCACCGGCGTCGATCGTGGCGACGATCAGGTCCAGCGCGCCGGCGTTGATGATCGCCTGCATGTCGGTGGCCGAGATGCCCCACTCCGCGAGGAGGCGGTTGCGGCGGGCCAGCGGAAGCTCGGGCAGACCGGCGCGGATCTCCTCGACCCACTCGCGCGAGGGGGCGACCGGCACCAGGTCCGGCTCGGGGAAGTACCGGTAGTCCTCGGCCTCCTCCTTCACGCGGCCCGAGGTCGTCGACCCGGTGTCCTCGTGGAAGTGGCGGGTCTCCTGGACGATCAGGCCGCCGCCGTTGAGCACGGCCGCGTGCCGCTGGATCTCGAAACGGGCCGCGCGCTCCACGGACCGCAGGGAGTTCACGTTCTTCGTCTCGGAGCGCGTGCCGAACTTCTCGGCGCCCTTCGGCATCAGCGACAGGTTCACGTCGCAGCGCATCTGGCCCATCTCCATGCGCGCCTCGGAGACACCGAGGGCCCGGATGACCTCGCGCAGCTCGCGGACGTACGCCCGCGCGACCTCGGGGGCGCGCTCGCCGGCGCCGACGATCGGCTTGGTGACGATCTCGATGAGCGGGATGCCGGCGCGGTTGTAGTCGAGCAGCGAGTGCGAGGCGCCGTGGATACGGCCGGTGGCGCCGCCGACGTGCGTCGACTTGCCGGTGTCCTCCTCCATGTGCGCGCGCTCGATCTCCACGCGGAAGGTCTCGCCGTCCTCCAGCTGCACGTCGAGGTAGCCGTCGAAGGCGATCGGCTCGTCGTACTGGGAGGTCTGGAAGTTCTTCGGCATGTCCGGATAGAAGTAGTTCTTCCGGGCGAAGCGGCACCACTCGGCGATCTCGCAGTTCAGTGCGAGACCGATCTTGATCGCGGACTCGACGCCGGTCGCGTTGACGACCGGGAGCGAGCCGGGCAGGCCGAGGCACGTCGGGCAGGTCTGCGTGTTGGCGCCCTGACCGAGTTCGGTCGAACAGCCGCAGAACATCTTGGTCTTGGTGCCGAGTTCGACATGGACCTCGAGGCCCATGACGGGGTCGTACGACGCCAGCGCGTCCTCGTACGACACCAGTTCGGTCGTGGTGGTCACGGTGAAACTTCCCTCTCAGCCCAGCAGGACGTCGTCGTCGCCCAGCCGCTTCAGCTCGCGGTAGAGGATGGCGAGGCCGGTGACGATGGCGGCGGCGGACAAGGTGGCGTCGATCAGGACGAGCGTGTCCTTGTCGACGCGGGCCTTCTTGAGACGCTTGGCGACACCGAACGCGCCGAACGCGGTGGTGGCCATGGTCAGGTACGTGCCGGACTTGGACTTCTTGAAGCCCTTGGCCTTGGTCAGTGCACTCACAGCGACGGAGCCTCCTCGAGCAGCGGGTGGCCCCACTTTTCCACGAAGGCGGCCTCGACGGCGGCGCCGACCCTGTACAGCCTGTCGTCCTTCAGCGCGGGGGCGATGATCTGGAGGCCGACCGGGAGGTTGTCCTCCGGGGCGAGACCGCAGGGCAGCGACATGGCCGCGTTGCCCGCCAGGTTGGTCGGGATGGTGCACAGGTCGGCCAGGTACATCGCCATCGGGTCGTCGGCGCGCTCGCCGATCGGGAAGGCGGTGGTCGGGGTCGTCGGGGAGACGATCACGTCGACCCGCTCGAAGGCCTTCTCGAAGTCGCGCGTGATGAGCGTGCGGACCTTCTGGGCGGAGCCGTAGTACGCGTCGTAGTAGCCGGAGCTGAGGGCGTACGTGCCGAGCATGATGCGGCGCTTGACCTCGGGGCCGAAGCCCGCCTCACGGGTGAGGGAGGTGACCTCCTCGGCGGAGTGGTTGCCGTCGTCGCCGACGCGCAGGCCGTAGCGCAGGCCGTCGAAGCGGGCGAGGTTGGACGAACACTCGGACGGCGCGATCAGGTAGTACGCCGACAGCGCCAGGTCGAAGGACGGGCAGTCCAGTTCGACGATCTCGGCACCCAGCTCCTCGAGGAGGGCGACGGACTCGTCGAAGCGCTGGATCACACCGGCCTGGTAGCCCTCGCCGCGGAACTGCTTGACCACGCCGACGCGCATCCCGGCGACGCTGCCGTTGCGGGCGGCCTCGACGACCGGCGGGACCGGGGCGTCGATGGAGGTCGAGTCGAGCGGGTCGTGGCCGGCGATGACCTCGTGCAGCAGGGCCGCGTCCAGGACCGTACGGGCGCAGGGCCCGCCCTGGTCGAGGGAGGAGGAGAAGGCCACCATGCCGTAGCGGGAGACGGCTCCGTACGTCGGCTTCACGCCCACCGTGCCGGTGACGGCGGCCGGCTGACGGATGGAGCCGCCGGTGTCGGTGCCGATGGCGAGCGGGGCCTCGAAGGAGGCGAGGGCCGCGGACGAGCCACCGCCGGAGCCGCCGGGGATGCGGGTGAGGTCCCAGGGGTTGCCGGTCGGGCCGTAGGCGCTGTTCTCCGTCGACGACCCCATGGCGAACTCGTCCATGTTGGTCTTGCCGAGGATGACGACGTCGGCGGCCTTCAGCTTCCTGGTGAGGGTCGCGTCGTAGGGCGGGATCCAGCCTTCGAGGATCTTGGAGCCGACGGTGGTCGGGATGCCCTCGGTGGTGAAGATGTCCTTGAGCGCGAGGGGGACGCCGGCCAGCGGGCCGAGCTTCTCGCCGCGCTCCCGCTTCTCGTCCACGGCGCGGGCCTGGGCCAGGGCACCCTCGCGGTCGACGTGGAGGAAGGCGTGCACCTTCTCGTCGACGGCCTCGATCCGGGCCAGGTGGGCCTCGGTGACCTCGACGGCCGTGAGCTCGCCGGAGGCGATCCTCGCGGCGATCTCGGCCGCGGTGAGCTTGATGATGTCCGTCATGACGGTTAGTCCTCCCCCAGGATCTGCGGCACCTTGAAACGCTGCTGCTCCTGGGCCGGGGCGCTGGAGAGCGCCTGCTCGGGGGTGAGCGACGGACGGACCTCGTCCACGCGCATGACGTTCGTCAGCGGGAGGGGATGCGAGGTCGGCGGTACGTCTTGGTCGGAGACTTCACTGACGCGGGCGACCGCGCCGATGATGTCGTCCAGCTGTCCCGCGAAGTGGTCGAGCTCTTCGGGCTTCAGCTCCAGACGCGCCAGCCGGGCGAGGTGGGCGACCTCCTCGCGCGTGATGCCAGGCATGCAGCGTTCCTCTGGGGTGAGTATGTGTGGTGTGGGCCCAATCCTAGGGGGCCGGGCCGACAACCCGTGAAACGGTCGGCCGCCGGGAGGGCTTCGCGGCCGGTACCGCGACCGGCCGTCGCCGCGCGGGAAGTGGTCGCCGTGGCCCCCCGCACCCGCGGAAGGCCGCCGGCGGTGCCGCGCTCAGACGGCGAAGAGCAGACCGGCGCTGATCAGGACCACGACAGCCGTGGCGAAGTGGATGCCGAAGGCGACGGCCTTCGTCCCTCCGTGGCGCAGCACGATCAGCGTGTCGCACAGCGGCACGAGTGCCACGGTGAGCATGAACCAGGCCTCGGCACGGGCGCCGGCGAAGGCCAGCAGGGCCAGGCCCATCAGGCCGAAGGTGCCGTCCCTCAGGCCCTTGATCGAAAGGTAGGCGCCGGCATCGCCGTCCGGGCGGGCCGGGACGCCGTAACCGGCGGCGGCCGCGGCCGGCCGGAACAGGAACCGGTAGCCGAGGAACACGCAGAACAGATCGAGCAGGACGGCCAGGGTGTACGCGGCGACGGTCACGTCGTGTCTCTTTTCTAGCGGCGCTAGTGTCGAGAGCGAAGCTAGTAGAGCGACGACAGGTTGGCTAGCGCTGCTAGAATCCGGGGCATGTCGATCCAGACGCGCCGAGAGCGCGAACGAGCGGAGCGCGAGAAGCTGATCGTCACGGCCGCGCGCGAACTGGCGGAGACCGAGGGCTGGGACGCGGTGACGACCCGCCGCCTGGCGGCGGAGATCGAGTACAGCCAGCCCGTCCTCTACAGCCACTTCAAGGGCAAGGACGCGATCATGGCGGCGGTCGCGGTCGAGGGCTTCGCGGAGCTGGCGGCGGAGCTGCGGGCGGCGCGGACGCGCGCGGCGGGGGCCGGGACCGTCGCGGAAGCGGCCGGCCGGGGCCCGGGAGCGGAAGACCCCCGGGCGGGACTGGCGGCGGTGGGTGAGGCGTACACGGCGTTCGCCCGGCGGCGGCCGGCCCTGTACGACGCGATGTTCACGCACGCGGTGGACCTGCCGTTCGCGACCGCTGAGGCGCCGGCCGCGCTGTGGGACTCCTTCGCCGAACTGGCGGCGGCCGTCGAGCCGATCGCGGCGGAGGGCGACGACGCCGGACTGCTGACGGAGACGTACTGGGCGGGGCTGCACGGTCTCGTCACGCTGATGCGCAGCGGACGCCTGCCGGAGGGGGCCCACGAGAGGCGCCTGGAGCTGCTGACCGCCCATTTCACGGCGGGGGTGAGCTGAGCCGACGCAGACCGGCAGCTCGGTGCCGGTGGCGCGCGTGCGTCCGATTCCTCGGCCTGGAGCGGCCCCCTGCCGTTGGGCTGAACGGGTGGGCGCGGGGGTGGTCCGGCGCGGCCGGACGTCCGACGGGGGCTTCCGGCTTGGCCGGACGCCCGCCCGGGGGGCCGGCTGGCCCGACGTCCGGCGGGGGTGCCTCCGGCGTGACCGACGCCCGCCGAGGGAGGCTTCCGGCATGACCGGCACCCGGCAGGGGGGTGCTTCCGGCGTGACCGACACCCGCCGAGGGGGCTTCCGGCGTGACCGACACCCGCCGAGGGAGGCTTCCGGCATGACCGGCACCCGGCAGGGGGGTGCCTCCGGCGTGACCGAACGCCCAGGGGGGCTTCCGGCTTCGCCCGACACCCGGCAGGGGGGTGCTTCCGGCTTCGCCCGACACCCGGCAGGGGGTTCCTCCGGCATGACCGACATCCGCCGAGCGGGGCTTCCGGCTTGGCCCGACACCCGGCAGGGGGGTGCCTCCGGCGTGACCGAACGCCCAGGGGGGCTTCCGGCTTCGCCCGACACCCGGCAGGGGGGTGCTTCCGGCCCGACCGAACGCCCGCCAAGGGAGGCTTCCGGCGTGGCCCGACACCCGCCGGGAGCGGGCGGCCCCGCGCGGAAGCGCCCGCTGTCCGGCCGGTCCGCGCAGGGGTGGGCTATTCGTCGGCGGCCGCTGCCGGGAGGGCCGCCGCGGAGCGCTGCCAGCCCCGGGAGCCGCGGGCCCGCAGCCACGCCGTGGTCTCGTCGGGGGGCATCGCCGCGGCCACCAGCCAGCCCTGGACCGCGTCGCAGCCCAGGTCGCGCAGGCGTTCCCAGGTCTCGTCGTCCTCGACGCCCTCGGCCACCACCAGGAGCCCCAGGGAGTGCGCGAGGTCGACCGTGCAGCGCACGATCTCCGCGTCCTCGGTGTCCACCGCCAGCCGGGCCACGAAGGACCGGTCGATCTTCAGCTCGCTCACCGGCAGCCGGCGCAGATGGACGAGCGAGGAGTAGCCGGTGCCGAAGTCGTCCAGGGACATCTTCACGCCGTGCCCGGTCAGCCCGTTGAGGGTGTCGGCGGCCCGCTGCGGGTCCTCCAGCAGCACGTGTTCGGTTATCTCCAGCTGGAGCGCTCCCGCGGGGACCCCGTGCCGGGCGAGGCGCGCGGCGACGGAGCCGGCGAAGCCGGGGGTGTGGACGTCGCGCGGGGAGACGTTCACCGCGACCGGTACGTACAGCCCCTGGGACCGCCACTCGGCGACCTGGCCGAGCGCGGTCTCCAGGACGTACTCCGTGAGGTGCGGCATCAGCCCGGACGACTCGGCGATCGCTATGAACTCGTCCGGCGGGACCTTCCCCCGTTCGGGGTGCACCCACCGCACCAGCGCCTCCAGGCCGGCGACCTGCCCGTCGAAGCGGACCTTGGGCTGGTAGTGCAGCTGCACCTCGTGCGCGTCGAGGGCGCGCCGCAGATCGCCGAGGAGGCCGAGCCGGTCGGGGGTGTTGGAGTCGCGCTTGGACTCGTAGACCTCGACGGCCGTACGGTCCCGTTTGGCCTGGTACATCGCGATGTCCGCGCGGCGCAGCAGCCCCTCCGCGTCGAGGGCGTGGTCGGGGAAGACGGCGACGCCGGCGCTGGCCTCCAGGACGAGGGTGAGCCCGTCGAGGTCGAGCGGCGAGCCGAGGGCGGAGACGAGTCCGCGGGCGACGCGGGCGGCGGAGGTCGTGGAGTCGGCGACGGGCAGTAAGACCGCGAACTCGTCGCCGCCGAGCCGGGCGACCTCGGCCCCGCGCGGGAGGGCGACCCGGAGCCGGTCGGCTATCTGGAGCAGCAACCGGTCGCCGGCGAGATGACCGAGGGTGTCGTTGACGGACCGGAAACGGTCGAGGTCGATCAGCATGAGTGCGGCCCGGGCGCCGATGCGTTCGGCGTCGTCCAGGGCGGTCCAGATGCGCTCCCCCAGCCACTGGCGGTTGGGCAGTCCGGTGAGCGGGTCGCGCAGTTGCTCCTCGGCGCGGGCGCGGGCCATCCACAGGGTGGAGTCGAGGGCGATGAGCGGGATGGCGAACAGCGGCAGCAGGATGGGCTTGGCCACGGCGACCACGCACACCAGCGGGGCTATGCCGAGCAGGGCGACCGCGACCAGTCCCTGCCGGACCAGGGCGGTGCGGGCGACGGTGGGCAGACCGCCGGCGCGGGGCGCGTGCAGGTACCAGAGCAGGACGCGGGTGACCGCGAGGTAGGCGACGGCGACAAGGGCCGCCTGGGGGGCGGTGTAGAGCGTCCAGGTGTCCGGGGTCCACGGTCTCTCGACGGACGGCACCCGGCCGCAGGCGGCCAGCAGCAGCGCGCCGGCGCCGATGCCGAGGATGTCCGCCGCGCCGTGCAGGACGCCCTGCCGCCAGCGGTGGCGCCGGGCCGCGCCGACCAGGACGACGACGGTGAGGCTGACCAGTCCGGCCGGCACCCAGCCGTACAGCAGCAGGACGGCGAGGGTGAGGGCGGCGCCGGAGCCGGTGCCGCCCCACCAGCGGGCCCGGCCGAGCATGACCAGGTGTCCGACGATGACGCCGGCGAGGACGGCCAGCGACCAGCCGGCGGTGCCGGCCGGGAAGAGCGCGTGGTGGCCGGTGAAGGCGCGGTAGAAGCCGGCGCCGAGGACGAACCCGGCCGCCGCGACGACCGCCGCGGGCAGCGGGGGCCAGGACGGGTGCCGCTCGGCGCCGCCGTCGGGCATCACCGCGGCGACGGCCCCGGTGCCGAGCGCGTCGGGGGCGCACCGGGTGGTGGTGGCGGCGTGCGGTGCGCCCGCGTGCTCCTGCGCGCGTTCGGACCACACCACCCACCGGCTGCCCCACCAGGTGCCGGCGGCCCGGCGTCGGCGCAGCCGTGACTCCGTGGCGGCGCTCTCGGTCGGTTCCATTCCCGTCCCTCTCACAGCCGGCGGTGCCCACGCCACGCGGCCCGTTGCCCGACAGCCTCCGGGCGGCGCCGCGTTGGGCGGCCCCTCCCCCTGCTCACCCAGAGCACGAGGATGCCCCGACCGCAGCTGGGCACGGCAGGCGCACATCTCAACAGTAGGCCGCAGAAGGCGTCCACGGGCAGCGGTCGTCGACGGTTGCCCGAATGCGCCCCGGCCACCCGTATGCATCTGATATGCGCCGATCGGGTGGCCTTCAACCGCCGTTGCCCGCTACCGGGTCACTGCTCCGGTGCGGGAAGCGCGGCTTCGGCCGCCGCGTCCGGCCCCTGTTCGAGCAGGACGGTGAAGCCGTCCTCGTTCAGGACAGGCACCTTGAGCTGCATCGCCTTGTCGTACTTCGATCCGGGACTGTCCCCCACGACGACGAATGACGTCTTTTTCGAAACCGAACCGGTCACCTTCGCTCCGCGGCTCTGCAGGGCGTCCTTGGCGCCGTCGCGGGTGAAGTGCTCGAGCGTGCCGGTCACGACGACCGTCAGGCCCTCCAGCGGGCGCGGGCCCTCGTCCTCCGCGGAGCCTTCCTCCTCCGTACGGACCCCGGCGGCCTTCCACTTGCGGAGGATCTCCTGGTGCCACTCCTCGGCGAACCACTCCTTGAGGGAGGCGGCGATGATGGGGCCGACGCCTTCCGTGCCGGCCAGTTCCTCCTCGCTCGCCCGCTCGATCCGGTCGATGGAGCGGAACTCGCGCGCGAGCGCCTCGGCGGCGACCGGCCCCACGTGCCGGATCGACAGGCCGGTGAGGACGCGCGCCAGCGGTCGCTCCTTGGCGGCGGCGATGTTCTCCAGCATGGCCAGCGCGTTCTTCTTCGGCTCGCCCTGCTGGTTGGCGAAGACCGTGACGACCTTCTCCTCGCCCGTCTTCGGGTCGCGCTTGGGCAGGCCGCTGTCCTGGTCCAGGACGTAGGCCTTGATGGGCAGGAGCCGCTCGATGGTCAGGTCGAACAGGTCGCCCTCGTCGGCAAGCGGCGGATCCGCCGGTTCCAGCGGCTTGGTGAGGGCCGCGGCGGCGACGTACCCGAAGTGCTCGATGTCCAGGGCCTTGCGGCCGGCGAGGTAGAAGAGGCGCTCGCGCAACTGGGCCGGGCAGGTGCGGGCGTTGGGGCAGCGCAGGTCGACGTCGCCCTCCTTCATCGGCCGCAGCGGCGTCCCGCACTCGGGGCACTCGGCCGGCATCACGAACTCCCGCTCGGTGCCGTCGCGCAGGTCGACGACCGGTCCGAGGATCTCCGGGATGACGTCACCGGCCTTGCGCAGCACCACCGTGTCGCCGATGAGGACGCCCTTGGCCTTGACGACGTCCTGGTTGTGCAGGGTCGCGAACTCGACCTCGGAGCCGGCCACCGTCACCGGCTCGACCTGGGCGTAGGGCGTGACACGGCCCGTACGGCCCACGCCCACCCGGATGTTGACGAGCTTGGTGTTGACCTCCTCCGGCGCGTACTTGTACGCGATCGCCCAGCGCGGCGCCCGCGAGGTGGAGCCGAGCCTGCCCTGGAGGGGGATCTCGTCGAGCTTGACGACGACGCCGTCGATCTCGTGCTCCACCGAGTGGCGGTTCTCGCCGTAGTACGCGATGAACTCCCGTACGCCGTCGAGGCCGTCGACGACCCGGTTGTGCGTGGAGGTCGGCAAGCCCCACGTCCTGAGCAGGTCGTAGGCCTCGGAGAGCCGGGCGAGGCCCTCGTAGCCCTCCAGCGCCCCGATGCCGTGGACGACCATGTGCAGGGGGCGGGTCGCCGTCACGCGCGGGTCCTTCTGGCGCAGCGAACCGGCCGCCGCGTTGCGCGGGTTGGCGAAGGGCTTGTCGCCGGCCTCGACCAGGCGGGCGTTGAGCTCCTCGAACTTCTCCATCGGGAAGTAGACCTCGCCGCGGATCTCCACCAGCGTGGGGACGCCGTCGCCGGACAGCCGGTCCGGGATCTCCGCGATGGTGCGCACGTTGGGCGTGATGTCCTCGCCGGTGCGGCCGTCGCCGCGGGTCGCCGCGCGGGTGAGGCGCCCGTGCTCGTAGGTGAGGTTGACGGCGAGGCCGTCGACCTTCAGCTCGCACAGGAAGTGGTGCGCGGAGGCGCCCACGTCCTTGTGGACGCGCTCGGCCCAGGCGGCCAGTTCCAGATCGTCGAAGGCGTTGTCCAGGGAGAGCATGCGCTCGCGGTGCTGGACGGCCGTGAACTCCGTCGCGTACGCGCCCGCCACCTTCTGGGTCGGCGAGTCGGGCGTGCGCAGCTCCGGGTACTCCTCCTCCAGCGCCTCCAGGGACCGCAGGAGCCGGTCGAACTCCGCGTCGCTGATGACGGGGGCGTCCTTCACGTAGTACCGGAAGCGGTGCTCCTCGATCTGCTCAGCGAGCTGCGCATGCCGCTCCCGTGCCTCGGTGGGCACCGTCGTGTCCGCTTGCTTGTCGCCGGCCACCGTGTTGTCCTCCCGTTACTCTGGGTTGTCCGCGAGGGATCTCGCCGCCCGGACGCAGTGCGCGAGTGCCTGTCGTGCGTACGCGGGGGAAGCGCCCGCGAGGCCGCACGAGGGTGTGATCGTGACCGCGTCCGCGAGCAGCCCCGGTCGCAGCCCCAGCCTGCGCCACAGTGTCCTGACACCCATGACGCTACCGGCAGGGTCCGACAATGGGCCGTCCGTGCCCGGCACGACACCGGCGAACAGCCGGGTACCCCCTTCCACCGCCTCGCCGATCGCGTCGTCGTCACGCTCGGTGAGCAGGGAGAAGTCGAACGAGATGCCCGCCACTCCGGCCCTGCGCAGGAGCGCGAACGGAACGTCCGGGGCGCACGAGTGGACGACGACCGGACCGTCGCCGTGCACCCCCACCACGTCCCTGAGGCCGGCCTCGACGACCTGGCGGTCGGGGGCGCGGTGGGTGCGGTAGCCGCTGGCGGTCCGCACCTGCCCGCGCAGGACGGCGGTGAGGGAGGGCTCGTCGAGCTGGAGCACCACCTGCGCGCCCGGGACGCGGCGCCGCACCTCCGCGAGGTGCAGGCGCAGGCCCTCGGTGAGGGACGCGGCCAGGTCGCGGCACGCGCCGGGGTCGGAGAGGGCGGCCTCGCCGTTCCTCAGCTCCAGACCGGCGGCGAGGGTCCAGGGACCGACCGCCTGGACCTTCAGGGGTCCTTCGTAGCCCTGGGTGAACTCCTCGAGCGCGTCCAGGTCCTCCCCCAGCCAGGCCCTGGCCCGCCGGGTGTCCCGGCCCGGCCGGTCCCCGAGGCGCCAGCCGCTGGGCTCCACGCGCGCGTACAGCTCCACCAGCAGGCCCGCCGTCCGGCCGATCATGTCGGCGCCGGGGCCGCGGGCGGGCAGCTCGGCGAGGAACGGGAAGTCCTCGAACGATCCGGTGACGGTCTTGGCGGCCTCCCGGGCGTCGCCGCCGGGCAGGGAGCCGATGCCCGTGGCGGGACCGTAGAGATAGTTGTCGTTCACGGGGGAAGCCTACGTAGATCCCGGCCGGGCGGAGACCGGGGCCGGGCCACGGGGGCGGCGGGGCGGCGGGCCGCTGCTCAGGCGGGGCGGCGGGCGGCTGCTCAGACGTCCCGGTGCCGCACCACGAGCACGGCGACGGCCACCGCCGCGGCGGTCCACGCGCCGTAGACGGTCCACGCCTCGGTGACCGTCACCGGGTACGCGCCCAGGTCGTCGTCGCGGCCCGGTGGGAGGATCAGCCGTTCCCAGGCGGTCAGCGGCATGGTGTTGCCGATCTCCTTCACCCAGCGGTACCGCTCGCCGGTGAGGAGCTGCGGCACCAGCAGGAGCAGGCCGACGACCGACACGACCGCGCCCGCCGCGTGCCGGACCAGCGCTCCGACCGCCATGCCGACGAGTGCGCACAGCGGCAGCAGCAGGGCGGAGGCCGTGACGGCGCGCAGCGCCCCCGGGTCGCCGAGGGACATGCCGTGGTGATCGCGCAGGATCGCCTGGGTCACGCCGAAGGAGGTGCCCGAGACGGCGCCGCCGAGGGCGAGCGTCACCGCGGTGACGACGCCGGCCTTGGCGGTGACGACCGCGCGGCGGTCGGGTACGGCCGTGAAGGTCGTGCGGATCAGACCGCTGGTGTACTCGCCGAAGACCGTGCTCGCGCCGAGCGCCGCCACGAGGATCACCAGCAGGGTCCAGGCCGGGAAGACATAGGCGGCGGTCAGCGGGTCGTAGAGCATCTGCGGCAGGTCCTGTTTCCCGGCCGGCGCCGACGGCAGGTCCGGCTGGTGGGCCAGGCGGTCGGCGTTGGCCTTGGCGGCGTTGACGCAGATCCCGAGGGTGGTCAGCGCACCCGCCGCCACCACCGGGGCGGTGGAGCGCAGCGACCAGAACTTGATCCACTCGGCGGCGAGCAGCTGCCTGAAGCGGGCGGGGGCGGCGGCCGGGGGCCGGTACGGCGTGCCCGGCGGCACGGTCGGGGCGGTGGTCATCGGGCGGCTCCCGCGGGGCGTGCCGGGGTGGGGGTGCCGGTTCCCGCGGCGTACGGGACGCTGTCGGCGGTGTGTTCCATGAACGCCTCCTCCAGGGAGGCCGAGCGCGGACTGAGCTCGTGCAGCCGCACGCCGTGGGTGAAGGCGAGCTCGCCGACGCGCTCGGCGGGCAGGCCGGTCACGGTGTACGAGCCGTCGTGCTCCGCCCGCACCACCGCGCCCGCGTCCGCCAGCAGCGACGACAGGACGCCGGCGTCCGGCGTGCGGACGGACACGTGCGCTCCCGTGCCGCGGGCCGCGAAGTCCGCCAGGCTCTCCGCCGCGATCAGCCTGCCGCGACCGATGACGATCAGGTCCTCGGCGGTCTGCTCCATCTCCCGCATCAGATGGCTGGACACCAGCACGGTGCGTCCCTCGTCGGCCAGCCTCCGGAACAGGCCGCGCACCCACCGCACGCCCTCGGGGTCCAGTCCGTTGAGCGGCTCGTCGAAGAGCAGCACCGGCGGATCGCCGAGCAGCGCCGCCGCGATGCCCAGGCGCTGCTTCATCCCCAGGGAGAGTCCGCCGACGCGGCGGCCCGCCGCGTCGGACAGGCCCACCTCCGCCAGCACCTCGGCCACCCTCCGCCGCGGCAGTGCGTTGCCGACGGCCAGCGCGGTCAGGTGAGCGCGGGCGGTGCGGCCCGGGTGCACGTCGTGGGCGTCCAGGAGGGCACCGACGTGGCGCAGTCCGCGGGGGCGTCCGGCGAACGGCCGGCCCTCGACGGTGACGAGGCCGCCGGTGGGCGCGTTCAGCCCGAGCACCATCCGCAAGGTGGTGGACTTGCCGGCGCCGTTGGGGCCGAGGAACCCGGTGACCACGCCCGGGCGTACGGTGAAGGACAGTCCGTCCACGGCGGTGGTCCCGCCGTAGCGCTTGGTGAGTTCGCTCGCTTCGATCACGCGCTCCACACTGCCGGGACACGCCCCCTCCGGCAGCGGGCCCAGGGCGGCAATCACGGCGGCGGGGTAGCCCACGGGAGTAGGCCCGCAGGCCCATGCCGGTGCGCGGTCACCTGCCTATGATCTGGCCCATGACGGCCCCGCACCGCCCTCCGCGCCCGCCCGTCGACCGGCGGGCGGTTCTCGCCGAGTCCCTGGCCTGGGGCGGAGGTGCCGCCTACGCCGCCCTGCTGTACGTCGTCGTAGTGGACTCCGGCCGCGAGCTGACGGGCCTGCGCCTGGTGCCGGCCGGGCTGGCCGCCGTCCTGCTGCTGCCGTTGGCCCGGCGACGGCCGCTGCCCGCGCTGGGTCTGCTGGCCGCCGTCTCGTTCGCCGCGACCGTGCGGGTGGACTCGGTCATGGCCGCGGGGCAGATCGCGACCGGCGTCGTGCCGCCCCTGCGGACCCAGGCGTGGCAGATCGCCTGCCTGCAGGCGGTGCTCACCGATCTCGCCGTCGGACGGATCGCCGCCACCCACCGGCGGCTGACGGCGTCCGTCGCCGCGCTGGCCGCGCTCGGCACGCAGATCGGGGGCGCGGTCCACTTCCGGGCGGGCGCCTCGTCGGCCGTCGCCGCCTCGGTCTTCCTGACGCTGATGACGGTCACCGCCTGGACGGTCGGCCGCTCGGTGCGCGAACGCCGCCGGCACGCGGCCGCGCTGCGGGCCCGGGCCGCCGAGCAGGCCGTCACCGCGGAGCGGCTGCGGATCGCCCGGGAGCTGCACGACATGGTGGCGCACAGCATCGGCGTCATCGCCATCCAGGCCGGTGCGGGCCGGCGCGTCATCGACACCCAGCCGTCGGAGGCCCGCAACGCGCTCGCCGCCATCGAGGACAGCAGCCGCGACACCCTGGCGGGCCTGCGCCGGATGCTCGGCGCGCTGCGGCGGGCGGACCCGGGGGACGGCACCCCGCCGTTCCCGGCGCCCGTGCTCGCCGATCTCGACGGGTTGGTGGAGCGGGCCGGGGGCGCGGACGTGCGGGTGGACGTCGAGTGGAGGGGAGCGCGACGGGCGCTGCCGACGGAGATCGAGCTGGCCGCGTACCGCATCGTCCAGGAGGCGATCACCAACGTGGTCCGCCACTCGGGCGCCGGCGCCTGCCGCGTCACCGTGGGCTACCAGGAGGACGACCTGCTCCTCGAGATCACCGACGAGGGCGGCGGCCCGGCCGTCCTTCCCGGCACGGCCGGCTACGGGCTGACGGGCATGCGGGAGCGGGCGGCGCTGCTGCACGGCGAGTTCACCGCGGGACCGCTCCCCGAGGGCGGCTTCCGGGTGGCGGCCCGCCTGCCGTTGCCGGCGGTCGTCGGATGATCCGGGTGCTGCTCACCGACGACCAGCCGCTCGTCCGGCACGGGCTGCGGGTGCTGATCGCCGACCGTCCCGGGCTGGAGGTGGCCGGGGAGGCCGCGAACGGTGAGGAGGCGGTGCGGCTGGTGGCCCGGGTGGCGCCGGACGTGGTGGTGATGGACGTCCGGATGCCCGTGATGGACGGCATCGAGGCCACCCGGCGGATCACCTCGGGCACCGGCACGCCGCCGAAGGTCCTCGTCCTCACCACGTTCGACGACGACGAGTACGTCTACGGCGCCCTGCGTGCCGGGGCGAGCGGCTTCCTCGTCAAGGACATGGACATGGACCAGATCCTCAGCGCGATCGAGGTCGTCGCCGCCGGCGACGCTCTGATCGCGCCGAGCGTGACCCGCCGTCTGATCGCGGAGTTCGCGGCCCGCCCGGCTGCCGTGCCGCCGTCCGCGCGGCCGGTGCCGGGCATCACCGGGCGCGAACGCGAGGTGCTCACCCTGGTCGGCCGCGGACTGTCCAACACGGAGATCGCCGCGGAGCTGTACATCAGTACGGCCACGGCGAAGGCCCATGTGGGCAGGCTGCTGACGAAGCTGGACGCCCGGGACCGGGTGCAGCTGGTCATCATCGCGTACGAACTGGGGCTGGTGGCGCCGCCGCGGGGCCGGGGGCTGTCCTAGGTGTTCCGTCCGGCTGTCCTGGGTGTTCCGTCCGGCTGTCCTGGGTGTTCCGTCCGGCTGTCCTAGGTGTTCCGTCCGGCTGTCCTAGGTGTTCTGTCGGCTGTCCTGGGTGTTCCGTCCGGCGTTCATCGTCCCGGCCGTACCGTCAGGTCGTCGACCTCCGCGTCCCTCGGCAGGTCGAGCGCCATCAGGATCGTCGTCGCGACCGACTCCGGATCGATCCACCGCCCGGGGTCGTACTCCTTGCCCTCCTGCTGGTGCACCTTGGCCTGCATGGGGCTCGCCGTGCGGCCGGGGTAGACGGAGGTGACACGGACGCCGGCCGCG
The DNA here is from genome assembly GCF_042731035.1 of Streptomyces sp. NPDC059895. Taxonomy (NCBI): domain Bacteria; kingdom Bacillati; phylum Actinomycetota; class Actinomycetes; order Kitasatosporales; family Streptomycetaceae; genus Streptomyces; species Streptomyces sp. NPDC059895. The sequence goes on from NZ_JBHWKO010000020.1 coordinate 118,113, forward strand.
TGCTCCTCGTGCCGGAGGGAGTCGGCCAGCGCCCTGAGACCGTGCTTGGAGGCGGCGTACGCCGACCAGTCGGCGTGGGCCCGCAGCCCGGCCCCGGAGTTGACGAACACCACGTGACCGCGCGCCGCCCGGAGCTGCGGCAGGAAGTGCCGGGTCAGCTCGGCGGGGGCGATGAGATTGACGTTGAGCTGGTGGCGCCAGGACTTGGGGGTGAGGTCACCGACCGGGCCCAGGTCGACCACCCCGGCGATGTGCAGCAGGGAGTCCACCCGGTCGGGAAGCGTCTGGTGGGAGAAGGCCCAGGACAGCCGGTCGGGGTCGGCCAGGTCGCCGACGAGCGTCTTCGCCCCGGGGAACTTTGCCGCCAGTTCCTTCGCCCGTCCCGCGTCGCGCGCGTGCAGCACGAGGTCGTCCCCGCGCGCGTGGAGCCGGCGGGCGACGGCCGCACCGATGCCGGAGCCCGCTCCGGTGATCACATGAGTAGCCATGCCCGCCATGCTCGCACCACCGGGCGCCGCACTCACACGACGCCCTGGCTCTCCTCCAGGTAGGCCAGCGCCCCGACCGGCTCCTCCGCGAAGAACACCAGGTCGGTCAGCGGCCGGGGCAGGAAGCCCTCGGCCTCCATCCGCCGGAACTGCTCCTTGAGGCCGTCGTAGAAGCCGGCGGTGTTCAGCAGGACGACCGGCTTGTCGGTGTGCCCGTGCTTCTTCAGCTCCAGGATCTCGGTGGCCTCGTCGAGCGTGCCCGTACCCCCGACCATGATCACGACCGCGTCGGCCTTCTCCAGCAGGAGCCGCTTGCGCTCGGCGAGGTCGCGCGCGACGACCATCTCGTCGGATCCCTGCCGCGCCTTGGCCGCGAGGAAGTCCACCGACACCCCGCACAGCCGGCCGCCCGCCTCCTGCACGCCGTCGGCCACCACCTTCATCAGCCCGACGTCGGAACCGCCCCACACGAGCGTGTGTCCGCCCTTGCCGAGCAGTTCGGCGAACTCACGGGCGGGGCGGGTGTAGCGGTCGTCGAGGTCGGCGGCGGAGAGGAAGACACAGATACGCATGCCGTACACCGTACGCGGGAACACCTGGGCGCCCGCCCGCGCTGTTCCGGTATGGCACAAGGACACACGATCACGATCGAACGAGAGGCCCTGCGGGTCAGGGCCGTCCACGGCGACCGGGTGCTGGCCGAGAGCGACCGGCCCCTCGTCCTGCGGGAGACCGGCTGTCCGGTGCGGTACTACCTCCCCGCCGACGACGTACGCCTGGACATGCTCACCCCGTCCGACACCCACACGCACTGCCCGTTCAAGGGCACGGCGTCCTACTGGTCACTGCCCGGCGCGCCCGACCTGGTGTGGGCGTACCCCGACCCGAAGCCGGACGTGGCCGCGATCAAGGACCATTTCTGCTTCTACGAGGTGACCGTCTCGCCGGCGTGACGGCGGGACGGCATGTCCCCGTCCGGCCCGGGCCCGCACCCGGGTCCTCGTCGCCGTCGCCGCGCTGCTGGCCCCGCTACTCGTCTTCGCCGCCTATGTCCTGCTCGCCCACGGCACGGGCTCCTCCGACGACTCCGACGGCTCCGGCGACGCGGACGCGGCCGCCGCCGCGAGCACCGCGGCCGGGGCTCCCGCCGACGGCTGGGTCACCGTGCGCCCCGCCCGCGCGCCGCAGCTCTGTCTGACGGACGGACGGGACCGGCGCGGCGCCTACCCGAACGCCGTCGCCGTCCAGCGCCCCTGCGCCGAGGCCCCGGTTCCGCGTACGTACCTGGAACCGGCGGGAGAGGGCCTCTACCGGATCCAGTGGCACCACCCCGAGGAGGGCAAGGGCTGCCTGACGGTGATGGAGTCCGGGCCGGTCAAGGGCATGCTGGAACCCCGCGACGACTGCACGCAGGGAACCCTGTTCCGGCTGGAGCCCGTCTCCGACGACGCCGACGAGGGCTTCCGGATGAGACCGGCCCACGGCAGCACCTGCCTCGGACTGGCCGGGGACGGCGGCGCGGAAGGGGCGGAGGCGGTCGAGGAACGCTGCACCGGTGCGGCCGACCAGCGCTTCCTCGTGCGGGCGGACTGAGCACTTCCTCGTGTCGGCGGGCTGAGCGCGGTCGGCGAACCCGGCCGTCGCCCTCGCCCCGGCACGGCCCCGCCACCCCGACAAGTCCCGCCGGGTCTGACATTCTGCACAGACATGGACAAGAAGACCCTTTCGCGCGACGGTACCTCCCTCGCGTACGGCATCAGGGGACAGGGCCCGGCGGTCGTCCTCGTCAGTGGCGCGATGTCCACGGGCGCCACCGTCGCGCCGCTGGCCGGCCTCCTCGCGCAGCGCTTCACCACCCTCTGGTACGACCGCCGCGGCCGCGGCGAGAGCGGTGACACGGCGCCGTACGCGGTGGAACGCGAGGTCGAGGACGTCGCGGCGCTGATCGACGCGGCGGGCGGCGAGGCGGCGCTGTACGGCGTCTCCTCGGGCGGCGCGCTGGCTCTGGAGGCGGCGGCGAGCGGGCTGCCGGTGAGCCGGGTCGCGGTGTACGAGACGCCGTACGCGGACTTCTCGGACGACGGCGCCGAGGCCTGCGCCGACTACACCGCGCGCCTCACCGAGGCACTCGGGCAGGGCCGGCGCGGGGACGCGGTCGAGCTGTTCCTGCGGCGGACGGGCCTGGCCGAGAGCGTGATCCAGGGCGCCCGCCAGTCACCGATGTGGGCCGGCATGGAGGCCATCGCCCCGACCCTCGCCTACGACGACGCCCTGATGGGCGACGGTCTGGTGCCCCGGGAACGGCTGGCCTCGGTCGCCGCGCCGGTGCTGGCGGTGGCGGGCGCGGCGAGCCCGGCGTGGATGCGCGAGGCCGCGCGCGCGGTGGCGGGCGCGGTGCCGCACGGCACCTACCGCACGCTGGAGGACCAGACGCACATGGTGGACCCGAACGTCCTCGCGCCTGTCCTCACCGGCTTCTTCGCACCGTAGACGTGGACGTGCGGGCCCGGCGGCAGACGTGCGTCCGCGCGGCGGCGGTCAGACCGCCGCCGCCGTCGCGCGCGTGGTCGACGCGATCGTCGCCGACCCCACCACCCGGGTGTCGTCGTACAGCACGATCGCCTGGCCGGGGGCGACGCCGCGGACCGGGTCGGTGAACGTGACCTCCAGGTGGCCGTCGACGAGTGCGGCGGTCACCTCGGTCTCGCCGCCGTGGGCGCGCAGCTGGGCGGTGTAGGTGCCGGGGCCGGTGGGGGCGGCTCCGCACCAGCGGGGCTTGACGGCCGTGAGGCCCGTCACGTCGAGGGCGGCCGCGGGGCCCACCGTCACCCGGTTGTCGACCGGGGAGATGTCGAGGACGTAGCGCGGCTTGCCGTCGGCGGCCGGGGTCCCGATGCGCAGACCCTTGCGCTGGCCGATGGTGAAGCCGTACGCGCCGTCGTGCGTGCCGATCTTGTTGCCGGCCTCGTCGACGATGTCGCCCTCGGCCGTGCCCAGCCGCTGCGCGAGGAAGCCCTGGGTGTCGCCGTCGGCGATGAAGCAGATGTCGTGGGAGTCGGGCTTCTTGGCGACGGCCAGCCCCCTGCGCTCGGCCTCGGCGCGGATCTCGTCCTTGGTGGTGAGGGTGTCGCCGAGGGGGAAGAGGGCGTGGGCGAGCTGCCGCTCGTCGAGCACGCCGAGGACGTAGGACTGGTCCTTGGCCATGTCGGAGGCCCGGTGCAGTTCGCGGGAACCGTCGGGCAGGGTGACGATCTTCGCGTAGTGGCCGGTGCACACCGCGTCGAAGCCCAGGGCGAGCGCCTTGTCGAGGAGGGCCGCGAACTTGATCTTCTCGTTGCAGCGCAGGCAGGGGTTGGGGGTGCGGCCGGCCTCGTACTCGGCGACGAAGTCCTCGACGACGTCCTCGCGGAAGCGGTCGGCGAGGTCCCAGACGTAGAAGGGGATGCCGATGACGTCGGCGGCCCGGCGGGCGTCGCGCGAGTCCTCGATGGTGCAACAGCCCCGCGCGCCGGTGCGGAACGACTGCGGATTCGCGGAGAGCGCGAGGTGGACGCCGGTGACATCGTGACCGGCTTCCGCGGCACGGGCGGCGGCGACGGCGGAGTCGACCCCGCCGGACATGGCGGCGAGGACGCGGAGGGGACGCTGCGAGGTCTCAGTCATAGCCCTTCAAGAGTACGGGGCGCGGGGAACCGCGGGCCGCGCATATCCGTTGGACGGGTCGCGGGGCGAGGTGGGCGTGGTGGGCGCCCCGGTACGGGACGGGCACGGGGGCGAGGATGCGGGACGAGAAGGTGCAGGGCGGGCGTGCGAGGGCGCGGGGCAAGGACGCGGACCGGCGGCTGGGGCGGCGGGCGCTGCTGGTCGGCGGGGCGGCGGCCGCCGTGGGGTCGGCGGTGCTGGCGCGGGACGAGCTGGCGCGGCTGTGGTGGCGGGTGCCGGGGGTGGAGAAGCCGCGGGTGGAGGGTGCGGTCGACTTCCGGGGCGCGCGGTGGGTGGCGGCGTCGGACGCCAACTTCCGCTGGGCGGATCGGCCGGACGACTACGGCGTCGACATGGTGGTCGTCCATGTCACACAGGGTGACTACGCGAGCGCGGTGCGGGCCTTCCAGGATCCGGAGCATCAGGCGGCCGCGCACTACATCGTCGGTCAGGACGGGCGCATAGCGCAGATGATCCGCGAGCTGGACGTGGCGTACCACGCGGGCAACCGCGCGTACAACGAGCGGAGCATCGGCATCGAGCACGAGGGCTTCGTGGACCGGCCGCAGGACTTCACCGACGCCATGTACACGGCGTCGGCGCGGCTGACGGCCGGAATCTGCCGGCGGTACGGCATACCCGTGGACCGTGAGCACATCATCGGGCACGTGGAGGTGCCGGGGACGGACCACACCGACCCGGGCGAGCACTGGGACTGGGACCGGTATCTGCGGCTGGTGCGGGAGACGCGCGCGGCGTCCGCGTGACGCGCGACCGCGGTGTCGGGGCCGTGACCGGGCGCCAGGCCTGGCCTGGGTGAGGCCTAGGTGAGGCCTGCGGCGCGCGCCCGTTCGACGGCCGGGCCGATGGCCTTGGAGACCGCCTCGACGTCGGCTGCGGTGGAGGTGTGGCCGAGGGAGAAGCGGAGGGTGCCGCGGGCCAGGTCCGGGTCGCTGCCGGTGGCGAGCAGGACATGGCTGGGCTGGGCGACGCCGGCGGTGCACGCGGAGCCCGTGGAGCACTCGATGCCCTGGGCGTCCAGGAGCAGCAGCAGGGAGTCGCCCTCGCAGCCGGGGAAGGTGAAGTGGGCGTTGGCCGGGAGGCGGCCCTCCGGTGCCGGGTCGCCGCCCAGGAGGGCGTCCGGGACCGCCGTACGGACCGCGGTGACCAGGGCGTCGCGCAGGGCGCCGATCTCGCGGGCGAACCACTCGCGCTGCTCGGCGGCGAGGCGTCCGGCGACGGCGAAGGAGGCGATCGCGGGGACGTCGAGGGTGCCGGAGCGGACGTGCCGTTCCTGGCCGCCGCCGTGCAGGACGGGCACGGGGGTGCGGTCGCGGCCCAGGAGGAGGGCGCCGATGCCGTAAGGGCCGCCGATCTTGTGGCCGGAGACGGTCATCGCGGCGAGGCCGGAGTCGGCGAAGTCGACGGGGACCTGGCCGAAGGCCTGGACCGCGTCGGCGTGCAGGGGGACGTCGAACTCGGCGGCCGTCCGGGCGAGTTCGCGGACCGGCATGAGCGTGCCGATCTCGTTGTTGGCCCACATGACCGTGGCCAGGGCCACGTCGGCGGGGTTGCGGGCGATCGCCTCGCGGAGCGCGTCCGGGTGGACCCGGCCGTACGCGTCCACGGGCAGGTACTCGACCGTCGCGCCCTCGTGCTCGCCCAGCCAGTGCACGGCGTCGAGGACGGCGTGGTGCTCGACGGGGCTGGCGAGGACCCGGGTGCGCGCCGGGTCGGCGTCGCGGCGGGACCAGTACAGGCCCTTGACGGCGAGGTTGTCGGCCTCGGTGCCGCCGGAGGTGAAGACGACCTCGCTGGGACGGGCGCCGAGCGCTTCCGCGAGGGTCTCGCGTGCTTCCTCGACCGTGCGGCGGGCCTGGCGGCCGGCCGCGTGGAGGGAGGAGGCATTGCCGGTGACGCCCAGGTGGGCGGTCAGTGCCTCTGCGGCCTCCGGGAGCATCGGGGTGGTCGCGGCGTGGTCGAGGTAAGCCATGGTGAGGCGATTCTACGGCGCGCCGCCCGCGGACCTCGGCCGGGCGCCCCCGGGGCGACGGTGCGGATCGCACACCGAGCGGGCGGCATGCCCGACGCGGACGGCCGCGGGGCGGCGGCACCCCGTGGCGAAGGCTCGTAGGCCGTGTCCGCGCCGTGGCGAAGGCCGGTAGGTAGGCCGTGTCCGCGCCGCATCCGGCGCGGACGGCCGCAGGACGGCGGCACGCCCGGAGAGAGGCCGTACAGCCGTGCTCGCACCGCACCCGGCACGGACGGCCGCAGGACGGCGGCACGCCCGGACGGAATGCGGCCGCATGCCCGCGCCCGCCCGCGCACCCGGCACGGGCGGCGGCCGCAGGGCGGCGACACGGACGGCGGCGGGGCGGGCGGCGGCTTCAGCCGTCTGTCAGAAGCTCCACGAGATCGTCGAGTCCGCCTGTATGAACGCGGCGAGGACGACCAGGTCGGCGACGCCGAGGGCGAGGCCCAACAGGGCGCGGCCGCGGCGCTCGGTGCCGCGCCACAGCGCCACCGAGGCCAGGACGATGGCGATGGGCCCGAGGAAGACGTTGAGGACCAGGAGGCCCACGAGGCCGAGGACGAAGGACGCGACGGCCATGCCGTCGGTGTCCCGGATGCCGGTGCGACGCGTGGCGGGTGCGGTGAGGTGCATGGTCGTTCCGCTCCTTCCGGTCAGTGGGTCGGGGTGTGCCGGCGGCGGCCGTGGCGCTCGCGGAGCGCGAAGACGCCCAGCCAGGCGGCGATCACGGCGGCGGCGGCCAGGCTGAACCCGAGCGGCGCGTGGGCGACGGTGCCCAGGACGACGCCGAGCAGCAGAAGTGCGACGACGAGGAACAGCACGGGATCGGATCCCCTCCGTGGACGATCGGTGAACAGTTGTAGTTACAGTTGTTCACTGACTACCCAGTCTAGCCCGCCCCACCGCTTGCAATGACAGAGAACAGTTGTTAACTAAATGACATGAGTCACACGCTCGGCATTCGTCAGGCACAGAAGCAGAAGACGCGTCAGGCGCTCCTCGACGCGTCGCTGGCGCTGCTGGAGGAGCAGAGCCTGAGCAGCCTGGGCCTGCGCGAGGTCACCCGCGCGGTCGGGGTGGCCCCGACCGCCTTCTACCGGCACTTCCGCTCCACGGCGGATCTGGGCGTGGCTCTGGTCGAGGAGGCGCTGGGCAGCCTGCACCCGCTGATCCGCACCACCGTGACCGCCGCCGACTCCAGCGACGAACGCGTCACGCGCGCTGTCGAGTTGATTGCCCGTCATGTTCACGCGTACCCCGCCCATGTCCGTTTCATCGCCCGTGAGCGGCACGGCGGGGTTCAGCCGGTCCGTGAGGCGATACGGGAGCAACTGGGCCGTTTCGCCGAGGAGGTGAAGGCCGAGCTGGCCAAGGACGACGAGGCGGAGGGCTGGAGCGACGACGACCTGCTGATGCTCGCGCACCTCTACGTCGACCAGATGCTCATCACGGCCTCACTCTTCCTGGAGGTCCAGGAAGCAGCGGGCGGCGACGGGCCCTCCGCGGAGGTCCGTGAGCGTGTCGCCCGGCTCGCGACACGGCGGCTGCGGCTCATCACCGTCGGCCGCCACCACTGGCTCGACTGAACCGGGCCATCCGACACACGCGGGAGGGCGGCGCACTCACCCCGAGTGCGCCGCCCTCCCGCGTCGATCACCGCGGCCCCGCCGTTGCCCCCGCCACCCCGGCCCTACTGCGCCTGCCGGCCCTACTGCGCCTGCTGGCTCTGCTGGGCCTGGCCGCCGCCCGGCCCGCCGCAGCCGCCCTGGCCGCCCCCGGGACCGCCCTGGCCGGGGCCACCGCTCGGCATGCCCGAGGGCATGCCGCTCGGCATCCCGCTGGGCGACCCCGTCGGCATACCCGTGGCGGCGCCCGACGGCGCCCCGCTCGGCATCCCGGACGGCATGCCCGATGGCATCCCACTCGGCATCCCGCTCGGCATCCCGGAGGGAGCCTGACACTCCTGCTGACCGGAGCTGCCGCTGTCCGTGGTGGACGAGTCGCCCGAACCGCAGGCCGCGAGGGCGAGCGGCGAGAGCGCCAGGAGGGCCACCGCGGGGACGAGACGCACCGACCCGAGTACACGCCTTCATGAGAATCAGCTCCATGGAGGATGAGGAATTCCTGAGGTGCGGTACTCAACCAACGGCGCATAAGGCTTTGTTGAGGCCTTCCTGTTCCCCTGCTGTCAATCGGGCAAAGCGCGCCTCAAAGAACCGCTCCGACCTGGGAGTTCACCCCGGCCGGCGGTCGGCGCACCGGTACAGCTCCGTGACAGAGGCGGCCGCCGCCGACAGCCCCTCAGCCCCTCAGCCCCTCAGCCCCTCAGCCCCTCAGCCCCTCAGCCCCTCAGCCCCTCAGCCCCTCAGCCCAGCCTGACCCGGGCCAACTGGCGCGACTGCGCCACCAGTCGGTCCTCGCTGTCCCACACCTCGGCGTCCTCCTCCAGGAAACCGCCCGCGAGGTTGCGGGTGGTGATGGAGACGCGGACGGGACCCGGAGCCGGGCGGGAGCGGACGTGGACGGTGAGTTCGACCGTGGGGACCCAGCCGGCGATGCCGAGGTCGAACGCGGTGGGCGGCAGGGCGTCCACGGCGAGGAGCAGCGAGAGCGGGTCGGCGTCGCGGCCGTCCGCCAGCCCGAACCAGGCCCGCACCTCGCCCTTGCCGGACGGCTGCCCGAGCGCCCAGCCCACGGTCGACGGGTCGAGCTTGAGCATCAGCCGTTCGGCGATGGGCTGCTGGTCGGCGCCGGGGGCGGGGGCGGGCCCGTCCGCGGGGCCGAGGCACTGGCCGATCGGCGGGATGGCGGGCGGCTTCGCGGAGGTGCGGACGTCGTCGGGGAGGGCGTCGAGGTCGCCGTAGGTGGCGAGGACGCGGATGCGCTCGACCTCGCGGCCCTGCTCGTCGTACTGGAGGAGCGACGCCTGGCCGGTGGAGAGGGTGCGGCCGGTGCGGACCGTCTCGGTGCGGACGACCGCCGGGCCGGGGCGGGAGGCGCTGAGGTAGTGCGCCGACACGGTGAACGGGTCGTGGTGCGGCAGGGTGTCCGCCAGGGCACGGGCCACGACGGCGAGCAGGTAGCCGCCGTTGACGGCGCCGAAGATCGTCCAGCCGGCCGAGAGGTCGGTGTCGTAGACGCCGGGCTCGCGCGCGGTGACGGCGGTGTCGCGGTCGAACTCGCTGTCCCCGACGGCGGCGGGGGCGGTAGCTGCTTCAGGCATGGCTGAACGTTACAACAGGCAATTACTAAGCGGTAGCTTTCCCCGTCGACATGAGGCCCCCGCCCCCAGCCCTCGCGCCCCACTCCTCGCGCCTCACTCCTTGCGCCCTACTCCTCCCGCACCGTCGAGCGGCGGTTCCACGCGCGCGGCGCTCGCCAGTGGAACCGCATCGCGAGCAGCCGCAGGACGAACGCGGTGGCCGCGGCCACCCCGCTGGCCAGCGGGGTGAGGGCGTCGTAGCGGATGCAGAGCACCACCATGGTGGCGCCCACCATCGCCGGGACCGCGTACAGGTCGCGGTCCCAGCGCAGCAGGGACGGCACCTCGTTGGCGAGGACGTCGCGCAGCACACCGCCGCCGACCGCGGTGGCCAGTCCCAGGGCCGCCGACGCGGTGAGGCCCAGGCCGTAGTCGTACGCCTTCGTCGTGCCCGTGACGCAGAACAGGCCGAGGCCGGCGGCGTCGAAGACGTTCACGCCGGTCTGGATGCGCTCCACGTGCGGGTGCAGGAAGACCACGAGGAGGGCGGCGAACAGCGGGGTGACGAAGTACCCCAGATCCGTGAAGGCCGCGGGCGGTACGGCCCCGATGACCAGGTCCCGGAACAGCCCGCCGCCCAGTGCGGTGACCTCGGCGAGCACGGCGATGCCGAAGACGTCGAAGTTCTTGCGGACGGCCAGCAGGGCGCCGGAGATCGCGAAGACGAAGATGCCGATCAGGTCGAGCGTGTGCTGGACGGAGGGGCTGAAGATTTGCTGGAGCACCCTTCTATTCTCGCCCAGCACCGAGCCCCCGCCTTACATTGCAAGGCAGGGGCTCGGGACTGCTTATTTCTCCTTGGACGGAGTGTCCTTGGGAGTGGGAGACGGGGTGGAAGACGCCTCCTCCGCGGGAGGAACGACCTCCTCCGAAGCCACAGCCGAAGCCACCCCCGAGGCCTCAGCCGAAGCCACCCCCAAAGCCACCTCCGAAGCCTCAGCCGAAGCCGCCCCCGATTCCTCAGCCGAAGTCTCCGCCAGAGTCTCCTCCGCCCCCTCCTCGGCCGCCCCCTCCCTCAGTGAGGCCACCGCCGCCGACGTCTCCGCCGACTCCGCGAGCACCTCGTCGGCCACCAGCTCCGCCGCCTCCTTGGCGGCCGTCAGCAGGACGGTGTCCTGCGGGGCCTGGTCCGCGAAGTTCTCCGGGTGGTGGCAGGCGACCTGCTGGCCGGGCCGCAGCTCGACCAGCCTGGGCTCGGTGGTCCGGCAGATCTCCGTCGCTTTCCAGCACCGCGTGTGGAAGCGGCAGCCGCTGGGCGGCGAGATCGGTGAGGGCACGTCGCCCCGGAGCAGGATCCGCTCGCTCTTGGCGTTCCGGCGCTTGGGGTCCGGGATCGGCACCGCCGACATCAGCGCCTTGGTGTACGGGTGCATCGGCGTGCGGTACAGCAGGTCGCGGTCGGCGAGCTCCACGATCTTGCCGAGGTACATCACCGCGATCCGGTCGGAGACGTGCCGGACCACCGACAGGTCGTGCGCGATGATCACGTACGTCAGGCCGAGTTCCTGCTGGAGGTCGTCCAGCAGGTTCACCACCTGCGCCTGGATCGACACGTCCAGCGCGGACACCGGCTCGTCCGCGACGACCAGCTTCGGGTTGAGCGCGAGGGCGCGGGCGATGCCGACGCGCTGGCGCTGACCGCCGGAGAACTCGTGCGGATAGCGGTTGTAGTGCTCGGGGCTGAGGCCCACCAGCCCGAGCAGGCGCTGGACCTCCTTCTTGACCCCGCCCTCCGGCTCGACGCCCTGGAGCCGGAACGGCGCCGAGACGATGGTGCCGATGGTGTGCCGGGGGTTCAGCGAGCCGTACGGGTCCTGGAAGATCATCTGCACGTCCCGGCGGAGCGGGCGCAGGCCCTTGGTGCCGAGGTGGGTGATGTCCGTCCCGTCGAACTCGATCGTCCCGCCGGTGGGCTCGAGCAGCCGCGTGACGAGCCGGCCCATGGTCGACTTGCCGCAGCCGGACTCCCCGACGACGCCGAGGGTCTCGCCCCTGCGCACCTCGAAGTCGATGCTGTCGACGGCCCTGACCGCCCCTACCTGCCGCTGGAGCAGGCCCTTCTTGATGGGGAAGTGCTTGACCAGGCCCTCGACCTTGAGCAGCGGTTTCTCGTCGTCGGTCCGCGGGGCCGGCACGGCGGCCCGGGTCTCAGTCTCGCTCACAGATTCGGCGCAATCTCTTCGGTCCAGATCCGCGTACGGTCCTCGGGCGAGAGGTGGCACGCGGTGAAGTGCCTGCTGCCGACCTCGTGCAGCTCGGGCCGTTCGGTGCGGGTGATCCCGCCCTTGGGGACGTCGGCGTACGGGCAGCGCGGATGGAAGGCGCAGCCCGAGGGGACGTTGATGAGGCTGGGCGGCTGGCCCTTGACCGGGATGAGCCGGTCGGTCTGGTCGCGGTCGATGCGCGGCATCGAGCCGAGCAGGCCCCAGGTGTAGGGGTGCTTGGGCTCCTCGAAGATCTGGTCGACCGGTCCGCGTTCCACGCAGCGCCCGCCGTACATCACGAGGATGTCGTCGGCGATCTCGGCGACCACGCCGAGGTCGTGCGTGATGATGACGACCGCGGAGCCGAACTCCTTCTGCAGGTCCCGGATGAGGTCGAGGATCTGCGCCTGGACGGTCACGTCGAGGGCCGTGGTGGGCTCGTCCGCGATCAGCAGCTGCGGGTTGTTGACCAGCGCCATCGCGATCATCGCGCGCTGGCGCATACCGCCGGAGAACTCGTGCGGATAGCTGTCGACGCGCTTGTGCGGCTCGGGGATGCCGACGCGGTCGAGGAGTTCGACGGCGCGCCTGCGGGCGGTCTTCTTGTCGACGTCGTGGTGGACGCGGTAGGCCTCCACGATCTGGCTGCCCACCGTGTAGTACGGGTGCATCGCGGACAGCGGGTCCTGGAAGATCATCGCCATGTCGCGGCCCCGCAGCCGGCGCACCTCGTCGGGGCTCGCCGAGACGAGTTCCTTGCCGTCGAGCCAGATCTCGCCGGACATCCGCACGTTCTTGCCCCGGTTGCCGAGGCGGTGCAGGCCCATGACGGCGAGCGAGGTGACGGACTTGCCGGAGCCGGACTCGCCGACGATGCCGAGGGTCTTGCCCTTCTCCAGCCGGAAGCTGAGCCCGTCGACGGACTTGACGAGGCCGTCGTCGGTCGGGAAGTGCACCTTCAGGTCGCGTACGTCCAGGAACGCGCGGTCGGTGCCCTCGGTGCGCGCGGGCTCGCCCTCGGCGGCCGCGGTCTTGGAAAGGTCGGTCACGAGAGCCTCACCCGCGGGTCGACGGTGGCGTACAGCACGTCCACCACCAGGTTGCAGAGCACGACGAAGAAGGCGGCCAGCAGGGTGACGCCCAGGATCGGCGGCAGGTCGTTGTCGGTAATGGCCGCTACAGCGTACTGGCCGATACCGGGCAAGGAGAAAACGGACTCGGTGATCACGGCGCCGCCGAGCAGCAGGCCGATGTCCATGCCGAAGACCGTGACGATCGGGGTGAGCGCGGCCCGCAGGCCGTGCTTGAAGACGACCTTGCGCTCGCCCAGGCCCTTGGCCCGGGCCGTGCGGATGAAGTCCTCGCTCATGGTCTCGAGCATGCCGGACCGGGTGAGCCGCGCGTAGATGGCCGAGTACAGCAGAGCCAGCGAGCACCACGGCAGGAACAGGGTGTTGGCCCACTGCGACGGGTTCTCGGTGAACGGCACATAGGTCCGCCCGAAGATGCCCAGCTCGTAGCTGAAGACGAGCAGGGCCAGCTGGCCGGTGAAGAACATGGGCAGGGACACACCGGCGAGGGCCACGCCCATCGCGGTCCGGTCGAAGAACGAACCCGGCTTGAGCGCCGAGACGACGCCGGCGGCCACACCCGAGACCAGCCACAGCACGGCGGCGCCCGCGGCCAGCGACACGGTCACCGGCAGCCGGTCGACCAGCTGCGGCCAGACCTCGACGTGGTTCTTGAAGGAGTAGCCGAAGCAGGGCACCTCGCAGTTGGCCGTGGTCGGGCCGAGGTTGTAGGTGGCGCCGGAGACGATCCCCCGGATGAACTCCCAGTACTGCTCGTAGACCGGCTTGTCGAGCCCGAGGTTCTGCTTGACCGCCAGGATGTCCTCCGGCGTGGGGTTCTTTCCGATGTACTGGGCGGCCAGTTGGTCGGGGCTCTGCCCGGCCAGTCTCGGCAGCAGGAAGAAAATGCCGAAGGTGACCGCGGTGACGACCAGCAGCAGGATCACTGCCGCGATCGTCCGGCGGATGATGTACGAGATCACGGGGACCGGCGCCGGCGCCCGCGGACCGTCCGGCCCGCGGGCGCCAATGCCTTCACCTGCCTTCCAGGGCTTCTTCTTCGCGCTACTTCTTGGTCGTACCGAGGTTCAGAGCGTCGTACTGACCGCTCCAGGCGGCCGACGAGACCACGTTGGTGGCGTACGGCGAGCGGTACAGCAGGACCTTGAAGTAGGTCAGCGGCACGATCACGGCCTCGTCCATCGTCTTCTTGTCGACCGCGGCGTAGGCGGCGTTGCGCGCCGACTCGTCCGGGTTCTGGATGGCCTCGTCGAGCAGCTTGTTCACCTCGGCGTTGTTGAACGCCGAGAGGTTCGTGTTGCCGGACGGGCTGATCGCCTTGCCGTTGAGGATCTGGTTCAGGAAGCCGTAGCCGGTCGGCCAGTCGGAGCCCCACTGCATCATCATGATGCCGATGCCCTGCTTCTTGGCGAACGCCGGGACACCCGCGTAGTCCGTGAAGTACTTGCCGGACGGGTACTGCTTCAGCTCGGCGTTGATGCCGACCTTCTTCAGCGAGTCGATGATCGCGGTGGCCGCGTCCACCTCCTGCTGGCGGTCGCTGCGCGCGGAGATGTAGGTGGTGAAGCCCTTCTCCTGACCGCAGGCCTTCAGCTGCTCCTTGGCCTTGGCCGCGTCGCCCTTGTTGCCGGTGGTGGCGTAGGAGTCGAACTTCTGGTAGCCGATGACGTCCGGCGGGAGCACGGTGGTGGCGACGTCACCGCGGACCGGGCCGCCCTGCGCGGTCTGCACGGCCACCTTGTCGATGGCGTACTGCACGGCCTTGCGGCACTCGACCTTGTCGAACGGCGCGACCTGGGTGTTCAGCGCCGCGTAGACGAGCCGGCCACCGTAGGTGTTGTCGGTGTTGGCCTTCAGGTCGGCGTCGTTGAGCAGCTTGGCCTGGGTCTGGGTGTCCACGCCGCGGCCCTGGAGGTCCACGGTGGTGGTGCCGTCCATCAGGTCCTGGTCGATGGTGGCCTGGTTGACCTTCAGGTTGACCACGATCTTGTCCGGGTACTGCTTGCGCAGCGGGTCGGTCTTGGCGTCCCACTGGTCGTTGCGGACCAGGGTGACCGACTTGCCCTCCTCGTAGCTCGCGAACTTGTACGAGCCGGAGGAGACGATCTTCTTGGTGTAGTCGACGCCGGTGTCCTTCGCCTGCGGCACGGGGGCCGTCTGCGGCGCGGTGACCAGGTAGTCGAAGTCCGTGAACGCCTGCTTGAGCTTGAAGGTGATCGTGTACTTGTCCGGCGTCTCGATGGACGCCAGGCCCTTCGCGCTCTTGTCCTTGTACGGGCCCTTGTAGCTGTCGCCGCCCGCGAGGAACTGGGAGAAGTAGTTCGGGCCGAGGGAGAGGACGTCACGGGCGAAGTTGGAGCGCTCCACCGCGTACTTGACGTCCGCCGAGGTCACCTCGGTGCCGTCCTCGTACTTCACACCCTTGCGGATCTTGTACGTCCAGGTCTTGCCGCCGTCGGACGACACACCCTTGGACTCCGCCAGGTCGGGCACGACCTCGTTGCCCTTCTCGCCCGGAGCCGGGTTGAAGGTGAGCAGCGGACGCGCGTAGAGCCGGCTGAAGTTGTACATGTACGCGTAGTACGTGTTGCCCGGGTCGAACGAGTCCGGGACGTCGGACATCGCGTAGGTGACCGTGCCGCCCTTCTGCGTCGAGGCGTTCACGACCCCCTTGGTTGCGGCGTCGGCAGCGGCCTTGTTGCCACTGTTGTCACCGCTGCCGTCGTCGGCCTTGCTGCAGCCTGCCAGGAGCAGGCCAGCGCTGCTGATGGCCGCGACTACGGCCAATGCTGACCTTCGCATGTTGGTCGCATTCCCCTTCGTAGGTGGACACTTGGGATGGACGCGGACACCGTCCGCGACCGCAGACGTCAGCGGCTGCGGGGGTCGAGTGCGTCCCGGAGGCCGTCACCGAGGAGGTTGAAGGCCAGCACGGTGATGAAGATGGCGAGACCGGGGACGATCATGTACTGCGGATCGACCTGGAAGAAGTCGACGGCCTGGTTGAGCATGCCGCCCCACGAGGCCTGCGGGGGCTGGATGCCGACGCCGAGGAAACTCAGCGAGGCCTCGAAGAGGATGTTGGTGGGGATGAGCAGCGTCGAGTAGACGATGATCGGCGCCACCAGGTTGGGCAGCAGCTCCTTGAACAGGATGTACGGCCCGCCGGCGCCCATGCCCCGGGAGGCGTCGACGAACTCCCGTTCGCGCAGCGCCAGCGTCTGGCCGCGCACGATGCGGCCCATGTACGGCCAGTTGAAGAAGCCGATGACGAAGATCAGCACGAGGATGTGCAGCGGAAGGCCTTCGAGCCCGAACGCGCCGCCCTGGAGCGTCGCCGAGATGGCGATGGCGAACAGCAGCAGCGGGAAGGCGAGGAAGGTGTCCATGAGGCGGCTGATGACGGAGTCGACGCGTCCGCCGTAGTAGCCGGCGACGAGGCCGAGGACGGTGCCGATCACGTTGGACAGGATCGTCGCCCCGAAGGCGACGACGAGGGAGACCCAGGAGCCCTCGAGGATGCGGGCGAGGATGTCGCGCCCGAACTTGGGTTCCACACCGAGCGGGTGATCCCAGCTCATGCCACCGAAGTCCCCCTTGGGGAGGGTGGTGTTGGGGTCGATCAGGTCCTGGTGGAAGGCGTTGGGGTCCAGGCCCAGCAGCGCCTGGAGCGGGCGCGACAGGGCGGCCGCCAGGATCAGCAGCACGACGATGACGCCGCCGGCCACCGCCACCTTGTCCCGCTTGAAGCGGGTCCAGGCGATCTGCCCGAGAGAGCGGCCCTCGATCTGCCGGGACTTGACGCCCGCCAGCACGGCCTCGGGTCGGGCCTCGGCCTGCGATCCGGTGGTCTCGATCGGTGCCGTCACAAGTGCCCTGCCCCTTCTCGCCGGCGGTGACCGGCCCTTCTACCGCCGCTGTCGGCGCTGTGATTCGCTTGCGTGCTGCGCGGCGGCCGCAGGTGGTACGGCCCAACTGCCCAGTCGATCCCCGGACGGGTATGCCTTCACAGGATCGACACGGACTCGCGTCTGAGAGGCGAGTCTTCAATGCGTTCGTGATCACGCGCCAGGTCTGTCGGCGAAAGTATGCATAACCGTGATGCCGCCATGGGGAATCCGTTATCCGAACGCGGCGCGCCGCCTTCCGGAGAGTGGACGACCCAACATCAGTACGACGCACGCGAGTTGACACACCACTCAACGTGACGAAGGCCCGGTCTCGCGGCATCGCCGCGACGAGCGCGGCGAACCACGCGAAACGGACGGGTCATCGCGCGTTCCCGGGGCGGCCACGGCCCGCACGGACTACCGCCGCGACCGGTTCCGTGACGGGACCAACCCGCCCACCGGACACGGGGGGTGACGGTCAGTAAGGGCGCGGGCCCGGGTAGCCGTATCCGGTGGCCGGTGCCTGGGCGGTGGCCGGGGCGTGGGCCTCACGGTCGTAGAACGGACGGGCGTGGGCGCGCATCCACATCACGACCGGGTCGTAGTCGTCGCTCATGGCGACCGTCGACACCGGCAGCCCCTCCGGCACGGCGCCGATCGACTGCTGCATCATCGCCCGCACCGAGTCCACCGCCGACGGGGAGGTGTCGTACACGTCGAGGCCCAGGGCGAGGTAGGGCGCGCCCAGCGAGGGCTGCACCCAGGCGCGGCGCAGCGAGCGCAGGGCGGGGGTGCGGTGGGCGTTCTGGGCGAGGAGGGCGTAGAACTGCGGGACCTCGATGGCGGGTTCGGACAGTCGCAGGGGTCCGGCCGGCTGGCGCTCCAGGCCGGTGGCGATCCGCCGCAGGTCGAGCCAGGGGATGCCGACGCCGCCGCCCGGGGCGTGCGGGTTCAGCCAGAGGCCGTAGTGGTCCGGGTAGAGCGTGCGCGCCACGTCCAGGCCGTCGACGACCTCGTACGATCGGTTCCAGCCGCTGGCGGAGAGCTCCTGGGCGGAGGTGACGCAGGGGGCGTAGCCGTGGCCCTCGACCTCCATGGTGCCGTACTGGGCGTCCGGGGAGCCGGCCTGTCCCTGCCACAGCAGCATCCAGACCTGGCCGGTGGTCGGTGTCGCGAGCGCGCGCAGGAGCGCCTCGTAGGCGTCGTAGCGCCCGGGCGTGACCTGGCGCAGCATGTGCTCGACCTGCCCGGCCGCGATGCCGCTGGCGCTCACCTGTACCGCCCTTTCTCTTGGTTGCCCCGCGTCGGAGACCAGCTTAGGCGGCTCCGCCGACAACAGGCGCCCACCGTGGGGTGGGTTGTCCGTCGCCGGCGGTCGCGGAGCGGGTGTGCCCGGACCTGCGGTCACCCGGCCCTGGTGTAGAAGGGGCGGACCCTCTCCTTCATCCACCGGCCCACCGGGTCCTCCGTCGCGTCGAGGAGGACGAGGTTGACCGGCCACTTCGGGGGGACGGCGCCCAGGGCCCGGCCGAGGGCCTCCAGCGGCACCGCCCTCAGATCGCCCTCCCACACGGAGAGTTCCACGCCGACGAACAGGACCGGGTCGGCCGTCTCGATGGCGGCGAGGCAGCGGCGGGCCGTGAGGACGACACCGGTCGCCTCGAACTCGGCCGAGGCCGCGGTGAGGAAGTCGACGGGGTCGTCCTGCCAGTCGGGCTCGAAGAGGCGGACCCGGCCCCCGCTCGACGGGCCGTCCAGCGGGGTGCGCACCGCGCGGCACAGCTCGGCCACGGCCGGCGGGGGCAGCGGCATGCCGACCACGCCGTCCGGGTTCAGCGCGATGCCCACCTGCGGCGGCAGCCCGCGGGCGAACTCGACGGCCGGCGCGATCGTGTACGACATGTGCGAGCCGACGACCTGGCGGAACTGCTCCTCCGAGCTGAAGACGGGCACGTAGGCCTGGCCGCCGAGATCCAGCGTGGGCAGGTCGAGGGGGCCGCTGTGCGGGCCGCCGCCGCTGGGCAGCGGAATCCACACGAAGCTGCGGCCGAGCACCTCCACGATCCGCCCGCCGGCCTCCGGCACGCCGAGGGAGGCCGAGAGCACCTCCTCCAGCTCGTTGCCGGGCCATCCGCCGTGCGACGGGGGGTGCGCCTGTGCCGGGAAGTCCGCGGAGTGGTCCGCCGGGAAGTCGGCCGGGGGGAAATCCATCTGTCTACCGCCTGCTGGGAACCGCTGCTGTGGCTGGAAAGGCTAGCGGGTACCGGCAGCCGGCCCCACCGCCCGCGACGCAGTACGGGCGTGCGCCCCCTCGGCGGCGGGCGCGAGCCCGGACCAGCGGGCGCAAGCCCGGACCGGCGGGCGCGAGCCCGGACCGGCGGGCGCGAGCCCGGACCGGCGGGCGCAAGCCCGGACCGGCGGGCGCAAGCCCGGACCGGCGGGCGCAAGCCCGGACCGGCGAGCGCGAGCCCGGACCGGCGGGCCCAGCGGGCCAGGCCCGGCGGACCAGCGGGCGCAAGCCCGGCGGGCGCAAGCCCGGCGGACCAGCGGGCCCGGCCCGGCGGGCGCAAGCCCGGCGGACCAGCGGGCCCGGCCCGGCG
>NZ_JBHWKO010000021.1:0-130716 GCF_042731035.1 Streptomyces sp. NPDC059895
GGCCGCGCCGTCGACCACCGAACGCACAAGACCACCGTCCGGATCGCGATCAACCCCTTGCCAACCACTCCAGACGGCTAACCGAGCGGCATTGCCCCTAGGGGGAGTCCACCCCCGGGCGGACTCCCCCTCCGGGTCGGCTCCCCCTTGGGGCCCACCCGAGGCTCCACCCTCCCGCCGCGTCAGGGTCAAGTGGGAAGCTGTGGCGGACGGATGGTTGCAAGGGACACGGGACGTTCCACCGGGCCCCACGCCACGGCCGGGTCCGGACGGGACACACAGGGGAGGGCATTTCCGGTGGGGGACACGAGACCCGCGACACGGCACGCGGCCCAGCGCACGGCCACCGGGAGACGGGGAGCGGTCGTCGCCGCGCTGATGCTCTCCATGGCGCTCGCCGCCCTCGACTCGACCATCGTCTCCACGGCGGTACCGCAGATCGTCGGCGACCTCGGCGGGTTCTCCGTCTTCTCCTGGCTGTTCTCCGGCTATCTGCTCGCCGTCACGGTCACACTGCCCGTCTACGGCAAGCTCTCCGACACCTTCGGCCGCAAGCCGGTACTGGTGGCCGGCGCCGCCCTGTTCCTCCTGGGCTCGCTGCTGTGCGCGCTCGCCTGGAACATGGGCGCGCTGATCGCGTTCCGTGTCGTGCAGGGCCTGGGCGGCGGCGCCCTCCAGGGCACCGTGCAGACGCTCGCCGCCGACCTGTACCCGCTGGAGGAGCGCCCGAAGATCCAGTCCAAGCTGTCGACGGTGTGGGCGGTGTCCGCGGTCGCGGGGCCGGGCGTGGGCGGTCTGCTGGCGGCGTACGCCGACTGGCGGTGGATCTTCCTGGTCAACCTGCCCGTCGGCGCGGTGGCGTTGTGGCTGATCGTGCGTCACCTGCACGAGCCGCGGCGGGAGTCCCCGGCACGCGCGCGTGCCGGCGCCGGTCCGGAAGGGACGCCCCGCGCGCGTGCCGACGTCGACTGGGCGGGCGCGCTGACGGTGTTCGCGTGCGGGGGCGTGCTGCTGACCGCGCTGGTGCAGGGCGGGGTGGCCTGGCCGTGGCTGTCGGCGCCGTCGCTCGCCCTGTTCGCCGCGGGCCTCGCCCTGGCCGGGCTCGTCGTGGTCGTCGAACGCCGTGCCGCGCAGCCGATCATCCCCGGCTGGGTCTGGCGCCGCCGTACGATCGCGGCGGTCAACCTCGCGCTGGGCGCGCTGGGTCTGCTGATGGTGGCGCCCACGGTGTTCCTGCCGACGTACGCCCAGTCGGTGCTGGAGCTGGATCCGGTGTCCGCCGGGTTCGTGCTGTCGGTGTGGACGCTGAGCTGGCCGGTGTCGGCCGCGCTGAGCCAGCACGTGTACCGGCGCATCGGCTTCCGTGACACCGCCCTGCTCGGCATCGGCGCGGCCGCGCTGGTGCTGCTGGCGTTCCCTCTCCTGCCGTATCCCGGCGAGGCCTGGCAGCCGACGGTGCTGATGCTGCTGCTGGGCGCCGCACTGGGCCTGTTCCAGCTGCCGTTGATCGTCGGTGTGCAGTCGACGGTCGGCTGGTCGGAGCGGGGCACCACGACGGCGTCGGTGCTGTTCTGCCGCCAGACGGGCCAGACGGTCGGCGCGGCCGTCTTCGGCGCCGTCGCCAACGGTGTCCTGGCGGCCCGTCTGGGCGGCGCGGGCGACCTGGACTCCGTCACGGGCGCCCTGGACTCCGGGCCGGCGCAGGAAGCCACCCGGCGCGCCGTCGCGGACGCCGTGCACGCCGTCTACCTGGGCGCCTCCTGCGCCGCCGCCCTCGCCTTCGTCGTCCTGCTGCTGGTGGCACCGCGCCGCTTCCCGGTGCTCACGCAGCAGGGCGACTGAGAACGCCCGGGCACTCCGAGCCCGCGGTGGCCGGCCCCCGACCCCGAGTCACGTCAAGGGTTACCGTCCGTAAGTGGGTAACGTGCGTCCCTCCCACCCCGCCTCCCTGCGGTCCGCCGCCTCGGCCCCGAGCCACGCAAGGAGACGCGGGATGACGCACGACGCGTCCACGCCGCCCCACTTGACGTACCCCTGGCAGCCACCACCGCCCGCCGGCCACCCGCCCGCCGCACGCCGCTCCGCCTCGGCGCCTCGGCCCTGGCCCCCGCCCTGGTCTACAGCCTCTTCTGGCGCCACTACACCCGGACGGGCCTGCCGAGCACCCTCATCGGGGGCACCCTGTCGGTCCTGCTGATCATGCCCGGCCCCAACCCGGTCTCCGGCTCCCCGGCCGCCGCCTTACCGGACGCCGACTTCAACTGGTTCCCGTTCACCACCACCGGCCTCGTCACCATCCCCCTCGGCTTCGCCCTCGGCTGGCTGGGGACGGTCGCGTCGGGCCGCCGCAAGGCGGAGGAGCAGCGGCGCCAGTACGAGGCGGTGGAGGGAGGGATCCTGGCGGGGGCGGTACGGAGGGAGGGCTGAGGAGGACGAGCCGACAGGGCGGGAGCCGAGGAGACCGGAGGCGGGGAAGCCGGCCGCCCGGGAGCCCGTCGGCCGACCGCACAGGAGCCTTTCGGCCGGGAGCCGGGAGCCCGTCGGCCGGGAGCCGGAAGTCCGTCGGCCGGGAGCCGGGAGCCCGGTGACGAGGGCCGAGAGGCCGAGACGCCGAGACGCCGAGAGCCGGAAGGGAACGGCCCGGCTACTCGACCACGCGCCCCGTGAGCGCGCTCAGGTTGTTGCGCACGGAGTCCATGTGCGCCTGTACGTGGTCCCACCGCTCGCCGTGCTCGCGCAGCACCCGTTCCGTCTCGCGCGCGATGCGGTCCTTGCGCACACGCGCCTCGGCGAGGATCTCGGCGGCACGCGCGCGTGCCTCCTCCTGACGCCGCCGGGACGCCTCCTCCGCCTCGGCGAACTCGCGCTCCGCCTCGGCCAGGGCCTCCTCGGCACGGGCCACCGACCGGGCGTGCTGCGCTTCGAAGGCGGCGGCCCGTTCGGCCTCCTCGCGCTCCGCCACCTCCAGCCGCTCGGCGTGCACCCTCTTCGGTTCGACGAGCAGACCGGCGGTGCGCTGCCGCACGTCGCGCAGCCCGTTGAGCGCCTCGCCGCGGAACTCCTTCACCTTCTTCCGGGCGGAGACCCGGATGCCGTGCGCCTCGGCGCGTGCCGCGATCAGCCGCAGACGGGCCTGCTCCTTGGCCTCCTCGCGGAGCTCCTCCGCCTGCTCCCGCGCCGCCCTGCGCACGGCAGCGGCGTGCGACTCGGCCTGCGCGACCTGCTCGGCGGCTTCGCGCCGGGCGTTCTCCCGCACGGCCGACGCCTCCTCCTGCACGATCTGGAACAGTCGCCGTGCGCGCTCCCCGAGGCTGTCGTACGTCTGCGGCGCGAGCTGCGGCACGGTCTCGCGCAACCGCTCGGCCTCCACCGTCATCTCCTTGACGAGGACGGTGAGCCGGGCGACCCGCTCCCAGGCGGCATCGCGTTCGGCGGAGAGCGCGGCGGTGTACGCCTCGACCTCTTTGGGCCGGTAGCCGCGCCCGAGAACAGTCACGAACCCGGGCGTTGACACTTTGGCGCTGCTCATCCTGTAGCCCCTCTCCACCAAAAAGACGCGAAATGATGATTTCCCGCATATCTTGATGTATCGGACTTAACTGTTCATAACGCGACACTCCGGGCGCGGGCTACGGGCGGCACCGGACACGAAAAGGGCCGGGCCCGGTCACACGACCGGGCCCGGCCCTCCTCCCGCACACGTCAGCGGGGCGTACGCCTCACAGCAGCCCGTCCCACATCTGCTCCAGCAGCACCGACCACCAGCTCTCCGGCGAACCGAGCGCCGCCGGATCCAGCGCGGCCAACTGGGCCTGGAAGTCGACGGTCCAACGGCCCGCCTGCTCCTGGTTCAGACCGAACCGCAGCCGCCACATCCGCCCCAGCAGCGCGAGGCAGCGCGCGAACTCCGGCAGCCCCGTGTTCACGAACTGCGGCGGCACCGGCGCCCCGCCCGGCCCCGCCTCCACCGGCACGGCGACGATGTTCGCCGTCCCGTACTGCACACAGATCGCCTTGCCGAAGTCACTGCCCATGACGAGGTACGAGCCCGCGTCCGACGCCGGCTGCACACCCCGCTCCGCCGCCAGCTCCGCCAGCGTCGGCACCGGCCGCCCCGGCTGGGCCTGCGCCCAGAAGAAGGGACCCATGTCCATCGGCAGCCCCGCCACCACCAGCGTGTGCGCCACGACCGGCGGCACACCCTGCCGGGACACCGCCGCCTGCTCGAACCGGAACACCCCGGGCCCGAACGCCGCCCCCAGCTCCTGCGCCACCGCCTCCGGCGGAAGCGGCGGCGCCGGCTGCACCGGCGGCAACGGCGCCCGCACCGGCGCGGGGCGCGCGGGACCGTCGGCCACCTGGTGCAACTCGCCCTGATGGGCCAGCAACTGCCGCATCCCCTGCTGCCGGCTCGCGTGATCCGTCCCGTAGGGGGCGATGCTCGTGATGCGCGCCTGCGGCCACTGCTCCCGGATCATCCGCGCGCAGTACGCCCCCGGCAGCTCGCACGACTCCAGCTCGGTGTGCAGCTCCAGCACCTGGTCCGGCGGCACGTTCATCGCCCGCAGCTCGTGGAAGATCTGCCACTCCGGATGCGGCGTCCCCGGCGCCGAACGCCGGATCAGCTGCTGCTCCGAACCGTCCTGCGCGCGGTAGCGCAGCACGGCCTGGTAACCGGGGCCGACCGTCGGCTGCCCCTGCTGCGGATACCCGTACGCCGGCGGCTGCCCCGGCACCGGCACACCCGGCGGAGGCATCGCGCCGGGCGGAGGCACGGCCCCCGGCGGCGGCACGGCACCCGGAGGCATCGGCTGCGGGGCGCCCGGAGGCATCCCCGGGGCACCCGGCACACCGGGAACGCCGGGGGCGTGCGGAGCAGGCGGAGGGGGCACGCCGGGGCCGCCCGGCGGGGGCGCGGCCAGCATCGTCTCCGCATGGTGAACGGCACCCCGCGCGCCCCCCGCGGAGCCATGCCCGCCCGGGGCACCACCAGGCATACCGGGGGCGCCCGGAGCACTCTGGGCGCCAGGCACGTTGGGACCGCCCGGGGCTCCCAGGGCACCCGGGGCACCCGGGGACTGCGTGCCCGCGCCCGGACCCATCCGACCGGGGTCGGCCAGCATCGTCGCGGCATGGTGGACACCGCCCGGCGGCGTGCCGCCGGGGGCGTTCGGCGGAGTCGGCGGGGCCGACGGGCCGGACTGCCCGGGCGAACCGGGCGGATTGGGCAGACCGGGCGGATTGGGCGGATTGGGCCCGCCCGGTGCACCCGGTGCACCCGGTGCACCCGGTGCACCCGGCCCCCCCGGCCCGTCGGGGCCGAGCGCCGACACGAGCCGCGTCGGCACATAACCACCCGCAGGAGCACCCGGGGCACCAGGCGCACCGGGCGCACCGGGGCCGGGAGAGGGCGGAGCAGGAGGCGGGGGCGGCGTGACTCCCGGCCGTACACCCGGCATCCCCGGCGCTCCCGGCGGGGGCGGCGGGGTCGCCCCACCACCACGCCCACGGCGCGGAGGTGCCGCCTTGCTGGTCGCGGCGTCGGCGATGTCACCGGCGTGCGGCGCGAGCGGCCGCGCCGGAGCGGCCGCGGCACCCGGTGTACCCGGAGCGCCGGGGACCTGCGGCGCACCCGGGGCCTGCGGGTAGCCGTACGACTGCGCACCCGGCGGCGGCGTGCCCTGAGGACCACCCGGAGGCGGAGTTCCGGGAACCCCCTGAGGCGGAGTTCCGGGGGGAACCCCCGGAGCACCGGGCCCCTGCGGATAGCCGTACGACCGCGCACCGGACGGAGGCGGGGGAGGCGGCGGAGTGCCACCCGGCACACCACCACTCGGCGTACCCGCGCCAGGCGCATACGGCGCACCCGGCGCCCCCTGCGCACCACCCGACGCGTTCGGGTCACCCAGCGCCGGTGCGACCGCCGTCTGCGGAAGCCGGCTGCCGCCCGAGATCAGAGCCGTCTTGGCCTCGGGCTGGGACGAGGGCGGCGGCACCTCGTCGTCGGAACCGCTCAACGACGGCGCGAAAACCGTCGCGGGAAGGGGAACGGAACGGTCCTCCCCCGCATCGGCGTTGGTGTCCGTACCCGTCCAGGGCGTGGCCCCGACAGGCACGGCGGGCGCCTCCGGAACAGAAGGCACGGACGCACCGGCACCGGCACCCGAACCGGCACCCGAGCCCGCCCCGACACCGGCACCCGAGCCCGCCCCGGCACCGGTACCGGCCCCACCCCCGGCACCGGCACCGACACCGGCACCAGCCCCCGCGTCCACAGGCACCCCGGCCTGCGTCCGGGGCAGCGCCGGATCAGGCGTCACAGACCCACCGACCCCACCGGCCCCATCGGCCCCACCAGGCCCACCGGACCCATCGGCCCCACCGGCCCCACCGGACCCACCGGCCCCACCAGGCCCACCGGCCCCACCGAACCCACCGGCCGCACCAGGCCCATCAGACCCACCAGCCCCATAGGCGGCCCCACCAGACACCCCCGCACCCTCCGCCGGCCGCCCCTCCGCAGCCCCCCGCTCCCCGATCCCCAGCCTGTCCGCCGCCTCCTGCAACCACTCCGGCGGTGACAACAGGAACGACGTCTGATTCAGATCCACCCGAGCCGCCGGCGCCGGCGCCGCATCGGCGACCTCGCCCTCCGGACGCCCGTACTCCTCCTCGTACCGCCGGATCACCTCACCCACCGGCAGCGACGGCCACAGCGAGGCCTCCCCGCTGTCCCGGGCGAGCACCAACCGCTGCCCGCCCCCGTCCGACCGCGGGCCGTCCGCACGGTCCTCGGCCCACACCACGAAGCCGAGCCCGAACTCCCGCACCCGCACCTCACGATGCTGGTACGCCGGAACGTCCCCGTTGACCCACTCTTCCCCGCGCTCCTGCGCCTGCGCGAACGTCACCATCGCCGAATCACTCCCCCGCGCCCACGGACGACACCGGCGCGACCCGCGCGAACCCACCGTCCACCATCAGGTTCGCCACCGTCTCCAACTCCGGAGGCCGACCCGCCAGACGCGACAGGAACACGTCGAAATCCTCACCGCACGGCAGCAACAACCGCTCCACCCGCTCCGCCGGCGACCACGCCGGATCCACGTCCCGCGCGTCGTCGTACGCGCAGAACCACACCGAACCGACCCGCTCGCCCTTCACCTTCACGGCCAGCAGACCGCCCTGCACGAACCCGACACCCAGATAGTCCTTCGTCAGATGGTCCCGCAGACACTTGTTCACGTACACCAGGTCATTGACCGCCGCCTCGTCCCGCACCGTGAAGAACGGCTGGTCCACCAGCAGCCCCAACTCCGCGTCCAGCGCCACCCCCACCGGCGCACACCCACCCGCCGCCTTCAGGAACGACCGGTACGCACCCGGCAGCCGGTACCCGAGATCCTCCTCGACCCCCTGCACCTGCGACTCCGTCACCGCCACACCCGACTTCGGCAAACCGAAATGCGCCGGACGCGTCTCCTGCAACGGACGCGTCCCCCGCTTCCCCTGATCCACCACAGCCGTCGCGACACCACCGTGATGCCGCAACAACGCCTTCACCTCGACCGGCACCAGCTCCAGCCGCCGCGAACCCACCACGTGATGCCACGTCCAGCCGTGCGGCGTCGCCACACTCGCCACCGTGTCCCACAACTCGTGCCCCGACGCCGCCAGCGCCGCGTTCGCCGACACGTAGTCCGTCAGCCGCAACTCGTCGACCCCGAACCCCTCCGGAGGCTCCGCGATCTCCGCCGCCGCCCGCGCATAAGGGGAGAAGTCGGGGTAACCCCGCTCATCGACCCGTACCCCCCTCGGGTGACGCGAGGCCCGCACCGGATCCGGGAAATGCACGACCTGCCCGGCATAAGCCGCGTTCGGCGGCACGGCGTGTCCCCCGGCCTGGCGGCTGGGCGGTGCCCCCAGCCCGAGCCGACCTGTCGTCATGGCGGTTGCCCCCTGCGGCACTCGGTACGGACCACAGCGACCGGTCCCGCTTCCGGTACCGGCCACCACATCCCGTATGCGGCTGTCTCCAACGGTCTCCCCGCGCGTCAACCGCGCGCCGGGCGGTGCCGACAGCCTATGCGGTACGACGACACCGGTCACCGGCCCTCCACTTCCGTGACCAGCCGTCACCCCGCCGTGACAGCCCGCCCCCGCACGGGCGTGTCGCACCGCCCCAGCTTCCACACCCGCCACGCCATTTGGCACCCTGTGTCCTCCGGGGGGATGCTCGGGAGGGGAAAGACGATCATGAACGCCACGCAAACGGGACCGCACACGAGCCACTCCGGCGACCCCCGCATCGGCTGGAGCCACGACGAGACTCCCCACGCCCCCACCCTCCGCCACCGCCGCGACGGCATACTCCCCACCATCGCCGCCGCCCTCTCCGTCCGCGGCGCCACCCTCACCGGCACCGCCGCCCGAGGCGACCGGCCCCCCGCGCTCCACCCCCTCGTCCAGGACTTCCTGGACACCCTCACCAGCAACCAACGCGACCGCTTCACCGGCCGCTGCGCCGAGGCACTCCTCATCTCCCGCCACCTCACCACCGCCGACTCCGCCCGCAGCAGACGCGCGGCCCGCAGACCCATGACCAACGGCGAAGCCCGCAAAGCGCTCAAACACGCCAAACTCACCGCCCGACGCATCCGCGAGGACGGCGACCCCCTCCACGGCAGCTTCGCCACCCCCTGCCGCGCCTGCACCGCCCTCAGCGCCCACTTCGGCGTCCGCATCGTCGACCCCACCCCGACCGACGCCTGACCCCCGCCCCACCCCCCACACACACAGCCACCCCCACCCCCACCCCCACCCCACACCCACATCACGGGCGGCCCCCACCACGCCCCGGACCTCGACCCCGACCTCGACCCCGACCTCGACCCACGACAGGCAGATGCACCCCGACCGCACCTCCACCACCCGCTTCCCCGTACCCGTCGACGCCGCCCTCCGCGCCGCCGGCTGGCAGCCCGGGCGCTGGGACATCAAACAAGCCGAGATCTGGGCCGACACCCTCCGCGACCACACCTCCCCCGCAGGCCACCGCCACGCCGTCTTCCCCGCCGCCGTCGAAGCCTGGGCCGAATTCGGCGGCCTCCACATCACCCCCACCGGCCCCGGCCGCCAGATCGCCCCCGTCAACCTCGACCTCGACCCCCTCCACGGCCTCCACCTCGCCCGCACCCTCGGCGACCTCGGCCGCGCCCTCCACACCGACGTCAGCCCCCTCGGCACCGAGACCGAGAGCCAGGCACTCCTCGCCATCGACGCCGAAGGCCGCGTCTACGCCCTCGACCACACCGGCGACTGGTACCTCGGCCCCGACATCGACCAAGCCCTCGGCACCCTCGTCTCCGGCATCGCCCCCGTCCGCCTCACCGCCGGCTGACCACGCCACCCCCGGCCCCCACCCCCCGGCCCCACCCCCCGGCCCCACCGCCGTAGCCCGCCTACGCCGCCGGAATCACCGCCGACACCCGAAAACCCCCCGCCTCCGTCGGCCCCGACACAAACACCCCACCCAGCCCCACCACCCGCTCCCTCATCCCCACCAGCCCGTTCCCCCCCGACGGCAACCCCGCCGACGACGCCGACCCCACCTCCGACGGCGGCTCGTTCTCCACCTGCATCGCGATCTCCGCCACCCGATGCGCCAACCTCACATGCGTCTTCGCCCCCGCCGCATGCTTGTGCACATTCGTCAACGCCTCCTGCACCACCCGGAACGCCGTCTGCTCCACCTCCGGCGCGTACGCCCGCACCTCCCCCTCCACCGACAGCTCCACCACCATCCCCGCAGCCGCCGACTGCCCCACCAGCTCCTCCAACTCCGACAGACACGGCCCCTCACCCTCCTCCCCACCCCGCGACACCACCGGCGCCGCCACCACCGCCACCGGCGCCGCGGCCCGCCGCACCCCCTCACCGCTGCGCAACACCCCCAGCATCTCCCGCAACTCCGTCAACGCCTGCCGCCCCATGTCCCCCACCAACACGGCATTGCGCACCGCCTTCTCCGGATCCTTGCGCGCCACCGCCTGCAACGCCGCCGCATGCACCACCATCAGGCTCACCCGATGCGCCACCACGTCATGCATCTCCCGGGCGATCCGCGTCCGCTCCTCACTCCGCGCCCACTCGGCCCGCTCCTCCGCCCGCTCGGCCAGCAGCTGCAACTCCCGCTCCAGACTGTCCGCCCGCTCCCGCAGACTCTCCATCAGCCGCCGCCGCGCCCCCACGTACAGCCCCAGCAGCACCGGCGGCGCCGTCAGCCCCAGCGACGTCGTGATCGAGGCGAACGGGACGAACCAGTCCCCCAGATCAAGATCCCCCCGCACCATGTCCTGCCGCACCCGCACGAACGTCACGATCAACGTCCCTACCAGCTGCATCCCCGCCAGCGACCCGATGATCCGCCGCGGCAGCTCCGACGCCGCCAGCGTGTACAGCCCCACGATCCCCATCAGGAAGCCCATCTGGGCAGGGGTGATCGCGATCGAGACCAGCACCACCGCGATGGGCCAGTGCCTGCGCACCAGCAACACGGCCCCCGCGAGCAGCCCGAAGACCACCCCCGCCGCCATCGGGATCCCCGCGTCCCGCGCGAACGGAATCCCCTCCACCGCACACTCCGCGGCCGACACCACCGCCAGACCGCAGTCGAACACCGCACTGCGCCGCCTGGCCCACCACCACGGCCCTCCCCGAGCCGTCGTGCGCTCTTCCCCCGTCGAGGTCATGCCTCCAGCCTACGGGCGCCGGCCCCGGCTTTTCCGGCGACTTTCCACGACCGCCCCACACCACGCCCCACAACCGAACAACCCCGAAACCCACCGGTATCCCTCGAACTGCCGAACCACGACCGTTCGACCCCGGAACCCCTTATTCCGCCCGGGCGATATCCCTATGGCACATTCCACAGGCAAGTACGCGGACTTCGAGGCGTTACGGAACCGGGCGGTCGCCCTGCGACGGGCCGGCCACAGCCTCCGGCAGATCTCCACGAGTCCGCGGACGTCGCAGCGGCGGAGCGCTACCGGGCCGACCTCGTCGGCGTCGACACTCCCACCCCAGGCAGGACAGTCCTCGAGAAGCACAAGCCGACAACCGTGCGCAAGAACACGGGAGAGGCCTATCGGGGCCGCATTGGCATCAGAGTGCGACAAGGGGCCGATCTGTACCGTCGCATCGAAGGCTGGTGGTGCGGCATAGTAGGTGCCGCGACCTCAACGGACCAGCAAGATGTCCGTTTGGATCACTA
The DNA here is from genome assembly GCF_042731035.1 of Streptomyces sp. NPDC059895. Classification (NCBI taxonomy): domain Bacteria; kingdom Bacillati; phylum Actinomycetota; class Actinomycetes; order Kitasatosporales; family Streptomycetaceae; genus Streptomyces; species Streptomyces sp. NPDC059895. Next base: position 11,273 of record NZ_JBHWKO010000021.1, read on the forward strand.
TGCACTCCCCTGTGGTGTAATTGGCAACACGGGTCACTTTGGATGATTTGTTCCAGGTTCGAGTCCTGGCAGGGGAGCCAGACCGGCAGGCGGGCCCTGACAGCAACGTCAGGGCCCGCTCACATGTCCCCCAAGAAACGCCCCGGTATCCTTCGGATGTCTCCACCCCTACACAGCCGAAGGGCAACTCCGTGAGCGCCATTCGCCCGGCAGCCGTCGTCGTTCTCGCAGCGGGTGAGGGCACCCGCATGAAGTCGGCCACACCGAAGGTCCTGCACGAGATCTGTGGCCGCAGCCTCGTGGGTCATGTGCTGGCGGCCGCCCGCGAGTTGAAACCGGAGAACCTGGTCGTCGTGGTCGGGCACGCGCGGGAGCAGGTCACCGAGCACCTCACCGGGATCGACCCCGAGGTGCGGACCGCGATCCAGGCGGAGCAGCACGGCACCGGGCACGCCGTCCGGATGGGCCTGGAGCAGCTCGGCGGGGAGGTCGAGGGGACGGTCGTGGTCGTCTGCGGTGACACTCCCCTGCTGACGGGCGCGACGCTGGCGGAGCTGGCGGCGACGCACGAGGCGGACGGCAATGCCGTGACGGTGCTGACGGCGGAGGTGCCGGATGCGACGGGGTACGGCCGGATCGTGCGGGACGAGGTGTCCGGTGCGGTGACGGGGATCGTGGAGCACAAGGACGCGACCGCGGCGCAGCGGGTGATCCGTGAGATCAACTCGGGTGTGTTCGCCTTCGACGGTCGGTTGCTGGCGGAGGCGTTGAAGCAGGTGCGTACGGACAACAGTCAGGGTGAGGAGTACCTGACGGACGTGCTGTCGATCCTGCGCGAGGCCGGTCACCGGGTGGGGGCCTCCGTGGCGGGTGATCACCGTGAGATCGCGGGGATCAACAATCGGGTGCAGTTGGCGGAGGCGCGGCGGATTCTCAACGACCGTCTGCTGACGGCGGCGATGCTCGCGGGTGTGACGGTGGTGGATCCGGGGACGACGTGGGTCGATGTGACGGTGTCGTTCGAGCAGGACGCGGTGGTGCATCCGGGGACGCAGTTGCTGGGGTCGACGCATGTCGGTGAGGGTGCCGAGGTGGGTCCGAACAGCCGGTTGAAGGACACGACGGTGGGGGCCGGGGCGCGGGTGGACAACACCGTGGCCGATGGTGCGCGCGTGGGGCCGCAGGCGACGGTGGGTCCGTATGCCTATCTGCGTCCGGGGACGCGTCTGGGGTTGAAGGCGAAGGTGGGGACGTACGTCGAGACGAAGAACGCGTCGATCGGGGAGGGGACGAAGGTTCCGCACCTTTCCTACGTCGGTGACGCGACGATCGGTGAGTACACGAACATCGGTGCGGCGAGTGTGTTCGTGAACTATGACGGGCAGGACAAGCACCACACGACGGTGGGGTCGCACTGCCGTACGGGTTCGGACAACATGTTTGTGGCTCCTGTCACGATCGGGGACGGCGCGTACACCGCCGCGGGGTCGGTGATCACCAAGGATGTGCCGCCCGGTTCGCTGGCCGTGGCCCGTGGTCAGCAGCGGAATATCGAGGGTTGGGTGGCTCGTAAGCGTCCGGGCAGCGCGGCGGCGAAGGCGGCCGAGGCGGTGTCGGGGCAGGGTGGTGGCGAGGGCTGAGGGGAACGGTCACGCCGATCTCGGCGTACCGTGATAGGTGCAACCCGCACCCCCACCAGCTGAGACGGCCGCGTCGCGCCCAGTGGCGAGGTCTCTCGACAGCCGGCTGAGAAACCTCTGAGGAGACAGTGCTGTGACCGGGATCAAGACGACCGGCGAGAAGAAGTTGATGTTCTTCTCCGGCCGCGCCCACCCCGAGCTTGCCGAGGAGGTCGCCCACCAGCTGGGTGTCGGGGTCGTCCCGACGAAGGCCTTCGACTTCGCCAATGGTGAGATCTACGTTCGTTACCAGGAGTCGGCTCGTGGTGCGGACTGTTTTCTGATCCAGAGCCACACGGCTCCGATCAATAAGTGGATCATGGAACAGTTGATCATGATCGACGCCCTGAAGCGTGCGTCGGCGCGTTCGATCACGGTGATCGTGCCGTTCTACGGTTATGCGCGGCAGGACAAGAAGCACCGTGGCCGTGAGCCGATCTCGGCGCGTCTGATCGCGGACATGATGAAGACGGCGGGTGCGGACCGGATCCTCACCGTCGATCTGCACACGGACCAGATCCAGGGCTTCTTCGACGGTCCGGTGGATCACCTGTTCGCGCTGCCGCTGCTGGCGGACTACGTGGGCGGCAAGGTGGACAAGACGAAGCTGACGGTGGTCTCGCCGGACGCCGGCCGGGTGCGGGTGGCGGACCGCTGGTGCGACCGTCTGGGCGCGCCGCTCGCCATCGTGCACAAGCGGCGCGACAAGGACGTGGCGAACCAGGTGACGGTCCACGAGGTCGTGGGCGAGGTCGAGGGTCGTGTGTGTGTCCTGGTGGACGACATGATCGACACGGGTGGCACGATCTGTGCGGCCGCGGACGCGTTGTTCGCGCACGGCGCGGAGGACGTGATCGTGACGGCGACGCACGGTGTGCTGTCGGGTCCGGCGGCCGATCGTCTGAAGAACTCGAAGGTGAGCGAGTTCGTGTTCACGAACACGCTGCCGACGCCGGGTGAGCTGGAGCTGGACAAGATCACGGTGCTGTCGATCGCGCCGACGATCGCGAGTGCGGTGCGTGAGGTGTTCGAGGACGGTTCGGTGACGAGCCTGTTCGACGAGCAGTGAGGTGCCCGACACTGCGCATGATCGATTCTGCTGGCGGTTCCCCCTGACCGGTTGATCGATTGATCGATTTCTCTGCGGCCTCCCGCGCCGAGTAGACTGCTCCAGTTGCTCGGCGAGGGAGGCCGTACGCGCGTCTTCGGACGATCGGTACGGCGGTCCGTTATCGACGCGCTCTTCGTAGCAGGCCGTTCGTGGCCGGGTGACCCCGTCCGTTCCTGATTTCTACGAGGAGTGATCCATATGTCCGAGGTGAAGCTCGCCGCCGAGACGCGCACCGAGTTCGGCAAGGGTGCCGCGCGTCGTATCCGCCGCGACAACAAGGTCCCCGGTGTTCTGTACGGTCACGGCTCCGACCCGCTGCACCTGACCCTGCCGGGCCACGACCTGCTGCTGGCGCTGCGTACGCCGAACGTCCTGATCTCCCTGGACATCGACGGCAAGTCCAACGAGCTGGCGATCCCGAAGTCCGTGCAGCGCGACCCGCTGAAGGGTTTCCTCGAGCACGTCGACCTGCAGCTGGTCAAGCGGGGCGAGAAGGTCACGGTCGAGATCCCGGTCCAGACCGAGGGTGAGCTGGCGGCGGGTGGCAACCTGCTGGAGCACGTCCTGAACGCGCTGCCGGTCGAGGCCGAGGCCACGCACATCCCGGAGGCGGTCACCGTGTCCGTGGAAGGGCTGGCGGCCGGTGCGTCGATCCACGCCAAGGACATCACGCTGCCGAACGGCGTGACGCTGGCGGTCGACGAGGACGCGGTCGTTCTCCAGGTCCTGGCCGCGCAGGCCGAGGAGGCCGCGGAGGGCGAGGAGACCGAGGGCGCAGAGGTCGCCGAGGCCTGATCCTCGCCTTCGTCGTCGTTTCGTCAGCCGCTGTTCCCGTGCGTCGTGTACGGGGGCAGCGGCTGGCGCGTATCAAGGAGACATGGACGTGACGAGCGACCCCAACGCCCCCTGGCTGATCGTGGGGCTGGGCAATCCGGGGCCGGAGTACGCGATGAACCGGCACAACGTGGGGTTCATGGTGGCCGATCTGCTGGCCGAGCGGGTCGGGGGGAGGTTCAAGCGGGCGAGCAAGGCGCAGGCGCAGGTCGTCGAGGGGCGGATCGGTCCGCCGGGGCCGGCGAACCGGCGGGTGATCCTGGCGAAGCCGATGTCGTACATGAATCTCTCCGGTGGTCCGGTGAACGCGCTGCGGGACTTCTACAAGGTGCCGGTGGCGCACGTGGTGGCGGTCCATGACGAGTTGGACATCGACTACGGGACGCTGCGGCTGAAGCTGGGGGGCGGGGACAACGGGCACAACGGGCTGAAGTCGATGACGAAGGCGTTCGGTGCGGACTACCACCGGGTGCGGTTCGGGATCGGGCGGCCGCCGGGGCGGATGCAGGTGGCGGATTTCGTGCTGAAGGACTTCGCGTCGGCGGAGCGCAAGGAGCTGGACTACTTCGTGGACCGGGCGGCGGACGCGGTGGAGTGTCTGGTGATCGAGGGGTTGGAGCGGGCGCAGGGCACGTACAACTCCTGAGGCGGTTCGCACGGCGGAGGTTGACGGGTCGTTCAGGCATGGCCAATGATCCTCGCCATGCCTGTCACAGCCGCATCGTCCCGTGGGGCGCGGTCGCACCGGGGGTCGTCACCCAAGGGCCGGGCGCCGTCCCGTAAGGGCCGGGGGTCGTCCCGTAAGGGCCGGGGGTCCGCCCGTGCGGCGTCCCGTCCGGTCTCCCGTCCGGCTTCGCTCGTCGCGCTGCGGTTCGGCCGGCTGGCGGCGATGGGCGCGGTCGCCGTGCTCATCCTGGTAGCGGGGGTGTGGGGGTCGTGGGGGACGGCGCAGCACGTGATGCTGACGAAGGGGCGGGAGCAGGGCACGATCGTGGTGGCCCGGTGCGGTGAGGAGTCGTGTTCGGGGCCGTACACGCCGTTGTCGGCGGGGTCGACGGCGCGGGCGCGGGTGGTGATCGAGAAGTCGGTGGCCGTGCGGAAGGGCCGGACGTACACGGTGGTGATCAAGCCGGACAGTGACCAGGTGGTGCGGTCGGGTCCGGCGGGGGTGCTGTACGCGTGGGTGCCGATGGGGGGTGCGCTGCTGCTGGCGTCGGTGGTGGTGGCGGGCGGGCTGGGGCGGACGCGTGCGGGGTGGGTGCTGGCGGGGTCGGGGGTGGCGTTGCTGTCGGCGGCGTTCGTGACGATCTGAGCGTGTGGGCGCGAGGGCGTCCGGGGGGTGCAGGGGGGCGTGGAACGCGGCGAAGGGCGCCTCCGGGACCGTACGGCCTCGGGGGCGCCCTTCGTGCGGGTGGTGCGGGTCAGCCGGTGTTGCGCAGGCCGGCGGCGACGCCGTTGACGGTGAGGAGGAGGGCGCGGGCGAGGAGGGGGTCGGGTTCCTCGCCGGCGGTCGCGGCGTCGCGCTGGCGCTTGAGCAGGGCGACCTGGAGGTAGGAGATGGGGTCGAGGTAGGCGTCGCGGATGGCGAAGGTCTGCTTCAGGACGGGCTGGGCGTCCAGCAGTTCCTGTTCGCCGGTGATCTTCATGACCTCGGCGACGGTGAGCTCGTGTTCGGCCTGGATGGTGTCGAAGACGTGCTTGAGCTCGTCGGGGACGAGGGTGTCGACGTAGTGGCGGGCGATGCGCAGGTCGGTCTTGGCCAGGGTCATCTCGACGTTGGAGATGAAGTTGCGGAAGAAGTGCCACTGTTCGTGCATCTCGTCGAGCACGGTGTCCAGGCCCGCCTCGCGCAGGGCCTTGAGGCCGGAGCCGACGCCGAACCAGCCGGGGACGATCTGCCGGGACTGGGTCCAGCCGAACACCCACGGGATGGCGCGCAGGCCGTCGAGCGAGACGCCGGAGCCCGGGCGGCGGGAGGGCCGGGAGCCCAGGTGCAGGTCGGCGAGCTGGTCCACCGGTGTCGACGCGAGGAAGTACGTCGGCAGGTCGGGGTCCTCGACGAGCTTCCGGTAGGCGGTGTGGGCGGCGTCGGAGACGACGTCCATCGCGGCGTCCCAGCGGGCGAGGGCCTCGTCGGACTGGCGGGGGGCGGTGTGCAGGGCGGAGGCCTGGAGGGTGGCCGCGACGGTCAGTTCCAGGTTCTCCCTGGCCAGGGAGGGGATGAGGTACTTGTCGGAGATGACCTCGCCCTGTTCGGTGACCTTGATCTCGCCTTCGAGGGTGCCCCAGGGCTGGGCGAGGATGGCGTCGTGGGAGGGGCCGCCGCCGCGGCCGACGGTGCCGCCGCGGCCGTGGAAGAGGCGCAGGCGCACGCCGTAGCGGTGGGCGACGTCGCGCAGGCGGCGCTGGGCGCGGTGGATCTCCCACTGGCTGGTGGTGATGCCGCCGAACTTGGAGGAGTCGGAGTAGCCGAGCATGACCTCCTGGACGTCGCCGCACAGCGCCACGAGGCGGCGGTACGACGGGTCGGAGAGCATGTCCTCCAGGATGGTGTCGGCGGCCTTGAGTTCGTCGGTGGTCTCCAGCAGCGGGACGATGCCGATCTTGGCCCAGCCGGCGTGCAGGTCGACCAGGCCGGCCTCGCGGGCGAGGACAGCGGCGGCGAAGACGTCGTCGGCGCCCTGGCACATGGAGATGATGTAGGACTCGATGACCTCGGGTCCGAAGACCTCCAGGGCGCGCTTGACGGTGAGGAAGACGCCGAGCGTCTTCTCGCCGGCGGCGTCGACGGGGGCCGGGGTGCCGGCCAGCGGCCGCCGTGAGCGGAGCTCCTTGGCGAGCAGCTTGGTGCGGTATTCGCGGGGCATGTCCGCGTACCGCCAGGATTCCTCGCCGAGGCGGTCGAAGAGCTGGCCGAGGGCGTGGTGGTGGGCGTCGGCGTGTTCGCGGACGTCCATGGTGGCGAGCTGGAGACCGAAGGCGGCGAGGGTGCGGATGGTGCGGTTCATGCGGCCGTCGGCGAAGAGGGCGCCGCGGTGCTCGCGCAGGGAGCTCTGGACGAGGGTGAGGTCCTCGAGGAGCTCGCTGGTGCCGAGGTAGTCGTGGCCGGGCTCGTGGGGGGTGCCGGTGGCGAGGCGCTGCTTGGTGTTCTCGAGCTTCTGCCGGATGCAGGTGGCCTTGAGGCGGTAGGGCTCTTCGGCGTTGAGGCGCTTGTAGCGCGGGCTGATCTCGGGCAGGCGTTCGAGGTCGGTGCGCAGGGACTCCAGCAGCTCTTCGGTGGCGCCGGTGTAGCGGATGGAGTTGGAGAGGAAGCCGCGGAGTTCGTCGATCATCTCCAGGGCGTCGTTGATGCCGTGTTCGTGCTGGAGGATGAGGACGTCCCAGGTCACCTGGGGGGTGACGTTGGGGTTGCCGTCGCGGTCGCCGCCGATCCAGGTGCCGAAGGTGAGCGGGCGGGTGTCGTCCGGGAGGGTGACACCGACGCGTTCGAGTTCGGCGGTGAGGTCCTCCAGGACGTCGCCGACGGCGCCCGCGTGGAGTTCGTCGAGGTAGTAGACGGCGTTGCGGGCCTCGTCGGCGGGTTCGGGGCGGACGACGCGCAGTTCGTCGGTCTGCCAGACGAGGTCGATGTTCTCGGCCAGTCGGGTGTCGTGGCGGCGGCGGTCGGATTCGATGACCGGGGTCTCCAGGAGCGCGGCGATGCGCCGGAGCTTGTTGAGCACCGACCGGCGGGCGGCCTCGGTGGGGTGGGCCGTGAAGACGGGGCGGACGTTGAGGTGGCGGACCGTCTCGCGGATGTGCTCGGGGTCGGCGTCCTTGAGGCGGTCGGCGGTGCGGGCGAGCAGGCCGCCCTCGGCGGCGCGCTTGGCGCGCAGTTCGCGGCCGCGGTGGACCTGCTCGGTGACGTTGGCCAGGTGGAAGTAGGTGGAGAAGGCGCGGACCAGCTTGGCCGCGGTCTCCAGTTCGGTGCCGCGCAGCAGCTCGGCGGCGGCCTCGCCGTCCTCTCGGGTGAGGCGGCGGACCTTCTCTACCAGCTCGAGGAGCTCGGGGCCCTCCTGCCGTACGAGGGTCTCGCCGAGGAGGTCACCCAGTCGGCGGATGTCGGCGCGCAGCTCGGTGCTGGTCGTCGTCTGGTCGTCGGCACTGCTCACAGGTGCGGCTCCTTGCAGTGTTGAAGCTCATCTGGGAGGGAACCCGTCAGGCCGGGCCGGGCGGCGCTGCCGCTTACGGTCCGGACATCGGGGAAGAAAGTCAGAGCGGACCGCGCTGTCCGACCGTCTCCAAGGATAGGTGTCCGTGCGGACGCGCAGGCTGGCGGGCTCTTGCCGCCGGGCTGCGCACTGCCATACTTACGACACCGTAGGTTACGCAACCGTAGGAAGTCCGCGCGGTTGCCGCCTCGGCTTCTGCCTCACCGTCCACGACCCCACAGGGGACGCGCATGACCACAAGCTCCGACGTGATCGAAGACCCTTCCACGACGCCCGGCGGCTCCTCGGCGCTCTCCGCCACCCTGGGTGGCGAGCAGAAGCGTTCGATCGAGCAGATCACGCTGCTGCTCTTCATCACCGTCCCGTTCCTGGCCCTGCTGGCGGCGGTGCCGCTGGCGTGGGGGTGGGGGGTGAGCTGGCTGGACCTCGGTCTGCTGGTCTTCTTCTACTTCCTGGCATGCCACGGCATCACGATCGGCTTCCACCGGTATTTCACGCACGGCTCCTTCAAGGCCAGGCGGCCCCTGCGGATCGCGTTGGCGATCATGGGGTCGATGGCGGTGGAGGGGCCGCTGGTGCGGTGGGTGGCCGACCACCGCAAGCACCACAGGTTCTCCGACGCGGAGGGCGACCCGCATTCGCCGTGGCGGTTCGGGGAGACGGTTCCGGCGCTGATGAAGGGCCTGTGGTGGGCGCACATCGGCTGGATGTTCGACGAGGAGCAGACCCCGCAGGACAAGTACGCGCCGGATCTGATCAAGGACGGGGCGATCCGGGCGATCTCCCGCCAGTTCGTGCTGTGGACGGCCGTGTCGCTGTCGCTGCCGGCGCTGATCGGCGGGCTGGTGACGATGTCCTGGTGGGGCGCGTTCACCGGCTTCTTCTGGGGCTCGCTGGTGCGGGTGGCGCTGCTGCACCACGTGACGTGGTCGATCAACTCGATCTGTCACGCGGTGGGAAAGCGGCCGTTCCGGTCGCGCGACCGGTCGGGCAACGTGTGGTGGCTGGCGGTCCTGTCGTGCGGTGAGTCCTGGCACAACCTGCACCACGCCGATCCGACGTCGGCGCGGCACGGTGTGGAGCGCTGGCAGCTGGACTCGTCGGCGCGGTTCATCCGCTGGTTCGAGGCGCTCGGCTGGGCCTACGACGTGCGCTGGCCGTCACGCTCGCGTATCGATTCCCGCCGGAACACGGGCGGGGGCGGCTCCCGGCGCCGGAAGGCGACCGCCGACGCGGCATGATGGACGCCGTGGCGACCGACTCCAGCAGTACCCCGAGCAATGAGAAGCCGCGGCGAGCGCGTCGCACCCGGATGACCGGTGCCGAGCGCCGCCAGCAGCTGCTGGAGATCGGTCGCACCCTCTTCGCGGCGAAGGGTTTCGAGGGCACGTCGGTGGAGGAGATCGCGGCGAAGGCCGGGGTGTCCAAGCCGGTGGTGTACGAGCACTTCGGCGGCAAGGAGGGCCTGTACGCGGTGGTGGTGGACCGCGAGATGCGGCGGCTGCTGGACATGGTGACCGGCTCCCTGACCGCCGGCCACCCGCGTGAGCTGTGCGAGCAGGCGGCCTTCGCGCTGCTGGACTACATCGAGGAGTACACGGACGGGTTCCGCATCCTGGTCCGGGACTCCCCCATCCCCCAGTCCACGGGTTCCTTCGCCTCCCTCATCTCCGACATCGCCACGCAGGTGGAGGACATCCTGGGGCGTGAGTTCAAGAGCCGGGGCTTCGACCCGAAGCTGGCGCCGCTGTACGCGCAGGCGCTGGTGGGGATGGTGGCCCTGACCGGGCAGTGGTGGCTGGACGTGCGCCGTCCGAAGAAGGCGGAGGTCGCGGCGCATCTGGTGAACCTGGCGTGGCACGGCCTGGACGGCCTGGAGCAGAAGCCCCGCCTGATAGGGCACCGCAAGAGCTGACACGTGCGAGGGGCCCCGTCCACCTGGACGGGGCCCCTTACACGTGTGCGGGTCGCTGTCGCCGCGGGGTCAGCGCTTGAAGACGTCCTTCGCCTTCTCCTTGGACTGGCGGGCGTCGCCCTTGGCCTGCTCGGCGCGGCCCTCGGCCTCCATCCGCTCGTTGCCCACGGCACGGCCGACCGTTTCCTTGGCCTTGCCCTTGGCCTGCTCCATCTTCGCCTTGGACTTCTGCTCGCCTGCCACTGTCCATCACTCCCAGTCAGGTCTGCGGTCTGTCTCATCACTACGGGTGACCCGTGGGGCGGGGTTCAAACACCGGGCGGGAGACAGGGGAGGTCAGGGCACCTTGCGGGCGACGGCGAACAGGCGGCGGAAGGGCAGGACCGTGCCGTAGGGGTGGCGGGGGTAGGCCGTGCGCAGCAGGTCGCGGTAGTCGGTGACGAAGGCGTCGCGGGCGTCGGGGTCGTCGGCGAGGGCGTCGAGGACGGGGCGCAGGCCGGTGCCCTTGACCCAGTCGAGGACGGGGTCCTCGCCGGTCAGGACGTGGTGGTACGTCGTCGTCCACACGTCGGTGGCGCAGCCGAGGCGGGCGAGCCGGTCGAGGTAGACGTCGGGGGCGTGGACAGAGTCCGCGGGGCGCAGGGCGGGGCCGACGCGGGCCTTCCAGCGGGGGGTGTTGGCGAGTTCGCGCATGAGGGCGTGCAGGGGTGCGTCGTAGGCGTGGGGGACCTGGAAGGCGAAGGTGCCGCCGGGGGCGAGGCCGTCGAGCCAGGCGGGGAAGGCGTCGAGGTGGCCGGGGACCCACTGGAGGGCCGCGTTGGAGACGATCAGGTGGAACGTCTCGGCCGGGGTCCAGTCGGCGAGGTCGGCGTGGGCGAAGTCGAGGCGTGCGCCCGCGTGCGTCCGGGCGCGGTCGAGCATGTGGGGGGAGTTGTCGTAGCCGGTGACGCGGGCGGTGGGCCGGCGGTCGGCGAGGACGGCGGTGAGGTGGCCGGGGCCGCAGCCGAGGTCGGCGATGCGGGGCGGGTCGCCGGGCAGGTCGGGGACGCGGGCGAGGAGGTCGGTGAAGGGGCGGGCGCGGTGGCCGGCGTGGCGCAGGTACTGGGTGGGGTCCCAGGAGGGGTTGGTGGTCATGTCCGTCACTTTCCCCAACCTCCTATATCTTGACGCCAAGATACTCGACACCAAGAGACTTCATGTCGACACAACCACTACACTGATCGTCATGGAGGACGAGGTCGATCGGCTGGTCGCAGCGTGGCGCCGGGAGCGCCCGGACCTCGACGTGGAGCCGCTGGAAGTGCTCAGCCGGGTGAGCAGGCTGGCCCGGCACCTGGACCGGGCGCGCCGTCTGGCGTTCTCCGAGCACCAGCTGGAGCCGTGGGAGTTCGACGTGCTGACGGCGCTCCGCCGCGCGGGGGCTCCGTATCAGCTGTCGCCGGGGCAGTTGCTGACCCAGACGCTGGTCACGTCGGGCACGATGACGAACCGCATCGACCGTCTGGCGAAGAAGGGTCTGGTCGAGCGGCTGCCCGATCCGAGCGACCGGCGCGGTGTGCTGGTGCGGCTCACGGACGACGGCAAGGACCGCGCCGACCAGGCGCTGGCCGGGCTCCTCGACCAGGAGCGGGCGATCCTGGCCGAGCTGTCCCACGCCCAGCGCGGCGAACTGGCCGGGCTGCTGCGCCAGCTGACCGCCCCGTTCGACAACATCCCGGGCTGAGGCCCGCCGCGCGGCTCACGCCGGATGCGGGCCCGGGGCTCGCGTGAGGCGACCGGAGACGAGTCCGGCGGCTCGCGTGAGGCGACCGGAGACGAGTCCGGCGGCTCGCGCGGACCCGTCAGGCGCTGTTGGTCTCCTCCTGCCTGATCCGCCCGGCCGGCCCCAGGTCCACGGGACCCACGCCCGCCCGGCGGGCGAGGGCGACGGCGGCCAGGGTGGAGTGCACGCCCAGTTTGCCGAGGACGTTCTGCATGTGGGTGCGGACGGTGTGCGGGGAGAGGAACAGCCGCTCGGCGACGGCCTTGCGTCCCAGGCCCGCGACCATGCAGCGCAGCACCTCCCGCTCGCGCGGGGTGAGGGACTCCACGAGCCGCTCGCTCTCGGTGCGGTGCTTGCGGGCGGCGGTCAGTTCCTTGAGCACGCCGGTGAGCAGGGCGGGCGGCAGGTGCGTCTCCTCCCGCAGCACCCCGCGGATGACGGTGAGCAGCCGCGACAGCGAGCAGTCCTTCGCCACCCAGCCGGACGCCCCGGCCTGCAGGGCGAGGGCGGCGCGCCGCGGATCGTCCTTCTCGGCGAGGACGACGACCCGGACGTGCGGCTGGGCGCCGCGGACCCCCGTGACGAGTGTGATCCCGTCGACGAGCCCGTCCTCCCCCACCTCCTGCACGGGCACCGCGGACCGTACGCCCGGCAGGTGGCCGCCCAGATCGGCGTCGACGAGCAGCACGTCGTACCGGCGTCCCTCGGCGGCCGCGCGCTCCAGGCTGCGCAGGGCCGCCGGGCCGCTGCCGGCCGCGGAGACGTCGACGTCGGGCTCGGCGGCCAGGGCGGCGGCGAGCGACTCGGCGAAGATACGGTGGTCGTCGACGACCAGAACACGGATACGAACCACGAAACCCCCTTCCCCAGGCTCCTTCACGGAGCAGGGGATACCCCAGGTCCGGAGAAACGACGACCGGCGCGGGCACGACGCCCGCGGGGTGGTGCGGATGGCACGGCCGCCGCCGTGCAGACATCGATACCCCCACCGCGGGCGCCGTACCCGACTGTCTCGCCCCCTGATCAGCACCGGCCCCCACCGGTGCTGCTCACAGCGTAGGGCTGTGCGCGACGAGCGGAAGGCAATTCGCAGAACTGGCCGTCCTGCGCGTTTATGGTGTGCCGCATGTTTCGTCTTGAGACAGAAGTCGACAGGGCTCGGCGCGATCTTCTCCGTTCGCGGCTCCGCGACACCAACACGGTGGCCTCCCCGGTCCTGCGCGCCCTGCGCGGCACTCCCGCCGAGCGGGAGACCCCCCTCCACGTCTGGGCGTCGGACCGGTCCGGCGAGCTGGCCGGCGGACTCGTCGGCCACACCTGGACCACCTGGCTGCACGTCACCTACCTCTGGGTCGACGAGCGCCACCGCGGCACGGGCCTCGGCACCCGCCTGCTCACGGAGGCCGAACGCGTCGCCCGGGACCGGCGGGGCTGCCGCCGGGCACGGCTGGAGACCTGGGACTTCCAGGCCCCGGAGTTCTACCGGCGGCGGGGCTACGAGGTGGTGTGCGTGATCGAGGACTATCCGCCGGGGCACACGGAGTTCACGCTGACGAAGCGGCTGGGGTGAGCGGGGCGGCCACCGGCCGCCGTGGCGATGTGCCTCTCCGCCGACAGCGCGCAACGGCACCGGCCCCGCACGCGTCGTTCGCGTACGGGGCCGGTGCGAGCCGTTGCCGGCGAGGGGGGCGTCGTCAGCTCGGGCGCCGCCCGTTGCCGGCGAGGGGCGTCGTCAGCTCAGGCGCCGTGCCCCCGCCGAAGGGACCGCCTCGAAGACGCGCGGGGCCGTGTGGCCGGCCGCCGCGAAGGCCTCCTGGACGGCCTTGGTGAGCGTGTCGACGTCGCTGGCCTCGGCGAGGACGACGGCCGAGCCGCCGAAGCCGCCGCCGGTCATGCGGGCGCCGAGGGCGCCGGTGGCGAGGGCGGTGTCGACGACGAGGTCGAGTTCGGGGCAGGAGATGCGGAAGTCGTCGCGGAGGGAGGCGTGGCCCTCGGTGAGGACCGGGCCGATCGCGCGGGGGTCTCCCGACTCCAGGAGGGAGACGACCCGCTCGACGCGCTCGTCCTCCGTCACCACGTGGCGGACCAGGCGGCGGACCTCCTCCTCGTCCCCGAGGCGGGCCAGGGCCTCCTCCAGGCCGTCGTAGGGGATGTCCCGGAGGGCGTCGACGCCGAGGAGCGCGGCGCCCTTCTCGCAGCCGGCCCGGCGCTTGCCGTACTCGCCGTCGCTGTGCGCGTGCTTGACCCGGGTGTCGACGACGAGCAGCCGCAGCCCCAGGGCGGCCAGGTCGAGGGGGATCTGCTTCTGGGAGAGGTCGCGGGTGTCGAGGAACAGGGCGTGGCCGGCCTCGCAGCAGGCGGACGCGGTCTGGTCCATGATCCCGGTGGGGGCGCCGACGTAGACGTTCTCGGCGCGCTGGCACAGGCGGGCGAGCTGCCAGCGCGGGAGGCCGAGGTCGTACAGGTCGTTGAGGGCCAGGGCGACGACGACCTCCAGGGCCGCCGACGAGGACAGGCCCGCGCCGGAGGGGACCGTCGAGGCGAGGTGGATGTCGGCGCCGGTGACGGGGTGGCCCGCCTCGCGCAGGGCCCAGACCACGCCGGCCGGGTACGCCGTCCAGTTCCGGTCGGACTCCGGGGTGAGGTCGTCGAGCACCAGCTCGACGACGCCGCCGTCGACGTCCGCCGAGTGCAGGCGCAGCCGGCCGTCGTCGCGGCGGGAGACCGCGGCGACCGCGGTGTGCGGCAGCGCGAAGGGCATCACGAAGCCGTCGTTGTAGTCGGTGTGCTCACCGATGAGGTTGACGCGGCCGGGCGCCGACCAGACACCCTCGGGCTCGGTCCCGTACAGCGCGGCGAAGCCGTCCCGCACGTCCCGCACGTCCTGCGTCTGCTGTGCCCCCACTACTGCTCCCTTGCGGTCTTCTGCGTGAACTCCCACGCGTCGGCGACGATACCCGCGAGGTCCGCGCGGGACGGGTTCCAGCCGAGGCGCTCGCGGGCGGTGGCCGCCGAGGCGACCAGGACCGCCGGGTCGCCGCCGCGGCGCGGGGCCACGACCTCGGGGATCGGGTGTCCGGTGACCGTGCGGACGGTCTCGATGACCTCGCGGACGGAGAAGCCGTTGCCGTTGCCGAGGTTGCAGATGAGGTGCTCGCCGGGGGTGGCCGCGTCGACGGCGAGCAGGTGGGCCTCGGCGAGGTCGGCGACGTGGATGTAGTCGCGGATGCAGGTGCCGTCGGGGGTCGGGTAGTCGTCGCCGAAGACGGAGATGGCCTCGCGGCGGCCCTGCGCGACCTGGAGGACCAGGGGGATGAGGTGCGACTCGGGGTCGTGGCGCTCGCCGTACGCGCCGTAGGCGCCGGCCACGTTGAAGTAGCGCAGGGAGACGGCGCCGAGCCCGTGGGCCGTCGCCTCGCCGGTGATCATGTGGTCGACGGCGAGCTTGGAGGCCCCGTAGGGGGAGGTCGGCGCGGTGGGGTCGGTCTCGGTGATCGGGGTGCTGACGGGCTCGCCGTAGGTGGCGGCCGTCGACGAGAACACCAGCTTGCGCACGCCCGCCTCGCGCATGGCGCCGAGGAGGGCCATGGTGCCGCCGACGTTGTTGTCCCAGTACTTCTCCGGCTTCACGACCGACTCGCCGACCTGCGAGAACGCGGCGAAGTGGAGGACGGCGTCGAAGGAGGGGTCGAGCCACTTGGCGGCGTCGCGGATGTCGCCCTCGACGAAGGCGGCGCCGGCCGGGACGCCCGCGCGGAAGCCGGTGGACAGGTTGTCGAGGACGACGACCTCGTGCCCCGCCTCCAGCAGGTGCTGGGCGACCACGCTGCCGACGTACCCCGCGCCGCCCGTGACCAAGTACTTGCCGCTCATGAACTCGCTACCTCTCGCAGTCGCTCGGCCGCGCGCTCCGGCGGCACGTCGTTGATGAACACGTTCATGCCGGATTCGGAACCCGCGAGGAACTTCAGCTTGCCGGAGGTGCGGCGGATGGTGAAAAGCTCGAGGTGCAGCGCGAAGTCGTCGCGGTTGACGCCGTCGAACTCCTCCAGCTGGCCGAACGGCGCCTGGTGCCAGGCGGCGATGTACGGCGTCGGAGGCTCCCCTTCACCTTCTTTCCCTCCACCCCTCCCATCGAAGATCCGGTCGAAGCGCTTCAAGAGTTCCAGGTAGACCTTGGGGAACTCTGTGCGCGCCGCCTCGTCGAGGCCGAGCAGGTCGGGGACGCGGCGCTTGGGGTAGAGGTGCACCTCGTACGGCCAGTGCGCCGCGTAGGGCACGAAGGCCACCCAGTGTTCACCCTCCAGGACGACCCGCTCGTCGGCGAGCTCCCGCTCCAGGACGGCGTCGAAGAGGTTCTCCCCGCCGGTGGCGTCCTTGTGGGCGGCCACCTGGCGCAGCATCAGGGCGGTGCGGGGCGTGGTGAAGGGGTAGGCGTAGATCTGCCCGTGAGGATGACCGAGCGTGACGCCGATCTCGGCGCCGCGGTTCTCGAAGCAGAAGACCTGTTCCACGGAGGCCAGATGCGACAGCTCGGACGTGCGGTCCGTCCACGCCTCGAGCACCAGCCGCGCCTGCTCCTCGGTGAGGTCGGCGAAGGAGGCGTTGTGGTCGGAGGTGAAGCAGACGACCTCGCAGCGCCCGGAGTCGCCGGCCAGGGAGGGGAAGCGGTTCTCGAAGACGACGACATCGTACGTCGAGTCCGGGATCTCGCTGAGCCGCTCGCCCTGGGAGGGGCACAGGGGGCACTCGTCGGCCGGCGGGTGGTAGGTGCGCCCCTGCCGGTGCGAGGCGATCGCGACCGAGTCGCCGAGGATCGGGTCCCGGCGTACCTCCGAAGTGGTGACCGTGCGCTCCAGCGGGCGGCGGTCCACCGCGTCGCGCACCGAGTCGTCCCGCAGGTCGTAGTAGATGAGCTCACGACCGTCGGCCAAGCGGGTCGAGGTCTTCTTCACCGCGACTCTCCATCCCTGCCGCAAGCAGCAGAACCAAGCAAAGCATCAAACAGAACCAAACACATAGAACCACAAACCCCCACGCGAGTCACCACCGGAACCCAACAGAGACCCCAAGCGAAGTGAGCAGCGCATGCGAACCCCCACGTACCTCGCGGCTGAGCTACGGCTTCCGACCAACTGGCTCGACTACACGATCCTCGGTATCTACTTCGTGGTCGTCCTGGGCATCGGTTTCGCCGCCCGCCGCTCGGTGAAGACGACCCTCGACTTCTTCCTCTCCGGCCGCTCCCTGCCCGCGTGGATCACGGGCCTCGCCTTCGTCTCGGCGAACCTGGCGGCGACGGAGATCCTCGGCATGGCGGCGAACAGCGCGCAGTACGGCGCGTACACGGTCCACTGGTACTGGATCGGCGCCATCCCGGCCATGGTCTTCCTTGGCCTGGTGATGATGCCGTTCTACTACGGCTCGAAGGTCCGTTCGGTCCCCGAGTTCCTGCTGCTGCGCTTCGACCGGGGAGCGCACCTGCTGAGTTCGCTTCTGTTCGCCTTCGCCGCGATCCTGATCTCGGGCGTGAACCTGTACGCGCTCGCGATCGTCGTGGAGGCGCTGCTGGGCTGGCCGCAGTGGGTGGCGATCGTGGTCGCGGGCTTCTTCGTCCTGGCGTACATCACGCTGGGCGGCCTGTCCTCGGCGATCTACAACGAGGTGCTCCAGTTCTTCGTGATCCTGGCGGCCCTGATCCCGCTGTCGGTGCTGGGCCTGAGGAAGGTGGGCGGCTGGGACGGCCTGTCGGACTCGCTGACGAAGGTCCACGGCGACAACTTCGTCAGCGCCTGGGGCGGCACCGGCATCGGCAGTGACAACCCGCTGGGCGCGAACTGGCTGACGATCGTGCTGGGCCTCGGTTTCGTGCTGTCGTTCGGCTACTGGACGACGAACTTCGCCGAGGTGCAGCGCGCGCTGTCCGCCCGCAACCTGTCGGCGGCCCAGCGCACCCCGCTGATCGCCGCGTTCCCGAAGATCTTCATCGTCTTCCTGGTGATGATCCCGGGCCTGGTGGCGGCGGTCCTGGTCCCGGCGATCGGCACGGCCGACTCGGACCTCCAGTACAACGACGCGATCCCGTACCTGATGGAGCAGCTGCTGCCGAACGGCGTGCTCGGCATCGCCGTGACGGGCCTGCTGGCGGCGTTCATGGCGGGCATGGCGGCGAACGTGTCGTCCTTCAACACCGTCTTCACCTCCGACATCTGGGCGAAGTACGTGGTGATCGGCCGGGAGGACGGCTACTACGTCCGCTTCGGCCGGCTGATCACGGCGATCGGCGTGGTGGCGTCGATCGGCACGGCGTTCCTGGCGTCGTCGTTCTCGAACATCATGAGCTACCTCCAGACGCTGTTCTCCTTCTTCAACGTGCCGATGTTCGTCGTCTTCATCGTCGGCATGTTCTGGAAGCGGGCGTCGAAGAAGTCCGGCTTCTGGGGGCTGCTGGCGGGCACCACGGCCGCGATGGTCAACTACTTCATCTTCTACAAGCAGGGCATCATCGGCATCCCCACCGACCAGGGCGCCAACTTCGTCTCGGCGATCGCCGGCTTCGCGGCGGGCGCGGTGGTCATGTTCGCGGTCTCCCTCTTCACCGCGCCCAAGTCAGCGGAGGAACTCCAGGGCCTGGTATACGGCACCGTCTCCCCCGGCCTGGCCGAGCCGGCGGCGGCGGGCGACGACGCCTGGTACCGCAGGCCCGCCCTGCTGGGCTGGGGCGCGATCGTCCTGGCCGCCGTCTGCTACATCCCGTTCTCGTTCTGAGCCTGCCGACGCCGATCGCGGGAGAATGGAAGGACCATGTCTGAGCACTTCGAACCCGACGAGCGCGCGGCGGCGGCCGAGCGGCTGCGGCACGCGGACTACTCCGATGCGGACGTCCAGCGCGAGGTCATCGAGCTGGAGGAGAAGTCCGCGACCGCGGCCCGCATCTTCGACCTGCGCCGCATCATCGGCGGCCTGTTCGTCGTCTACGGCGTCATCATCACGATCGTGGGCCTCACGGACGGCGACGCGGCGATCGCCAAGGCCCAGGGCATCAACATCAACCTGTGGACGGGCCTGAGCATGCTGCTGCTGGGGATCTTCTTCCTGGCGTGGCTGAAGCTGCGGCCGGCGGCCCATCCGACGCCGCCGTTGCCGCCGGAGGCGGTGTCGCCGGAGAGTGAGCCGCCGCGGGGCGAGTAGAGCGGTGAATGGGCTGGAGGGCGTACGGGGTCGGATCCGCCGGGTGCGGCGGGTCCGACCCCGTACGACTGCCCGTCCCGTACGACCGTCCCGCCCGTACGACCGTCCCGCCCGCACGACTGCCGCTCCCGTACCGCTGCCCCGTCCGTCCGTGCCCCGTCCGTCCGTGCCCGTCGGTCGTGAAGGGCCGCAACGGGGGACAGCCCCGGGATCCGTGGTTTCGGATCCCGGGGCTGCCTGGGTCTCAGTGCTTAGAGCAGGTCCAGCAGGCTGTCGCCGCCGTTGGCGTTCAGGTTGCCGCTGGTGGAGTTGTCACCGATGCTGCAGGACTGCTGAAGGGTGGGCTTCTCCGAGCTGAAGCCGAGGATGTTGACGTTCACGTTGTTCAGCGCGTTCACGAGGCCACTCGAGCTGGAGTCGCTGTTGACCTCGGCGTAGTTGACGCACTGCTTGGTGGCGCCGTCCGACTTCGTGTCCTTCGTGTCCTTCGTGTCCGAGCGGTAGCCGCTGTCCGTCGTGGAGCGGTGACCGTCGGCGGCGGAGGCGACTCCCGCTCCGACCATGGTGAGGCTGCCGATCATGGCGGCCACGAGAGCAGCCTTGCCAATCTTGCGCATTGCATGCCTTTCTTGCCTGAGTGATCCGTTCCGTTATGTAACGAAACGTTACGAACGTGCACGCTATGTTACGCTTGCACCTTTTGCACCTCACCACGCCGTCCGATCTTCGGCAACCACTGACACGCCGCCCGGGCGGCGCCGGGAGCGGCGCGATCAGGTGAAGCCGACGGGTCTCGGCGGACTCCCTCGGGGCCGCCCCGAGAAGCCCGCGCGAGGCTCTCACCTGCGGTGACGCGGGAGGAGGGCACGACCGCGAGGGCTGCCCACGACTGCTGCGAAGCCGCGGAACGGCGCGGTCGCACCCGCGTCACCGACACTGCGGATGGCCGACAGCCGTAAGGGGAGGCGATGTCGGGGCCGGAGCCGCCCACCGAGGCGCCGGCGCGCAGCTATGCCACCGCCAGGTCGCCCCAGACATATTTGCCGCGCTGCCTGAGGCGGGACAGCGGCTGCCAGCCCCACACGTCGGCGCAGGCCCGGACCAGAGCGAGGCCCCCGCCGTCCTCGGCGTCGCCGGTGAGGTCGTCGAGCCTGGCGGGTGGGTCCGGGGGTTCGGGGTCGGCGTCCCAGGCCCCGACGCGCAGGACGCCGTCGGCGTAGCTCACCCGGAGGGCGGCGGGGCCGCTGGTGTGCTGGACGGCGTTGGCGAGCAGTTCGGACGCGATCAGCTCGGCGGTGTCGGTGAGATGGGCGAGGCCGTGCAGGGTGAGGATCAGGCGCAGGGTGCGGCGGGAGAGGGGGACGGCTCTGGGGTCGTTGGGGATGTAGAGGGAGTACGCCCAGGGGTCGGGGGCGGGGGCGGTGGTGGTGCCGGTGGCGGTTTCGGGCATGCGTCAGCTCCGTTCGTGAGGGGGTGAGGGGGTGAGGGAGCGACCGAGGGCACGGTGGCATTGCCGCAGCCGTCATGGCGGGACGGAGCGGTGCGCTTCCGCAGAGTGATGCTTGCGTCACCGACGGTATTTCCTAATCTTAGGAAGATGCAAGCTGTTGCCCTATCCTGACCCTCGAACGAGCGATGCCCGCAGGGCAGTTGATACGGAGGGAGTGCCGGTTGCCGCCGAAGAGGCATCTCACCGCCCGTAGGGTGCGACTGGGCGCCGAGCTGCGCAAACTTCGCGAGGCGACGGGCATGAGGGCCCGGGAAGCTGCGGCGCTACTCGGCGCCGACGGAGTCCAGATGAGCCAGATCGAGTCCGGCGTCGCGGGCGTGAGCGCGGAACGCGTACGCCGCCTGGCGGCCCATTACGCCTGTACGGACGCGGCGTTGATCGAGGCGTTGGTGACGATGGCGACCGACCGGACGCGAGGTTGGTGGGAGGAATACCGAAGCGTCCTGCCGCCGGTGAACCTGGACTTGGCCGAGACAGAGCACCATGCGACGTTCCTCCGCGAGGTCGTCATCACGTACGTCCCCGGGCTCCTTCAGACCCCGGAGTACGCACGGGCCGTCTTCGGATACATGCGCCCGGAGCTGTCCGAGAGCGAGTTGACGCCCCGAGTGGAGCACCGCATGAGACGACGAGGCGTCATCGAGGGCGAGGACCCCACCCGGTACGACGCGATCGTCCACGAGTTCGCCCTGCGCATCCGCGTCGCCGACCGCCAGGTCTCTCGTGCTCAACTCCTGCGCATTCTGGAGCAGACCGAGCAAGGGCACGTCACAGTGCGCGTCATCCCCGTCGACCAGAACGGCTTCGGCGGCGCCGGCGCCTCGATGATGTACATGGGCGGTGCGGTACCCCAACTGGACACCGGGCTCCGGGAAGGCGCGACCGGCACGGCGTTCATCGACGCGGCGTCTCACCTGGAAGCACTTCGAACGCTCTTCCGTAAGGTGGAGAAGGCGACGCTGGACCCTACCGCGTCCCGGGACTTCATCCACCGCTTGTCGAAGGAACTGTGAGGCGTCCCCATGATTGAGGCCTTGGCCTGGCAGAAGTCGACGTTTTCCGGCGGCGCCGAAGGCAACGCCTGCGTCGAACTCGCCGCCTCCCCCGACGTGATCCACCTCCGCGAGGGCGACACTCCCACCACGCACCTCACCACCACCCCCGCTGCCCTCGCCCATCTCCTGGACGGCATACGCACGGACAGCACCCGTCGCCCAGTGCAAGCGGGCTGATTCAGCTGCCGTAAGACGACCCGTCGATGCCCTGCCCCCGTTCGGCGAAGGAGCTGTGAGGCAGCCCATGAACCGCACCCTGCGCTGGCAGAAGTCGACGTTCTCCGACGGCGGCGAGGGGGACACCTGCGTCGAACTGGCCGCCTCCCCCGAAGCGATCCACCTCCGCGAAAGCGACACCCCCACCACGCACCTCACCACCACCCCCACCGCCTTGGCCCACCTCCTGAACGGCATACGCACGGCCGGCACCTGTCACCCAGCCCAGGCGGGCTGATTCAGCTTCCACAGGACGACGCGCGTGTCGTGCCAAGTCCTTCACCGTTGCTCTCACCACGGACCCAGGGGACGCACTCGGGCCTGTCCCCCGTGCCCGTTCGGCAGAACTTCGTGGGCTGAGCCGGCCGAGTCCGGGCACGCCCACTAAAACGGCGGCTCGTCAACTGATCCCCGTTTGTCGTGCGAATTGTGATCCTTCCCGCGCCCGTCGGACGGGAGTGGATCGGTAGGGGGTTCCATCAACATGCGCCCTTGCTCCCAAGACGCCAACGCCTCGGAGGCCAAACTTCTATGCCGTTCGCTGGAGCTTTGCGCTAGAACGTTCTCCAGCAAAGGAGTCAACCTCCTGCGGTGCATCGCCAATGCCGGGGACTCTAGAAATCGAACGGCCGCGACAAGAGCCGCCTCAACCACTCTCGGATCAGAGTCATCAAAGTAGGAGGCGACGCCCGGAAAAGCTTCCGGGTAAATACTCCTGATGTTCAGGAAATCGGGAAATGGCTCGGTCGGCGAATATTCCCCCCACTCTCGAATGCGCTGCTCCTGTTCAATGCTGACATCGAAGGCCACGTCGGCCAGCCATGAAAGGAGCTTGCCTCGGAGTGGGAATTCTTCCCCATCCCATGAAGGAGTGAGTGCGGCTCGACTTTCGCGGTCGCCCAAAAGTGCGGCGACATACCTGAAAGCCGGCGCGGTCGCAGAGTAGACGACTCCGTCGTTGAGGAGAGCGTCATACAGGTGGTTGAGTGAACTCGTCACTTTGGAGAAGTCACCCGACGCCAAGTCGCGCAGCTTGGTCGGAGTAACCGGGAAGGCCGACCCGTCGGCATTCTCGAGCTCAGCCCAGTCGGTGAGATCGATGATCACGCATGGATTCAACTTATCGCCGTTCATGTCTACAAGGCCAGCATAGTGGCCTGCAGGAAAGCAGCCAAGGCGCGGCAACTGGGCCGCGCCTTGGCGAATGCATCAGAAGGGTACCTCACTGAAAACTTGCCCGCGCTGAGATCGAACCGCTAGCGATGAGCTCCCCGGCAACATTCCTGCCACGTTTGGCGCGCAGAAACCGCATGGCCCGCCAGGCTTTGAAACCATCAGTCGACCAGTCAAACCCCCGGATCCCGACTGTTTGGCCAGAATCCTCATGATAATGGCCGCCTGAACCTCGACATGCGAGCCAAAGAACTTACCGCCGCCGGGGCTCGCCGCAGCAGGAATCTCGCCCATGTTGGCTCTGATCAACGGATGGAGCCGATCGGAAGCCAGGTCAAACTCTCCGTGCCCCTGAACCCAGAGGTACCCGCCGGTAGCAACGTCCGGCCTGCTGGAATATGCAGCATTCTCCGATGCTCTGGCATGCGCCCGTTCATCCGCAGTGGAGCAGTTGTGAACGAGTGCTGAGGTCCCGCCTGCGACCACATAGTACGTGTGCTACGCGGCACTGCCCTACCTGCTTCTTCGCAGGTCAGCACGTGATTTGCGTTCCGCTGGTGTCCGTCGTTGTGCGGGGGAATCCGTGGGTGTTGCCGTCACTACTGCCGTCAGGAGCGGGCGGCTGGCACTGGTGCCATTTCTCGCCCGCCGGTCACCGCGGAGTTTGTCGGGCCACCGTGTACGCGGTGGGGCCGGTAAGCCCTGTCCCTGTGCCGTCGAGCATGTCCAAGACCTCGAAGCCGGCACCCTCCGCGTAGCGTTCCAGCTCACGGGGGAACAGGACGCGCCTGCGGATCTCGTCTCGCGCCTCGTCGCCCGCGGGGAGCGCCCAGTGCCGATGAATGGTGTTGATCTGGGTCCGCAGGTCCCACGTGTGGCGGATGGTGACGGTGGCGGGGCCTCTCGGGGTGTCCACCGTGGCAGTGGTCGGCTCGGTCCGGGTGATCGGGGCGACGGGGGAACACAGCACGAGCAGCGCTCCTGGCTGGGCATGTGCCGCGAAGGTGGCGAACACCTGGCTGATCGCCTCGTTGTCGTGCACGTAGGCGAGGCTGTTGCCCATACAGGTCACCACGTCCATGCGCTTGCCGAGTCGCACGGTGCGCATGTCGCCGGTGCGGATGTCCAGCCCGGGCCGGGCCTGGTGGGCGTAGTCGACCAGGCCGGGCTGGAGGTCCACGCCGATGCACTCGAAGCGCTTGGCCAGGATCTCCAGGTCCCGGCCGGTACCGCATCCGAAGTCGACCAGGGTCCGGGCGTCCGGCCTGTGCAACTCGATCAGGGTCTGGCACATCTCGGCGCTCGCGCTGTCGGACTGGACCACGTCGTAAAGTGCCGGATCGCGGTACAGGAGGTTGGTGGCTTCCACTTGCTCGGCTTCCGTGTCGGGGCTGGTCACATGAGGCTTCGCAGCCCGACCTCCAGGGCGAGCACATCGCACAGCAGATCGGGGACGACCGGCGCGGAGTCGGCGTTCCTCCCCGCCTTGGCGAGAGCCTTGCCGTCAACGTAGCCGAGGTCCACCAGGATGGACTCCTTCAGCATGTCGTCCAAGACCGGCAAGCCGTAGGAACGCAAACCCTTCTCCAGGACGGCCAGGAAGTTCTCCGGTTCGGCCGGCGCGGCCACCCACTCGGGCAGCCCGGCCCGCCGGATCCGCTCGCGGAACAACGCCTTGCCTCGCTTGTGCTCGTGCGGTAGCTGCTCCATGAACCGCACGATCCGCGGGTGCGCGAGCGGACTCACCGGCCAGATTCCGGCCCGGAGGAAGCCGGGGTTGTGCATCCCGAACGCCATCAGGGTCGGGACGGGCAGCACCGGAATGGGGGCCAGGTGCTCGTTGACTTCGGCGAGCGCTCGGATTGCTTTGTCGCCGAGCCACAGCACGGGTTCCGGCGTCGGCAGTTCGGCCCGTGTCCTGGAGTGGTGGGCGTTGATCTCGTCCCCGCCGCTGCCCGTGAACATGACCTCGCACCGCCGGGCGGCTGCCTGCTCGCGCACGACATTGAACGCCTCCTGGTAGAAGGCTCCCGCCGGATCGTGCGGCCTGCGCAGAGCGCGCACGCCGCCGGGGCAGAAGGGTGGGTGCTGCATGGCGGGGGTGGCCGTGTCTCGGAAGCCGCAGTGCTCCACAAGGGCCCGGCGCCGCTCGCCCTGTTGCCTGCCGGTGCTTCCTCCCACCAGCAGGCCGAAGCTGTGCACCTCGGGGAAGCGGGCTGCTTTCACGGCCAGGGCGACGTTCCCGGAGTCCGCTCCGCCGGACAGCTCAACGCCCACGCATCCGGTTGCCGTCGGCGCCTGGCGGATTACGTCGGTCAGCAACTCGTCCAGAGCCATGAGTGGATCAACGCCGGGCCGCAGCGTACGTGGCTCAAGTACGTGTTCGCTGGGTTCGGGGTAGTGGATGCTGAGTCCCGAAGGGGTGAACGTGGCCGCTGCCCGTTCGGTGAGGCGGTAGACGCCTTCGAAGAGCGTCTCGGACGTGTAGCGGTGCTGCCTCGTCAGCGTGCGGGCGACAACGCGCGGCACCAGGCGCTCGGCCTGCATATACGGTCGCAGTAGTGTCAGGTCCCAAGAGGCGTGCAGCTCGCCGGCCTTCTCTGTCAGATAGAGCGGGGCTGTGCCGAAGACCCCCGCCGCCAGGCGGGCTTGTCCGGGCTCCATGGTGAGTGCGACGAAGTCGACCTCGTCCCGCTTGCACTCCTTCACACGGACCCGTACGTGCGGCGTCTGGTCGTCGTTGACCTCCATGACCAGAGTGGACACGTTCGCGGGCTCGATCCAGCTCTCGCCGTTGATCCAACGACAGCCCTGTGATCTCCACTTGGGCAGAAAGGCAGCCACGACGGCGGGTGCGCCGAGAGATCACCCGCCACGTGTGCTTCCAGCAACCCCGCACCGGCCCCAACCACGCCTCTTCCTTCACGGACCGTGACCCATCGCTGGTCCAGCTCCGCTTCTCGTTCCAACAGCTCGTCATCGCTGAGGTCGGCGAACTCGGTAGCGGCTGCGCGGGCCTCTCGGTCGATCTCCTCCCTCAGCAGGTAGTTCGTGATCGGCCCGTGGTACTTGCCCGGCTCCGGCTCTTGGCGCACGAAGACGCCGCGTCCCTTGACCGCGTACACCAGTCCTGCCTGCTTGAGTCTGCGGTAGGCGTTCTGGGCGGTGGAGTTGGCGACTTGGAACCGCTGGATCAGCTCCGCCAGTTCCTGGGCGACGACGAAGCTGACGTTCGGGTGACGGTGGCGGCGGTCCACCGGGGGCTCGCTCGCCTCCGGTGGGCCGCCGCCCCGTGACAGGGGACGGCGCGGGGCCGGAGTCCTACGACTGCGGCCCCGCGGCCGTGTTGCGGGGGCCGTGCGGGAGCGGGCCCGCGCGGTCCAGCAGGCCCGTGCGGGCCGCCAGTGCCGCCGCCTCCAGTCTCGACCCGACGCCCAGCTTCATCAGGACGCGCTGGACGTGGGTGCGGGCGGTGGAGGGGGCGATGCCCATGCCGGCCGCGATCAGCCGGGTGTCCTCGCCGTCGGCGACGCGGACGAGAACCTCCACCTCCCGCGGGGTGAGCATCTGGAGCAGGCGCTGGCCCTCGTCGTCGGGCTGGGCGGCCGGGTTCAGCAGTTCGCCGAAGGCGCCCTGGAGGAGTTGGGGGGCGACGGCCGCCTCACCCGCCCGCGCCTTCATGATGGCCCGCTCCACGCCCTCGATGCGCTCGTCGTGCCGGACGTATCCCGAGGCGCCGGCCGCGAAGGCCGCCGCGATGCCGCGCGGGCTGGGGACCGGGCCCAGGACCAGGACGGCGACCTGGGGCCGGTCCCGCTTGATCCGGACGACCGGGTCGAAGATCCCCGGCTCGGCCGGGGCCGCCGTCCCGAGCAGGCACACCTCCGGTGCACGGGCGATCACCAGGTCCGCCGCGCCCGCGGCGGGCGCGGCGGCGGCGAGCACCCGGTGCCCGCGCAGTTTCAGCGCCGAGGCGAGCGCCTCGGCGAGCAGTCGGTGGTCGTCGACCACCATGAGTCGCACTCCCATCGAGCAACCCCCCAGTCCCCCCTCGGATGCCCACACGGACAGTCAGGCACGGCCGGTCACGAGCACGCGCGCGCTGCGGCACACGCGCGGACAGACAAAAGGTGCCCCCCGGCACCTCGTCCTTCATGCCCCCGGAAGCTACACGCTTGTTCGACGTTGCGCTCCCCCTACCGGCGAGAAGTGCCCCGGATCGCCGAACTTCATCTCATTCGAGGGTGTTGAGCGGTACGTGCACGGCCCCGTCCCTGAGCAGGGACGGGGCCGTGGGCGGTGCCGGTGCGATGATCAGCCGATCAGCCGTCGGTGCCGTACGCCAGCGCCAGGTACTCCTCATCGCCGGAGGAGGAGTCGTCCGCGTACACGTTGGACATGTACAGGCGCCCCTGGGAGTAGATGAACTCGGTGTACTCGGGCAGCATGCCGGCCTCGGCGTCCCGCTCGGCCTCCGTCGACGGGTTCTGCATCAGCTTCGTCTGCTTGAACGATCCGCCGTCGATGCTGATGACCTGCCCGCCCTCGTCGTACGGCTGCCGCTTGTACGCGATGAGGTCGGTGCCGTCCATGCGGAGCGGGAACAGCTCGTAGTCGTCGCCGGCGTCGGCGCGCTGGCCGGTCTGCTTGCCGGTGGTCAGGTCGAAGGCGACGATCTCGTTGGTCTGGCTGTAGTCGCCGGAGCCGTCGTGCTCCTCGGTCGGCAGGTAGAGCCGGTTGGTGCCGACCGCGATGCCCGTGCAGTGCTCGATCCTGGTGATGCCGTCGCAGCGGGCGGCGAACTGGTCGCCGGGGGCGGAGATGCGGGTGATCAGCTTGCCGGTCTTGTTGTCGACGGAGAAGAAGTCCGAGATGCCGCTGCCGTCCTGGGCGCTTTTGCCGACGTCGGCGGCGATGACCAGCGGGTCGGTGGAGACGACGCTCGCGTACTCGATGCCGGTCGACATCTCGTACTCGGAGAGCACCTTCCCCGAGGCCGGGTCGATGGTCTGGATGTGCAGCGTCCGCGCGTCGTAGTCACCGCACTTGCGGACCGCGACCAGCTTGGGGCCACCGCCGTAGCCGGCGTCGTAGCAGGTGTCGGCGGACTTGGGAGCCCACAGGGCCTTGCCGGTGTCGATGTCGAAGGCGGCGCCGCCCTCGGTCGCGCCGAGCGCCACCGTGTGCGCGCTGACCGTGACGTTGTCGAAGGTGACCGGGTAGTCGCCGGACGAGACCGTCTTCGTCCACAGCTGCTTGCCCGCGGCGAGGTCGATCGCCGCGACCTGCGTGCAGCCGGCCGAGGAGTCCTCGGCGGGCATCTTCGGCTGGAAGACGACCGCCGTCTTGTCGTCCTCGGTGGCGTACTTGCTGGCCTCGCACACCGGGCCGGGCAGCTTGATCGTCCACAGCTCGGTGCCCTTGTCCGGGTCGTAGCCGACGATCTCGGCGACGCCCGACTTCACGTACGCCTTGTCGGTCAGCCAGGACCCGGTCACGACGACGCTGTCGTCCTCGGCGACAGTGGGCGACGGGATCTTGAAGAGGAGCTGGGAGTCGGGGTCGGCGGGCGCCTTCTCCGTGGCGCCCTCGGACGTGCCACCCTCGGACGTGCCGCCGGTGCCGCCCTTGTCGTCGCCGCCGGTCGTGCCGCCGGAGCTCGCGGTGTCGTCCTTGGTGCCGCTGTCGCCCGAGTTCGCGTACCAGACGCCGCCGCCGATGATCAGCGCGATCGCGACGACCGCGGCGACGATGATGGCCAGTTGGGCGTTGACCTTGCGGCCGCCGCCCGCCTGCGGGTGCATCGGCATCGTGGGCGGCTGGCCGGCGTAACCGCCCGGGTAGCCCGGCTGGCCCGGCTGGCCCGGCTGCGGGTAGCCCGCCTGGGGGTGCAGGGGCACGGTGGGCTGACCGGGGTAGCCGTAGCCGGGCTGCCCGCCGTACGGGGCTTGCTGGGGGTGGGCGGGCTGCTGGCCGTACGCCGCCTGCTGGCCGTACGGGTTCGGCGGGCCCTGCGGAGCCGGCTGGCCCGGATAGCCGTAGCCCGGGCCGGTGGGGGGCTGGGGCGGCTGGACGGGCGGGGCCGCCTGGGGGTAGCCGTAGCCGGGGCCCGTCGGGGGCTGGGGCGGTCCCGCGGGCGGGGCCGCCTGCGGATAGCCGTAGCCCGGGCCCGTCGGCGGCTGGGGCGGGGTCGGGGGCGGGGCCGCCTGCGGGGGCTGACCCGGCTGTGCGGGCTGGGAGGCCAGGTGGGCCTGGTGGGGCATCGGGCCGCCCGGCGCCTTGTCGAGCTGCGGGCCCTCGGGCGGGGCCGGGGGCGTCGACGGCGGGGTCTGCGGTGCGCCGAAACCGGGGGGCGGGGCGTCCTGCGGACCCGCCGACGGCTGCTGCGGGGACTGCTGCGGCTGCTGCGGGGGCCGGTCCTGGGGTGTGCCCTGCGGGGGCTGGTTCGGCGGCGGGGGCGGCGGCTGGGTCATGGTGTGGGTACCTCGGGAGAACGCTCGGGACGACGGGGTGCGGGGTGCGGGGTGCGGGGCGCAGGGCGCGGGGCGCGGGGCACCGGGCCCGCAACGGCGGCCGACGGGTCGACGGGGAAAAGAGGGGTGGGACGGGGAGTCAGCCTTACTTGCCGTAGGCGAGCATCAGCTTCTCCTTCGAGTCGTCACTGCCCGTCAGCCGGGTGGTGGAGAGGTAGAACCGCCCGTCGACCCAGGCGACGTCCCGCTGGGAGAAGCCGTCCTCGATGTCGATCGTGCTCTCGGGCATCTGCATCAGCGTCGTCGGCGTGTGCGCGGAGCCGGTCGTCGGGATCGACACGACCCGCCCGGCCGCGTCGTACGACGGCTGGACGTAGGCGACGAGGTTGCCGCCGTCGATCCGCACCGGCAGCATCGCCTCCTCCAGCGGGGATTTCACCCGCCACTTCTCCTTGCCGGTGGCGAGGTCGATGGCGACGATCTCGTTGGCGCCGGTGGTCGCGTCCGTGGGCAGGTACAGGGTGTTCGCGTCGGCCGCCGTGCCCGCGCAGCCGGTCAGGTTGCGCTGGAGGACGGACCAGCCGCAGTCCGGCTGGAAGTCCTCGTCGAACGTGACCTGCGACCGGAACGTGCCGTCCGCCTTGAGCGCCGCGATGTTCCAGGCGTTCTCGTCCGAGTTGGTGCTGTAGACGACCAGCGGGTCGACGGAGTACGTCCGCTCGACCCTCCAGCCCTTGTCGAAGGCCTGGGTCCACTTGACCTTGCCGGTCGCCGGGTCCAGCTCCTGCACCTCGTCGTGCTCGTTGGTGCCGGACGCGTCGCAGGACGCCACCGAGATCAGCTTGGCGCCGCCCGCGAAGGCGGTGGGGAAGCAGGCGTCGCCGTACTTCTTCTTCTCCCACGTCGGCTTCCCGGTGCGCACGTCGTACGCCTGGCCGGACTGGGAGCGGCCCACCATCAGGGTGTTGCCCGTGAGCGACAGTTCGATGGTGAGGGCGCTGTCGAACAGGTCGCCGTCCTCGACGACGGCCGTCCAGCCCTTGGCACCGGTGGCGAGGTCGATCTGCTGGAGCTGGTTGCACTTGGCGCGGTCGCTGGTGCCGCTCATGTACGCCACGACGACCTTGTCGTCGGCCGTCTTCTGCGGGGTGACCGCGCAGATCTGCTGGGGCAGCGTGACGGTGTCCCAGGTGGGCCTGCCGTCACCGACGTTGTAGGCGACGACCTCGTTGTAGGCGGCCTTGACCGCCGTCTTGGAGGTGATCCACATGCCCGGGGCGTCGGCACCGTCGGAGGGCGCGTCGGGCGCCTCCTTGTACCAGAGCACCTCGGCCTCTCCGGCCTTGCGGTCGGCGTTGAAGTCCTGTGTGTCCTCGCCGCCGTCGCCGCTGCCGTCACCGGGGTTGACGGGGCTGCCGCTCGCCGTGGCCTTGCCGTCGTCGCTCTGCTGGGCGACCGGCTTCTTGTCCTCGTCGTCGCCGCCGCTCGTGACCGCGAACACCGTCCCGCCGATCACCAGCAGCGCCGCGACCGCCGCGCCGACGACCAGGGCGGGCCTGCCCTTGAAGGGGCCGCGCGGGCCGGACGGCGGCGTGCCGGGGCCGGGGGCGCCGGGGAACTGGGCCCCGGGCGGGGGCGGGTAGCCGTAACCGGGCTGCTGTCCGTAGGGCGCGGTGGGCTGTCCGTACGGGCCCGGCTGCACGGGCTGTCCATACGGGCCGGGCTGCGACGGCTGTCCGTACGGCCCGGACTGCGACGGCTGTCCGTACGGGCCGGGCTGCGACGGCTGTCCGTACGGGCCGGGCTGCGACGGCTGTCCGTACGGGCCCGGTGCGGGCGCGGGCGCGGCCGGGGCGCCGTAGGGGCCGGGCTGCGGATAGCCGTACCCCGGCTGCGGGCCCTGCGGTGACTGCGGCGGCTGGGGCGGCGGTTGCTGCGGTGCTCCGAAACCGCCCGGCTGCGGCGGCTGGTCGGGCGGCTGAGTCATCAGCGTGTTCCCCCTCGTTCACTGATTTTTAGCCACGCCCTGAGGTTCGTGTCGGACCCAGAGTCGTTCTCAAGAAGTTCTCAGACGGCTCTTTCTATCACCCGGTACCGACAGCGCAGGGGCCCGTATCGGCGCCTGTTCCCAAGGGCGCACCGGCCCGTGATGGCGTTGTTATGCGCCTTCACGCCCCCTTCACGCGGCGCACGCGCTGCCCTCGCGCGCGGGGTGGGGGAACGGACGAGGGCGCACGAGGGAGGCGATCACGCCGTGGGCAGGGGCGCGCGGGGGAACGGCTCACGCCGGGGGTGAAGGCGCGCGGGTGAGCGATTCG
Organism: Streptomyces sp. NPDC059895; assembly: GCF_042731035.1. NCBI lineage: Bacteria > Bacillati > Actinomycetota > Actinomycetes > Kitasatosporales > Streptomycetaceae > Streptomyces > Streptomyces sp. NPDC059895. Next base: position 42,721 of record NZ_JBHWKO010000021.1, read on the forward strand.
CGCGCCAGGGGGGCGGGTTGAGGTGCGGGCGGCGCCACAGGTGCGGCCGCCCGTGCCCGTTACGCGTCCTCGGCCAGCTCCAGCCAGCGCAGCTCCAGTTCCTCGCGTTCGCCCGCCAGTTCCCTCAGCTGGGTGTCGAGTTCGGCGACCTTCGCGAAGTCGGTGGCGTTGTCGGCGATCTGGGAGTGGAGCCTGGTCTCCTTCTCGGAGATCTTGTCCAACTGCCGCTCGATCTTCTGGAGTTCCTTCTTGGCGGCGCGCTGGTCGGCGGCGCTCTTCTCGGGGGCGGTCTTCTGGGCGGCGGCCGGGGCGGGGGCCGCGGCGGCGGCCGCCTCCTCCATGCGGTGGCGCCGCTCCAGGTACTCGTCGATGCCGCGCGGCAGCATCCGCAGGGTGGCGTCGCCGAGGAGGGCGAAGACGCGGTCCGTCGTGCGCTCGACGAAGAACCGGTCGTGGGAGATGACGATCATCGAGCCGGGCCAGCCGTCGAGGACGTCCTCGAGCTGGGTGAGGGTCTCGATGTCGAGGTCGTTGGTGGGCTCGTCGAGGAAGAGGACGTTGGGCTCGTCCATCAGCAGGCGCAGGAGCTGGAGACGGCGGCGCTCACCGCCGGACAGGTCGCCGACCGGCGTCCACTGCTTCTCCTTGCCGAAGCCGAACGTCTCGCACAGCTGACCGGCGGTCATCTCGCGCCCCTTGCCGAGGTCGACGCGCTCCCGGACCCGCTGGACGGCCTCCAGGACCCGCCAGGTCGGGTCGAGTTCGGCGACCTCCTGGGAGAGGTAGGCGAGTTTGACGGTCCGGCCGACTGCGATCCGCCCGCCGGCCGGCTGGGCCTCGCCCCCGGTCCGGGCCGCTTCGGCCATCGCCCGCAGCAGCGAGGTCTTCCCGGCGCCGTTGACGCCGACGAGGCCGATGCGGTCGCCGGGGCCGAGCTGCCAGGTGACGTGCTTGAGCAGCACCTTGGGCCCCGCCTGGACGGTGACGTCCTCCAGGTCGAAGACGGTCCTGCCGAGCCGGGAGGACGCGAACTTCATCAGCTCGCTGCTGTCCCGGGGCGGCGGCACGTCCGCGATCAGCTCGTTGGCGGCCTCGACGCGGAAGCGGGGCTTGGAGGTGCGGGCGGGGGCGCCGCGGCGCAGCCAGGCGAGCTCCTTGCGGACGAGGTTCTGCCGCTTGGTCTCCTCCGTCGCCGCGATCCGTTCGCGCTCCGCGCGGGCGAAGACGTAGTCGGAGTAGCCGCCCTCGTACTCGTGGACGACGCCGCGCTGGACGTCCCACATGCGGGTGCAGACCTGGTCGAGGAACCAGCGGTCGTGCGTGACGCAGACGAGCGCGGACCGGCGCTCGCGCAGGTGCTGCGCGAGCCAGGCGATGCCCTCGACGTCGAGGTGGTTGGTGGGCTCGTCGAGGACGATCAGGTCCTGTTCCTCGATGAGCAGCTTGGCGAGCGCGATACGGCGGCGCTCACCGCCGGAGAGGGGGCCGATGACGGTGTCGAGGCCCTGCGGGAAGCCGGGCAGGTCCAGGCCGCCGAAGAGGCCGGTGAGAACGTCCCTGATCTTGGCGTTGCCGGCCCACTCGTGGTCGGCGAGGTCCCGGATGACCTCGTGCCGGACGGTGGCCGTCGGGTCGAGGGAGTCGTGCTGGGTCAGCACCCCGAGCCGCAGGCCCCCGGAGTGGGTGACGCGCCCGGTGTCGGCCCCCTCCAGCTTGGCGAGCATCCGGATCAGGGTGGTCTTGCCGTCACCGTTGCGGCCCACCACGCCGATGCGGTCCCCTTCCGAGACGCCGAGGGAGACGCCGTCGAGCAGGGCACGGGTGCCGTACACCTTGCTCACGTTCTCGACATTGACCAGATTGACGGCCATTTCTCTCCTGCCCGGGGGGATCGTCAGCCTCCCAGCGTAATGCGCGCCGGTCGATGGCCCGACCTCCCGCGGTCAGGACCGCTCGCGCAGGACCGTCACGCGGGTCAGGGCCGCTCGCGCAGGACCGTCGCGCCGGGCGCCGGTCCCGTCGCCGTGCGCACGGTCCGGCAGGTCCCGGACGTGCGCAGCGCCTCGGCGACGGCCGCCGCGGCGGCGGTGTCGCGCACGAGGAACGCGGTGGTCGGGCCCGAGCCGGAGACGAGCGCCGCGAGCGCGCCCGCCGCGCGCCCGGCGGCGAGGGTGTCGGCGAGCTCGGGGAAGAGCGAGAGGGCGGCGGGCTGGAGGTCGTTGGAGACGGCGGCGGCGAGCGCGTCGGGGTCGCCCTCGGCGAGGGCGTCGAGGAGGTCCGGCGAGGCGACGGGTTCGGGGATGTCGCGGCCCTCGGCGAGCCGGTCGAACTCCCGGAACACGGCCGGCGTCGACAGCCCCCGCGCGGCCATGGCGAACACCCAGTGGAAGGTGCCGCCGGCGTCCAGGGCGGTCAGCTTCTCGCCGCGCCCGGTGCCGAGGGCGGCGCCGCCGACCAGGCTGAAGGGGACGTCGCTGCCGAGTTCGGCGCAGATGCCGAGGAGTTCGTCGCGGGTGGCGCGGGTGTCCCACAGCGCGTCGCAGGCGAGGAGGGCGGCCGCGCCGTCCGCGCTGCCGCCCGCCATGCCGCCGGCGACGGGGATGTCCTTGACGATGTGCAGGCGCACGTCGGGGGTGCGGCCGTACCGCTCGGCGAGCGCGATCGCCGCGCGGGCGGCGAGGTTGGTGCGGTCCAGGGGGACCTGGCCGGCGTCCGGCCCCTCGCAGGTGACGCGCAGCGCGTCGGCCGGGGTGGCGGTGACCTCGTCGTACAGGCCGACCGCGAGGAACACGTTCGCCAGGTCGTGGAAGCCGTCGGGGCGGGCGGCGCCCACGCCGAGCTGGACGTTGACCTTGGCGGGCACGCGCACGGTGACGCTCACGCGGACTCCTTCTCCCGGTGCTCGGCGATGCGCGCGAACTCCTCGACGGTCAGCGACTCGCCGCGCGCCTGCGGGGAGACCCCGGCGGCGACCAGGGCCGCCTCGGCCGCGGCGGCGGAACCGGCCCAGCCGGCCAGCGCGGCGCGCAGCGTCTTGCGGCGCTGGGCGAAGGCCGCGTCGACGACGGCGAAGACCTCGGCCTTCGGCGCCGTGGTCTTGATCGGTTCGGTCCGGCGGACCAGGGAGACGAGCCCGCTGTCGACGTTCGGCGCGGGCCAGAACACGTTGCGTCCGATGGCGCCGGCGCGCTTGACGTCGGCGTACCAGTTGGCCTTGACGGACGGCACGCCGTACACCTTGTTGCCGGGTGCGGCGGCGAGCCGGTCGGCGACCTCCGACTGGACCATGACCAGGGTGCGCTCGATGCTCGGGAAGGTGGCGAGCATGTGCAGCAGTACGGGCACGGCGACGTTGTAGGGCAGGTTGGCCACCAGCGCGGTCGGGGCCGGGCCCGGCAGCCCGCTCACGTGCATCGCGTCGGAGTGCACCAGCGCGAACCGCTCCGCGCGCTGCGGCATGCGCGCCGCGATCGTCGCGGGCAGCGCGCCGGCCAGTACGTCGTCGATCTCGACGGCCGTGACCCGGTCGGCGACCTCCAGCAGCGCGAGGGTGAGGGAGCCGAGCCCCGGCCCGACCTCCACGACCACGTCGTCGGGCCGTACCTCCGCGGTGCGGACGATACGGCGGACCGTGTTCGCGTCGATCACGAAGTTCTGGCCGCGCTGCTTGGTGGGCCGCACGCCGAGGACGGCCGCCAGTTCGCGGATGTCGGCGGGGCCCAGGAGGGCGTCGGGGGTGGGGCTGCTCACGGGACAAGGGTACGGGGGTGCGCCGGGCGCGGTTGCCCGGTACGGCGGCACCCCGCGAGCCGCCCCCGCTCACCCCTTCGACCGAGCCCCTTCGACTCTTCCCCTTCGACCGACCCTTCCCCTTCACCCCTTCCCCTTCAACCGGGCCCCGCAGTGCGGCCAGGGACTCGACCCCCGCCGCATGTACAGCTTCTTCGCACGCAGCGTCTGCTCCGCCGCCGGGGCGTCCTGGGGGCGGCCGCTGCCGCCGAGGCTCTGCCAGGTGTGCGTGTCGAACTGGTACAGCCCGCCGTACGTGCCGGACGGGTCCACCGCGTCGGGGCGGCCGCCGGACTCGCAGTCCGCGAGGGACCGCCAGTCCAGGCCGTCGGCCCCCCGCACGGAGCGCGGCAGCGGCTTGGTGCCCACCTTCACCACCTGCGCGCGCGGCTCGCGCACGGTCTCGGTCCGGATCCGCCGCGGCTTCTGCCGGACGCCGTTGACGGTGCGCAGGGAGTACGTGATCCGGCGCAGGCCCGGCTGTCCGGCGCGTTCCACGACCTCCGTGCCCCGGAACAGCGAGGGGTCCTCGGCCCGCAGCACCTGGAAGGGGATCGCCTCCTCCCGCACCTCCTTGGCGCCGGTGATGCGCAGCACGGTGACGGTCTGCCCGTCGCGCGGGAAGCTGGCGGGCGGGACGGAGGTGGTGTCCTGGCCGCGCAGGGTGATCCCGGCCGCCTCGACCGCCTCGCGCACGGTCGCCGCGTTGGTGCGGACGGTGCGGGCACGGCCGTCGGCCATGATGGTCAGGGCGCGCTCGGTCCGGACGTCCAGCGCGAGGCCGCCCCGCCCGATGCGCTGGTAGCGCGAGGCGGAGAGGTACGCGCCCTCGGCGCGCACGCCGAGTTGTCCGAGCGCCTCCTGCACCGTGCGCGCCGTCGTCCACACCTCGCGCCGGTGTCCGTCGAGGGTGAGCCGCACGGGACGGCCGTAGCGCACCGCGATCTCGTCGCCGCTGGTGAGCTCCGTGCCGGGGGCGGGCGCCACCACGTCGTGCGTCCCGAACGCCACGCCCTCCTCGGCGAGCAGTTCGGTCACGTCGTCGGCGAAGGTGTGCAGGGTGCGCGACCTGCCGTCGACGGTCAGCTCGACCGCCTTGTCCTTGGCGACGAAGGCGGCGGTGCCGCCGGCGAGGAAGGCGACGACCAGCGCCTGCGGCAGCAGGCGGCGCATGGTGGAGTCCGGGCGCTGGGCGTAGCGCGCCCTGCGCCGGCGCGCGGTGCGCCGCCCCGTCCCGGCGCGCGCGGGGACGGCCGCGCCCGCCCCGGGCACGCTCGCTCCGGGCACACTCGCCCCGGGCACGCCCGCTCCGGCCGCGCTCGCCCCGGGCGGGCCGTCCGACCGGGGCGGGGGCACCGGCTCGGGCGTCGTCTCGTAGGCGGGGCGGTAGGTGTCCGCGTACGGCCCCGGCGCCGCGTACACGCCATAGGCCACCGTCTCCGCGCTGTGCGGGTCGGGCAGCGGCATGGTGGGCGGGGGCCCGTACCCGTCGGGCCCGTACCCGTCGGGCCCGTACCCGTCGGGCCTGTACCCCTCGTCGGCGGCGTATTCCTCGCCGGCCGCGTACCCCTCGCCGGCGCCGTACCCCTGGTCGGCGCCGTACCTCTCGCCGGCGCCGTACGGTCCGCTCGGCCCGTAGGGCTCCACCGGAACGTAGGGCTCCATCGGGGTGTAGGGCCCGCTCGGCCCGTACTGCCCGCTCGGCCCGTACGGGTTCTGCGGGCCGTAGGGCTCCGCGGGCCCCGGGTCGTACGGCTCGAACGTCTGGTACTGCGAGTTGCTCACGCCGACGCGCTCCAGGGGCCGGAGGGGGTCCAGAGGGGTCCGGATCGGGCCCCCAGAACCTAGCGGAGTGATCGTCACTCTCCAAAGCGGCGCGGCTACCCAGCGTTCAGTAGGCGAAGGCGCGGGCGGTGTTGGCGGCCAGGGCGGTCGCCATGGCGTCCTCGTCGATGCCGCGGACGGCGGCCATGGCGCGGACCGTGACGGGGACGAGGTACGGGGCGTTGGGCCGGCCCCGGTAGGGCGCCGGGGTGAGGAAGGGGGCGTCGGTCTCCACGAGGACGAGGTCCAGGGGGGCGACGGCGAGGGCGTCGCGCAGGTTCTGGGCGTTCTTGAAGGTGACGTTGCCGGCGAAGGACATGAAGTACCCGGCGCGGGCGCAGATCTCGGCCATCTCGGCGTCGCCGGAGTAGCAGTGGAAGACGGTGCGTTCGGGCGCGCCCTCCTCCTTCAGGATCCGCAGGACGTCCGCGTGGGCGTCGCGGTCGTGGATGACGAGGGCCTTGCCGTGCCGCTTGGCGATCTCGATGTGGGCGCGGAAGGACCGCTCCTGCGCCTCCTTGCCCTCGGGGCCGGTGCGGAAGTAGTCGAGTCCGGTCTCTCCGACGCCCTTGACGTGCGGGAGCGCGGCCAGGCGGTCGATCTCGGCGAGCGCCTCGTCGAGCGCCGCCGCGCCCTCCGCCTGGCGCGCCCCCTGCCGGGACCATCCGTCGGGATCGCCGTGCACGATGCGCGGGGCCTCGTTGGGGTGCAGGGCGACGGCCGCGTGGACGGCGTCGTACGCGGCCGCCGTCTCGGCCGCCCACTGGGAGCCGCGGACGTCGCAGCCGACCTGGACGACCGTCGTCACGCCGACCGACGCGGCTTTCGCGAGCCCCTCCTCCACCGTGCCGGACTGCATGTCGAGGTGGGTGTGGGAGTCGGCGACCGGCACCCCGAGGGGGGCCGGGAGCGGCGGCGCCGCGTTCTTGTCGGCGTTCGAAGGCATGCCCCGATCCTACGGAAGGGGGCGTGTCCGCGGCCGTCCGCCTCCGGCCGCCGTCCGGCTCAGCCCGCCCGGTGCTGGAAGGGGTGCAGCAGGTCGGACAGGTGCCAGTGGTGCTCGCGGCGCGGACGCCGCTCGTGCCGGTCCTCCCAGCCGCCCTCCCGGCCGCCCTCCCGGTCGTTCGCGCGGCCGTCCTCCCGGCCGCCGCTCCCGGCGGCGGGCTCCGGCAGCTCCACCGGTCCGGCCGGGGGCGTGCGGCGGGGGCGGCCGGAGGCGCTGAGCACCGAGGCGACCTGCCCCGCCCGCATGATGCGCACGAGGTGCCCGTCGCAGTTGAGGCAGGTGGGCCGGCTCAGCGGGGACGGCACGGTCCGGCCGTTCGCGACGTAGAGGACGAACTCGTGTCCGCCGGCGTCCGTGTGGTGCTCTATCTCGTACGACTGCTCCCAGCCGTGCCCGCAGCGCATGCAGGCGAAGGAGTACGACTCGTGCACGACGGGGATCGCCGCGGCGCGCAGGTGGCCGGTTGTCTGCCCTGTGATCTCACTCATGCCAGCTCCCGTTGTCCGCTGGACAGACGCCCCCGGGCGCGGGGATTCCCCCGGAATCCCGTTCGGGGGCGGGGGACGGGTGCGTCCCCGGCGTCCAGTGGACTCCTCCGCCGGTGCGGGCGCAGCGGGCCTGTCGAGTGTTGGGAGTGATTTGGGCGGAGCTTGCCGATCTGGTGCGGTGGACGGCCTGTGGGCTTTGCACTCACGGGCACTTCTTTACCGCCCGGTGGGACAGCGCCCCCAGGGGCGCGGGGAACCGCGTGACCGGCCGCACCCGGCCCGCGCCCCGCGGCGCACCGCGGTCTCACAGCGCGGTCCCACGGCGCGGTCCCACGGCGCGGTCCCACGGCGCGACCCGCCACCGCTCACCCCGCGGCGCACCGCTCAGGGCGCCTGATCGGAGTGCTTCGCCGCCACCACCGCGTCGAACACCTCCCGCTTGGGCAGTCCCGCCTCCGCCGCCACCGCGGCGATGGCCTCCTTGCGGCGCTCGCCGGCCTCCTCGCGGAGCCGGACCCGCCGCACCAGTTCCGCCGCGTCGAGCTCCTCGGGCCCGCGCTCGGGCGCACCGGAGACGACGACGGTGATCTCGCCGCGCACGCCCTCGGCCGCCCACGCGGCCAGCTCGGCCAGCGGCCCGCGCCGGACCTCCTCGTACGTCTTGGTCAGCTCGCGGCAGACGGCGGCGCGCCGCTCCCCGCCGAACACCTCGGCCATCGCGGCGAGGGTGTCGTCCAGCCGGTGCGGGGCCTCGAAGTAGACGAGGGTTCGGCGCTCCTCGGCCACGTCCCGCAGCCGCGACAGCCGCTCCCCCGCCTTCCGCGGCAGGAACCCCTCGAAGCAGAAGCGGTCGACGGGCAGCCCGGACAGGGCGAGGGCGGTGAGCACGGCGGACGGGCCCGGTACGGCGGTGACCCGGACGTCCCGCTCGACGGCGGCGGCGACCAGCCGGTACCCGGGGTCGGAGACGGACGGCATGCCCGCGTCGGTGACGAGCAGCACGCGCGCGCCGCCGAGCAGTTCCTCGACCAGCTCGGGCGTGCGGGCGGACTCGTTGCCCTCGAAGTACGACACCACGCGCCCCTTGGGCGTCACGCCGAGCGCCTGGGTCAGCCGGCGCAGCCGGCGGGTGTCCTCGGCGGCGACGACGTCGGCGGCGGCCAGTTCCTCGGCGAGCCGGGGCGGGGCGTCCGCGATGTCCCCGATGGGGGTTCCTGCAAGGACCAGGGTTCCGGGTGCGACTGTCACGTTTCCAGTCTCGCAGGGGGTGAGACACGGAAATCCCACAGAAGGGTTCCCTACGATGGCGCGGTGACCAGTACCGCGTCCTCCACGGACTCCACGGACTCCACGGACTCCACGGGCCACCGGCAGCAGGCCCCGGCACCGCAGGACCAGGCGCCCCAGGCCCAGGCATCGCAGGCCCAGGCGCCGCAGGACCAGGCGCCGCAGGACCAGGCGCCGCAGGACCAGCGGCCGTCGTGGCGGCAGCGGCTGCGCCGCTTCGGATACGCGGCGGAGCCGGGCGGCGACGTCCGGGAGCGGCTGGTGCCGCCGTTCGCCGAGCCGAGCCCGCGCCTGTGGGAGGCGCTGGGGGTGCCCCCCACGGCGGTGGAGCGGGTGCTGCGCTGGTCGGGCTGGGGCGGTCCGCTGCTGGTCACGCTGGTGGCGGGCGTGCTGCGGTTCTGGAACCTGGGCAGCCCGAAGGCGGTGATATTCGACGAGACGTACTACGCCAAGGACGCCTGGGCGCTCGTCCACCGCGGCTTCGAGGTCAACTGGGACAAGAACGCCAACGACCTCATCCTCTCCTCGGGCGGCCATGTCACCGTCCCGTCGGACGCGGCGTACGTGGTGCATCCGCCGGTCGGCAAGTACGTCATCGGGCTGGGCGAGCTGATCTTCGGGTTCGATCCGTTCGGCTGGCGGTTCATGACGGCGCTGCTGGGCACGCTGTCGGTGCTCATGCTGTGCCGCATCGGGCGCCGGCTGTTCCGTTCGACGTTCCTGGGCTGTCTGGCGGGCGCGCTGATGGCCGTCGACGGGCTGCACTTCGTGATGAGCCGCACCTCGCTGCTGGACGGGGTGCTGATGTTCTTCGTGCTGGCGACGTTCGGCTGTCTGCTGATCGACCGCGACAAGGCGCGCGAGCGGCTCGCGGCCGCGCTGCCGCCGGACGCCGACGGGCTGCACCGCCCGGACGCGCACATCGCCGAGACGACCCGTCTGGGCCCGCGCCCGTGGCGCTGGGCGGCCGGTGTGATGCTGGGCCTGGCCATCGGCACCAAGTGGAACGGCCTGTACATCATGGTCGCGTTCTGCCTGATGGCGGTCCTGTGGGACGTCTCCTCGCGCCGGGTGGCCGGGGCCCGCCGCCCCTACCGGGCGGTGCTGCGGCGCGACACGGGACTGGCGTTCCTGGCCACGGTGCCGGTCGCGCTGGTGACGTACCTGGTGTCGTGGACGGGCTGGATCCTCTCCTCCGACGACGGCTCGGGCGGCTACTACCGCAACTGGGCGGCCACCGACGGCAGGGGCGGCAGCTGGACGTGGCTGTTCCCCGACTGGCTGCGCAGCCTGTGGCACTACGAGCACGAGGTGTACGAGTTCCACACCCATCTGACGTCCCCGCACACCTACCAGTCGAACCCGTGGAGCTGGATCGTCCTGGGCCGCCCGGTCTCGTACTTCTACGAGTCCCCGGCGCCCGGCGTGGACGGCTGCCCGGCGGACGCGGGCGAGAAGTGCGCCCGGGAGGTCCTGGCGATCGGTACGCCCGTGCTGTGGTGGGCGGCCTGCTTCGCGATCGCGTTCGTCCTGTGGCGCTGGCTGTTCCGCCGCGACTGGCGGGCCGGTGCGATCGCCTGCGGGATCGCGGCCGGCTACCTGCCGTGGTTCCTGTACCAGGAGCGCACGATCTTCCTCTTCTACGCCGTGGTCTTCCTGCCGTTCCTGTGCCTGGCGGTGGCGATGATGACCGGGGCGATCGTCGGGCGTCCGGGGTCGAGCGACACCCGGCGGGTGGTGGGCGCGACGGCGGCGGGCGTGCTGGTGCTGCTGATCGCGTGGAACTTCATCTATTTCTGGCCGCTGTACACCGGCCAGGCGATCCCGATCGACTCCTGGCGTTCACGTATGTGGCTGGATACCTGGGTCTGATTCCGTCACCTGATGGCCCGGTTGTCCCCATGAACTGATCTCCGTTCGGACAAGTTCCGGAAACGCCCGTCACAGACACCCCCGGCCCCGCTTACAGTGCGAACACAGGAAGCCTTTTCGAACGCGTTCAGATTCGCCGGAGAGGCTCACGGGGACAACGGGGATGCCGGGGAGGGTGCGGGGCATGCGCAAGGGGGCCAAGGCGGCGATCGTCGGCTCGGTACTGGCCGTGATGGTGGGCGGGGCCGGGTACGGCACGTACAACTTCGTGAGCGCGCTGGACGGGGGCGGCGGCGGAGCGGGGGGCGGCGGGCCGGCGGCCGTGCGGAGCGGGCCGCCGAGCGGCTCCGAGGTGAAGGACACCACCGCCGCGTTCTTCGCGGCCTGGGAGCAGGGCGACGCGGCGACCGCGGCGTCGTACACCAACAACGCCGAGATGGCGGAGCCGCTGCTGACCTCGTACGCGGAGGCCGCGCACATCACCGGTGTGAAGATCACCCCGGGGACGGCGAGCGGGGACACCGTGCCGTTCGGCGTGAAGGCGACGGTGTCGTACGGGGCGAAGTCCGAGCCGCTGGCGTACTCGAGCCGGCTGACGGTGGTGCGGGGGCTCACCACCGGGCGGGCGCTGGTGGACTGGCAGCCGTCGGTGGTGCATCCGAAGCTGACGGCGATGGACGACACGCTCGTCACCGGTGAGTCGCAGGCGCCGGCGATCGAGGCCGTGGACCGCGACGGCAAGGTCCTGACGAAGGAGGAGTACCCCTCGCTCGGGGCGATCCTGGACGAGCTGCGCTCCAAGTACGGCGACCGGGCGGGCGGGACGGCCGGCATCGAGCTGGCGATCCGGCACGCCGGCACGGGGGTCGCCGACACCCCGCTGCTGACCCTCGCCGAGGGCAGGGCGGGCAAGGTGCCCACCACGCTCAGCGCACGGGTGCAGGCCGCCGCCGAGAAGGCGGTGCAGAAGTACCCCGAGTCCTCGGTGGTTGCCGTCCAGCCCAGCACCGGTGACGTCCTGGCGGTCGCCAACCACCGGGCGGACGGCTTCAACGCCGCTTTCCAGGGCACCGTGGCCCCCGGCTCCACGATGAAGATAGTCAGCGCCGCCACGCTCATCGACAACGGCCTGACCACGGCGGACGGGCCGGCGCCCTGCCCCGACGAGGCGATGTCGGAGGGCCAGACCTTCCACAACATCGACGGTCTGGACCCGGACGAGGACGCGACCCTCTCGGAGAGCTTCGCGCGCTCCTGCAACACGGCGTTCGTCAAGTTCGCCGACGAGGTCGCGGTCGACTCGCTGACGCGGGAGACGCAGGATCGTTTCGGGCTCGGGCGCAACGACTGGAAGACCGGCATCGCCTCCTTCGACGGCCGGGTCCCGGCGTCCGGCGGCCCGGACACCGCGGCCAACCTGATCGGCCAGGGCCAGGTCCAGATGAACCCGCTGAACATGGCGTCGGTGACGGCGACCGCGATGACGGGCGTCTTCCGCCAGCCGGTGATCGTGCCGCAGAGCCTCGACGACCGCGAGATCGCCCGCGCGAACGGGCTGCGGGCCGGTACGGTGCAGCAGTTGCGCTCGATGATGAACCGCACCGCGACCAGCGGCACCGCGGCCGGTGTGATGGCCGGCCTGAGCGGCCGCATCGGCGCGAAGACCGGCTCCGCCGAGGTCGACGGCCAGGCCCGGTCCGACAGCTGGTTCACCGGCTACCGCGACGACGTCGCCGCCGCGGCCATGACCCAGGACGGCGGCCACGGCGTCGACGCCTCCGGCCCGATCGTCGCGGCCGTCCTGAAGGCCGGCGGCTGAACGGACGGCGGCTCAACGGACGGCGCGGGGACGGCCGCACCGAGTGGCCCGGTGTCGGCCGTACCGAGTGCCCGGGGTCGGCCGTACCGAGTGCCCGAGGTAGGCCGCACCCAGTGCCCGGGGCGGCCGGACGAAGGACCCGGGGCGGCTGTACGAAGGACCCGGGGCCGCCGCCCGTAGGCCGGGTGGCTGACGTCACACGTGACGTCACTCCACAGGAGGGGACTCTAGGCTGGCCGCCGTCGTTGGGTGGGTGAGGGTTCGGGCATACCGGCGGGGACAGAGGGGCGAGGCGGCCCCGGGGATCGCGGAGGACGGCAGGCAGTGGGCAAGAGAAGACGCGTCGCCGAGCGACGGAACAAGCGGCCCGCGATGGTCGCCGGCATGATCGCCGTCGTCGTCGGCGGCGCCGGTCTCGGCGCCTACGCGCTGTACGGCGGCGGGGCGGCGGCCGAGGACGGCCCGACGACGACCGCCGCGAAGAAGGCGCGGGTCAGGACCGGCCCACTGTCGGCCAAGGAGGTCACCACCGCGGCGCAGACGTTCCTCACGGCCTGGCAGCAGGGCAAGGTCGCGCAGGCCGCCGCCGCCACCGACGACCCGACGGCCGCCACCGCCCTGCTCACCGGCTACACGAAGGACGCCCACGTCACCGGCGTCACCCTCACGGCGGGCACCCGCTCGGGCGACAAGATCCCCTTCTCGGTGAAGGGGACGGTCAGCTACAAGAAGGCCGCCAAGCCGCTGGCGTACAGCAGCGCGCTGACCGTCGTGCGGCGGACGTCGGACGGCGAGCCGCTGGTCGACTGGCACGCGTCGGTGGTCCACCCCGATCTGGCCGATGGGGACACCCTGGTGACCGGCGAGGCGGGCGACCCGCCGGTCACGGCGTTCGACCGGGACGGCGGCGAGCTGACCGCCGCGAAGTACCCGTCGCTGGCCACCGTCCTGGACGGGCTGCGCGAGAAGTACGGCAAGAAGGCCGGCGGCACGGCGGGCGTCGAACTGCGCGTGGTGCGCGGCAAGGCGTCGAAGGCGAAGAAGTCCTCCGACAAGACGCTCCTGGAGCTCAGCGAGGGCACGCCGGGCACGATCGAGACGACGTTGAGTCCGGCCCTCCAGGCCGCGGCGGAGAAGCAGGTGGCGAGCCGTTCGCGCGCCTCGGTCGTGCTCATGCGGGCCTCGACGGGTGAGATCCTCGCCGTCGCCAACAGCAACCCGAACTTCAACACGGCCTTCCAGGGGTCCCTGGCCCCCGGCTCCACGATGAAGGTCATCACGGCGTCGCTGCTGATCGAGAAGGGGCTGGCGTCGGCGGACAAGGCGCACCCCTGCCCGAAGTACTTCACGTACGGCGGCTGGAAGTTCCAGAACGACGACGAGTTCAAGATCGACGGCGGCACCTTCAAGGCGAGCTTCGCCCGCTCCTGCAACACCGCCTTCATCAGCCAGGCCGGCGAGCTGGACGACGACAGCCTGACCAAGCAGGCGCAGCAGGTCTTCGGCCTGTCGATGAACAACTGGGCGATCGGCGTGCCCACCTTCGACGGCTCGGTGCCCGTGCAGTCGAAGGCGCAGAAGGCCGCGTCGCTGATCGGGCAGGGCGGCGTGCGGATGAACCCGCTGAACATGGCGTCGGTCTCCGCGACGGTCAAGTCGGGCACCTTCCACCAGCCGTACCTGGTGGCCCCCTCGGTCGACGACCGCACCCTGGCCACCGCCTCGCGCACGATGTCGTCGTCGACGCTGTCGCAGTTGCGGGAGCTGATGAGCTACACCGCCGCCTACGGCACGGCCGCCGAGGCGATGTCCGGGCTCGGCCCGGACTACGGCGCGAAGACCGGCTCGGCGGAGGTCGACAACCAGGAGAAGCCCAACGGTTGGTTCACCGCCTACCGCGGCGACCTCGCGGCGGCGGGCGTCGTCCAGGCCGGCGGCCACGGCGGCGACACCGCCGGACCGATCGTGGCGGCGCTGCTGAAGGCGGGCGGCTGACAGCAGACGGCAGACGGCAGACGGCAGACGGCAGACGGCAATGTGACGACAGGGCCTGGCTAACGGCCGCCGACCGGCTGGGCCGTCGCCGTGTACGTGCGGCGCAGGAAGCGCAGCAGGGTCTTGGAGTCGAACTGGACCACCGAGACGCCCTGCGTGGAGTGGAACTCGACCACGGCCTGGACCCGGCCGCACGGCCACACGCGGACCTCTCCGCTGCCCGCGGGGGCGGACAGGCCCTGTTCGAGGAGGGCGCGGGCGACGGTCCACTCGTGCCGGCCCGGCAGGCCGACGCGGACGGAGCGGGGGTCGTCGTCGGGGTCGTAGCGCAGGACCACGGGGACGGCGGACCGCTCCTCCTCGATCAGGTCCGCGTCGGTGACGATGTGGGCTCGCGCGTACTGTTCGACTGCAGACATCTGACGGCCCCTTCACCCTGAGTGACCTGTGCGGAGGCTGTGCGTCCGCCGCCTCTCCAATGTCGCACATTTCCCGGCGCCCGCCCGCCGGCGCCGCAACATCTCACATGTGCGATACACGTACTTGTGCGAGAAGCCGTCGAACAAGTCACTCGCTCTTGCAACCCGTTCGCATCAAGCCACTATCATCGAACGGTGCACGTACCTGACGGATTCATCAACGCCCCCACCTCGGCCGTGACCGGCGTCGTCGCCGCGGGCGCCATCGCCGTGAGCCTGCGCGGCGCGCGCCGTGAGCTCGACGAGCGGACCGCGCCGCTGGCCGGCCTGGTGGCCGCGTTCATCTTCGCCGTGCAGATGCTGAACTTCCCCGTCGCGGCGGGAACCAGCGGCCATCTGCTCGGCGGCGCGCTCGCCGCGATACTCGTGGGCCCCTACACAGGGGTCCTGTGCGTGTCCGTGGTCCTGCTGATGCAGGGCATCCTCTTCGCCGACGGCGGACTGACCGCGCTCGGCGTGAACATCACCGACATGGCGATCGTGACGACGGTGGTGGCGTACGCCGTCTTCCGGGGCCTGGTGAAGGTGCTGCCGCGCGGCCGGGGCGCGATCACCGCCGCGTCCTTCGTCGCCGCGCTGCTCTCCGTGCCGGCCGCCGCCCTCGCCTTCACCCTCCTCTACTGGATCGGCGGCACCACCGACATCGCGATCGGCAAGGTGGCCACCGCGATGGTCGGCGTGCACGTGCTGATCGGCATCGGTGAGGCCGCGATCACCGCGCTGACGGTGGGCGCCGTCGTCGCCGTCCGCCCGGACCTGGTGTACGGGGCGCGCGGGCTGGGGCAGAAGCTCCAGTTGCGGGTGAACGGCGAACTCGTGGACGTGCCCCCCGCCGAGGAGGCGCCCGCGGCGCCCGCCCCGGCGCGCACCTCCCGGCGCACGCTGTGGGTGTCCGGTCTGGTCGCCTCCCTCGTGCTGGCCGGTTTCGTCAGCTTCTACGCGTCCGCGAACCCCGACGGCCTGGAGAAGGTCGCCGCCGACCAGGGCATCGACCAGAAGGTCGAGGAGCACGCCGTCGCCGACTCCCCGCTCGCCGACTACGGCGTCAAGGACGTCGACAACGCCCGTCTGTCCGGCGGTCTCGCGGGCGTGATCGGCGTCGGCGTGACCGTCGTCGCGGGCAGCGCGGTGTTCTGGGCGGTGCGCAGGCGCCGTACCGCGGACGCCGCTCCGGTGAGCACGGAGAGCGTCTGAGATGGGCGCGGGACACGCGCACCGGCTCTACCGGCACGGGCACTCGCCCGTGCACGCCCTGCCGCCGCACACCAAGCTCGCCGCCGCCCTCGCCTTCGTGGTGGTCGTGGTGTCGACGCCGCGGGAGGCGATGTGGGCGTTCGGCCTGTACGCGGTCCTGCTCGCCGTGGTCGCGTTCCGCGCGCGCGTGCCGGCCGGTTTCCTGCTGAGGCGGCTGCTGGTGGAGGTGCCGTTCGTCGCGTTCGCGGTGCTGATGCCGTTCGTGGCGGAGGGCGAGCGGGTGGAGGTCCTGGGCCTGTCGCTCAGTGTCAACGGCCTGTGGGGCGCCTGGAACGTGCTCGCCAAGGGCACCCTGGGCGTCGCCGCGTCGGTGCTGCTGGCCGCCACCACCGAACTGCGCGAACTCCTCCTCGGCCTGCAACGGCTGAAGCTGCCGCCCCTGCTGGTGCAGATCGCGTCCTTCATGATCCGCTACGGCGACGTCATCACCGACGAGATGCGGCGCATGCGGATCGCGCGGGAGTCGCGCGGGTTCGAGGCGCGGGGCGTACGGCACTGGGGGGTGCTCGCGAAGTCGGCGGGCGCCCTGTTCATCCGCTCCTACGAGCGCGGGGAGCGCGTGCACCTGGCGATGGTCAGCCGCGGGTACGCCGGGAGCATGCCGGTGATCGACGAGGTGACCGCCTCGCGCGCGCAGTGGTCGTACGCACTGACCCTGCCGTTCGCCGCCCTCGTCGTGTGCGTGGTGGGATGGGCCCTGTGACTGCTGCTGCGACACCCCCGCCCTCGCTGGAAGTGGCCGGTCTGGCCTTCGCCTATCCCGACGGCCACCAGGCCCTGTTCGGCGTGGACTTCTCCGTCGCGCGCGGCGAGCGGGTGGCGCTGCTCGGACCGAACGGCGCCGGCAAGACGACCCTCGTGCTCCACCTCAACGGCATCCTCACCGGCGGCACCGGCACGGTGACCGTCGCCGGGCTGGCGGTCGGCAAGCGGCACATGGCCGAGATCCGGCGCAAGGTCGGCATCGTCTTCCAGGACCCGGACGACCAGCTGTTCATGCCGACCGTGCGGGAGGACGTGGCGTTCGGTCCGGCGGCGGCCGGGCTCAAGGGCGCCGAGCTGGAGGAACGCGTGGACCGGGCGCTCGCGCGGGTCGGCATGTCCGGCTTCCAGGACCGCCCGCCGCACCACCTGTCCTTCGGCCAGCGCCGCCGGGTCGCCGTGGCGACGGTCCTGGCGATGGAGCCGGAGATCCTCGTCCTGGACGAGCCGTCCTCCAACCTCGACCCCGCCTCCCGCCGGGAGCTCGCCGACATCCTGCGCTCCCTGGACGTCACCGTCCTCATGGTCACGCACGACCTGCCGTACGCCCTCGAACTGTGCCCGCGGTCGCTGATCCTCAGCGAGGGCGTGATCGCGGCGGACGGCCCGACCGGCGGGCTGCTCTCCGACGAGGAGCTGATGCGCGCCCACCGTCTGGAGCTGCCGTTCGGGTTCGACCCGCGGTCCGTGACAATGGGCGCGTGACGAACCAGGAGACCGAGGGCTCGCTGCTTCTCGACGACCAGCTGTGCTTCGCGTTGTACGCGGCGCAGCGCGCGGTGACGTCCGCCTACCGCCCGCTCCTGGAGGAGCTCGGCCTCACGTATCCGCAGTACCTGGTGCTGCTGGTGCTGTGGGAGCGCGGGGAGACCACGGTCAAGGAGCTGGCCGCGGCCCTGCGGCTGGACTACGGCACGGTGTCGCCGCTGCTGAAGCGGCTGGAGGGCGCGGGGCTGGTGCGCCGGGAGCGCGCGGCGCGCGACGAGCGTTCGGTGCTGGTCGCGTGCACCGGGCGCGGGGAGGAGCTCCGGGAGCGCGCGGCCCGCGTGCCGGGCGCCCTGAGCGCGGCGACGGGGCTCGGGGCGGCGGAGGCGGCGCGGTTGCGCGCGGAGGTGTGGGCGCTCGCGGAGCGCGCGGAGGCCGCCGCGCAGCGCTTGCGCTGATCCCTCGATCCCTCGATCCCTCGATCCCTCCGTCACTCCGATCCCTCCGTCACTCCGATCCCGCTGTTCCCGCTGATCCCGCTGATTCCGGGTTACCCAGGGTCGTACCCCCAGGTGACGACTGCCGACTTACCAGCCAGTACCTTGTGCACGATGTATTTGTGCGCACCACGTATCTCCGCGCACCCCGTATCTCCGCGCGCCACACACCGGTGCGCCCTGTCCCGGGGAAGGCCTGCCATGACCGACGGCACCGCAGTCGACACCCGTCCGACGAAGATCGTGTACGTCGCCGAGGCCACCGCGCACGGCGGCCGCGACGGCTTCGTCACCAGCCAGGACGGGCAGATCGGCCTGAAGGTGGCCATGCCGCCGGAGCTGGGCGGCGACGGCAACGGCACCAACCCGGAGCAGCTGTTCGCGGCCGGCTACAGCTCCTGCTTCCACAACGCGCTGATCCTGGTGGGGAACCGGGCGGGATACGACCTCACCGGCTCCACGGTCGCCGCGAAGGTCGGCATCGGCCCGAACACGAGCCACGGCTACGGCCTGGCGGTCGCCCTCAGCGTCTCGCTGCCCGTCCTGGACGCCGACCTCGCCGCCCGGCTGGTGGACGCGGCGCACGAGGTGTGCCCGTACTCGAACGCGACGCGCGGCAACATCGACGTGACGATTCTCCTCGGCTGAGCCGGGCAAACAGTCGCAGGAATCCCAGGCCTGGGGCAAACGTTCCCCCCAGAGTCGAAGGCGAGTCGAGAGGACGTGCGGGCGTGGTCGTGAACGGTGCGGTGGCCGAGGGCTTCGAGCCGGTCAGGGAGGCGTTCGTCCGGAACTTCGAGGCGCTCGGCGACCGGGGCGCGGCGGTGGCCGTCTACCGGGACGGGCGGCGGGTCGTCGACCTGTGGGGCGGCACCCGGGACGTGACCGGCGGGGCGCCCTGGGAGCGGGGCACCGCGCAGGTCGTGCGGTCCGCGACGAAGGGTGTCGCCGCCGCCGTACTCCTGCTGCTCTGGCAGCGGGGCGAGCTGGACCTCGACGCGCCCGTGGGGGCGTACTGGCCCGAATACAAGACGGCGGGCAAGGAGCGGACCCTCGTGCGGGACCTGCTCGCGCACCGGGCGGGCGTCCCCGTCCTGGACCGGCCGCTGACGCCCGCCGAGGCCGCCGATCCGGATGTCGGCGCGGCCGCGGTCGCGGCGCAGGCGCCGGCGTGGGAGCCGGGCGCGGACCACGGGTACCACGCGCAGACGTACAGCTGGCTGACGGGCGAGCTGGTGCGGCGGGTGACCGGGCGGGCGATCGGCGCGTGGATCGCCGACGAGATCGCCGGGCCGGCCGGCGCCGACCTGTGGCTCGGGCTGCCGGCGGAGCGGGCCGCGCGCGTGGGACGCGTCGGGCAGGTCGAGGCGCCCGCGCAGGCCGGGGCGCTGCGGACCCGGCCCAAGCGGGCCGTCGCCGACGCCTACGCCGACCCCGCCTCCCTCACCCGGCGCGCCTTCGCCGCGATCACCCCGATGCCCGACGAGAACGACCCCGCCTACCGGGCCGCCGCACTGCCCGCCTCCAACGGCATCGCCACCGCGGACGGCCTGGCCCGCTTCTACGCCTCGCTGATCGGCGCGCCGGAGGGCGGCACCCGGCTCTTCACGCCGGAGACGGCGGAGGCGGCGCGCACGGAGCGTTCGGCGGGCCCCGACCGCGTCCTGGTCGTCGGCACCCGCTTCGGCCTCGGCTACATGCTGCACGGCGCCGCGTCCCCGCTGCTGTCCCCCGCCTCCTTCGGCCACCCCGGCCGCGGCGGGGCGCTCGGCTTCGCCGACCCCGAGTCGGGCATCGCCTTCGGGTACGTCACCAACGGGTTCCGGTCGAGCGTGACGGCGGACGCGCGGGCGCAGGCGCTGGTGCGAGCGGTGCGGGAAGCGCTGCTTCAGCGCGGCTGACGGCGGTCGCGGCCGCGCATGGCCGCGGATGTGGGCGTGAGGAGTGGGCGTGGTGTGGGCGGCCCGCCCCTACGTCCGGCGGGGCGCGGGCCGCCCGGTGCGGCTCACACGTGGATCGGGTGGGACGTACGGCCCGACGCCTCGTCGATCTCGGTGTGGGCCTTGGTCAAGAGCTGCATGGCCAGCTCGTTCAGGGCGCGGGCGCCCGCGATCTCCTCGCCGACGCGGGGCTGGTTGGCGTCGATGCTGTGACGGCTGGCGTGCCCCTGGGCCTTGACCTCGCTCCCGTCCGGCAGCCGCACCATCGCGACCGCGCGCGTGTGCTGGTCGTCCTCCTGGAACTCCATGTCGACGTGCCAGCCCACCGTGGTCTTCATCATCAGGATCACCTCCGGAACATCTGCTTCCAGGGTGCGCCTCCCGGCGGTCCGCCGCACCCACGCGCGGCTCAGCCCAGCAGCGTCGTGCCCTCCGGTACGGCGATCCGGAACTCCTCCTCCAGCACGCGCCGCACCTCCGCCTCCTCGGTGAGCTCCCGCTCGGTGACGGTGCCGTCGGCGCGGGTCTCGGTGAGGCGGGTGCCGTCGAGGAGGAGGTGGCGGCCGGCGGTGACGCGCTGGGCGTAGGGGCGTCGGCTGAACGGGGAGCGCGGGCTGGTGGCGACGTACCAGTTGGCCACCTCGAAGTCGGGGCGCTCGAAGGGGTCGACGGTGAAGACGTACTGGGGCCGCCAGCCGCCTGTCAGCGACGCTCCCTCCCCGTGCATCTCCAGCACCCACATTTCCAGCGGCCCGCGGTGCGGGGCGTGGACCAGCCGGTGCCGGCGCCCGGCGGCGTCGAAGGCGGTGTCCGGAACCAGGGGGACCGGTTCGAGGAGGGCGCCCGGGGCGCCGAAGCCGACGTCGGCGAGGTACGGCCGAGGGTCGCCGGGGGCCTGAACGAGGAGCGCCATGTGCGTGCGCGGCCGGTCCTCGAACCGTTCCGCGCCGACGACCACCCGCGCCCCGAGCCGGGTCACGGCGAACCCCAGCGCCTCCAGGACGCCTGCGAACAGGGTGTTGTGCTCGTAGCAGTAGCCGCCGCGCCCGCCGCGCACCAGCTTGGCGACCAGATCGGCGGTCGCGAGGGAGGGGGCGGTCCCGCGGACGGGGTCGAGGTTCTCGAACGGTATGGAGTGGGCGTGCGCCAGATGGACACCCCGCAGCGTGCCCACGTCGGCCCGCCGCTCCCCCTCCCAACCGATCCGGTGGAAGTAGGCGTCGAGGTCGTCGGGGGTGAGCTGCGTCGTCCGGGGCATGGCGTCACGGTAGTCAGGGGGGTCGCCCGGGTCCCGGGGCGGGCCGGCGTCGGCCGTGACCGGGACCGCGAGGGCCGTTCCGGTCGGCGGTCACTGGAGGTCGATCGCCTGCCAGATGACCGCCGCTGCCGCCAACTGTGTGAGCAGCCAGGCGAACTGCCCGGAAAGGCCGTGCATCTGGTAGATCGATCTCAGCAGGCTGAAGCGTTTGGTCCAGTAAGGCCGTTCACGACGGAACGTGTCGGTGTCCATCCACATGCTCGTCAGGGTCAGCACCATGAGCATCAGGATGGCGCTCAGGATCTGCACGCCCACTTCTTGGAGACCGTCGGCGTGGGTGAGCGCGGCAAGGACCATGATGGGCAGGAACCAGGCGACGAACAGGTTCAGGGCCCGCATGGGGCCGCGCTCTCCAGGCAGTACACGCCACAGGGCGCCGAGAACAAGTCCCGCACCGGCGAACGAGATCTCTCGCGTAAGGAACATCCCGATCACATCGGGGATACCGGTGAGCTGGTCGAGGGTGAAGGACCTGTGCTTACCTCCCCTCAGGAGCTGGTACCAGGCGGTCACCGCGCTGGGAAGAATGCCGAAGACGGCGGCCCAGCGCGCGGCATTGAGGGCGTTCGCCCACCAACGCGGCTGCGGTCCCCAGCTGAGGGCGACGTCGACAACGGACACGGGGTCCGGTAGGCAGCTGTGGCGACACCCGACCGGCTGCCAGTGGTGCAGCGAGTCGAGTTGTTCCTCCAGGTCACTTCTCTCGGTTCCCTCTGCGCCCGCGTGGTTGAGGAGGTGGAGCCGGAGGAGCAGATCGCGGCAGCGGCGGGAGTCCTCCATCAGCTGATCGTGCTTTGCCGCATCACTCAGTTCCGCTACGACGCAAGGCGCCTCCGCTTTCCGGTCCACCCGGCTCAGTACCGACCAGCGGCGCCCCACTTTCACCACGACGTAGAGCGCGACCATGTTCAGCGGCAGCCAGAGGCCGTACACCGCCGCCACCCTTCCCGGGACGGTGATTCCTCTCATCGCCACGACGATGGCGAAGACGGCGGTCACCAAAAGGAGATCCACTCTCTCCGGCCCCAGGGACGTCTCCGGTCCGGTCCTGTTCTTGCTGTGAAGGAGCGCCACAAGCGCTATTCCGGCCAGCATCCACGTGTAGGCGTATATCCACTGTGGTCCCAAGAACGCGAAACGCGCGAGTTGCTGACTCAGGGCACCTCTGTAACCGATACCGAGGAGAGAACTGGCGTCCCCCATCCAGTCGGCGCGTTCCCATCTCACATGGAAGGAGAGCACACAGCACGCCACCACCACGGCCGATACGACGGCCAGGGTGGCCCCGACCACGACGGCACGGCGAAGGAGATACGCGGCCTGGGTTCCCTCCGAAGACTCGGGGTGCTCGGGTTCGCCTGCGCTCGGGTTTTCTCCTTCACCTGCGAAATCGCCGAACTTTCCTTCTCGTGCGAAACGCCACGCCCAGGCAGCGATCGCGGCCAGCCACAGCCACAGCATGCAGAAGTCGAGGAGGGCCAGTCCGGCAATGCCGGTGACCGGCGGCCGGGCTTTCGGCATCAGATCATCCGGGAGGCCCAGGAGGTGGGGGGCGAGGATCACCAACAGACCGGTCGCCGCCGCTGCCCCCGCGGAAGTGACGACCACCATCTTGCGGTTCCTCAATCCCGTGTCGGGGTCGTCGGAGCCCTGTCTCAACGGGAGCCACGGCCGCGCGGTGAGCACCAGGGTGAAACCCGACACGATGCCGATGAACGCGCGCCAAGGGTTCACGCCGGAAGACGGGCGGAGCAGCAACAGCAACGTCAGGCCGAGGGCCGCACTCACCCCCGCCCACTGCAGAACTGTTTTGGCCAGATCGATCTTCCTGCGGAGAGGCCATGCCGACGCGGCGATCACGGCCGAGGCGCAGAACCACCAGGAGGTGACGCCCAGAGAGCGGATCCAGGAAGCGCTGCCCTCCGCGGCATGAATCCGTGGCGGTGTCAGGTCGACGTAGATCGCCTTTCCGGATTCCGGCTTGTATCCGCTCCACACCCTGCTGTCGTTTTCGGTGATCGACACTTCGGGCGCCTCGGGTGCGTCACTGATCTGCAGGCCGCCCGGACGGATCTCGATCCGCTGCCACGAGGATTTGAGCAGAGCATTCGGTGGGTGAAGGGTCACTTTCCAGCCCGCGGGTCCGGCCTCGACCGTCCAAGGGCCCACTTCGAACATTCCGGCGGAGCGGATGAGATTCCATGATTCATACGTGACGACGACCGCGCCTTTGTGCGTGACCGGTTGGTCGTCGGTCGATCGCCATTCCGGGTGCCACACGTTGAGGTTGATTTTCCGCGATGCGCTCTGCCCGAGCAAAAGGCAGCGCAGGGCACGGCGGTAATCGGGCGCGTCCGGGCTGAGTATCAGGTCGTCCACTTCGCCGCCGCTTCGGTTCGGCACCTCGATGGTGGTGACCTGTGACACCTCGACGAACTCGGGGCGCTTCTGGCTGAAGGAGATCTCGGTGGCGACTTTCGCCTTCTGCGGTTCCCTGATCGTCCGGCATTTGCGCGCGTCGACGGCGTGCGCCTGGACCGGCGACACCGCCCAGCACCCGAGCAGGGCGACGGCGAGCAGAAGCAACCGCCACGCGGCGGACGTCATTTCCGGGGCGGGCATCCGCTGTAGGGGTCGCACAGCAGGACGACCTCGTAGGGTTCACCGGGGGACTCGACGCGTCGCGAGTGATCGACACCCGGGAGGAACCGCCACTGGGTGGGCTTGCCGTGCCTGGTCCGGTTCGCCTTCTCCACGCGGGTGTGGAGGGTACGCGTCGCCGCGTCGGTCGTCTCGGTCAGGATCTCGCCCTCGTCGAGAGGGAAGTGGTCGTGCAGCAGGCACAGGCCGAAGCGGTCGAGGTTGCCGTGCCTTTCCAGGACGGCGACCAGCTCCTGGACGAATGCCGCGTCCTGCGGTCCGAGAGGTCGGGCCTCCTCGAACCGCGGAAGGCTCGGCCTCGGGGTCTCCTCGTGGGTGCTCATCACTACCTCCACCAATCACCGAGTGGATTCACAACGTCACCCTAAGTGCCCACCATCAGCCCTGCCACTCGTCCGTTCGAGACCGGCCCCGAAGCGAGTGCCGAGGAGGCAGGCACGCACCCGGCCCTGCCCTCACCCCGCGTGCAGCATCAGCCCGATCCCGAGGACCAGCAGTCCCGCGGCGGCGATACGCGGCGCGCCGAACCTCTCCTTGAAGAACACGGCACCGATGGCCGAGCCGACGATGATCGACGACTCGCGGAGGGCCGCGATCGGGGCGAGTTCGGCGCGGGTCTGTGCCCACAGGACGAGGGCGTAGGCGGCGACGGACAGGGCGGCGCCGAGCAGGCCGAGGGTGGCGAAGGGCCGCAGGACGGTCCAGGTCTCCCGCCGCCGGCGGGTGACGGCGTACGCCGGGAGGACGGTCCCCTGGACGGCCATCAGCCAGGCGATGTAGCCGAGGGAGGACCCGGAGGCGCGTACACCCAGGCCGTCCACGACCGTGTACGCGGCGATGGAGAGGCCGGTCGCGAGCGCCGCGCCGATCGCCGCCCAGTCGGGCCGCCGCCCGCGCAGCCCCCACAGCGCGACGCCCGTCAGCCCCGCGCAGGACAGCGCGATCCCGGCGGCCGCCCAGCCGTCCGGCACCTCGTGCGCGAAGACGGCGGCGAGGACCGTCACGACGAGCGGCGCGGACCCGCGCGCGATCGGGTACGCCTGCCCGAAGTCCCCCAGCCGGAACGACCGCATCAGCAGCGCGTAGTACGCGATATGGATCGCGGCGGAGCAGAGGAGGTACGGCCACGCTGCCGCCGCGGGGACAACTGTGAACGGCATCAGTGCGAGGCCGATGAGGAGGCCGCCGCCCGAGATGAGGGCGAAGCCGGTGAGCTTGTCGGTGATGCGGTGGGCGATCGCGTTCCACGCGGCGTGCGTGACGGCGGCGAGCAGGACCGCCGCCGTGACCAGCGGGGTCACGCAGTGCGCTCGCGCACGTCCACGAGCGTCGCGCCGGCACGTTCGACCAGCTCGGCGGGGGCCATGGGGAACACCGTGTGCGGGGTGCCCGCGGCGGCCCACACGACGTCGTGCGCGAGGAGCCCGCGATCCGCGAGGACACGCGTGCGCGTACGGTGCCCGAACGGCGGCACGCCCCCGATCGCGTACCCGGTCGTCTCCCGTACGACGCCGGCGTCGGCCCGCGTCACCTTCTCGGCGCCGAGCTCCTTCCGCACGAGGCCGACGTCGACCCGCGAGGCCCCGTCCATCAGCACCAGCACCGGCACCCCGTCCGCCGCGAAGATCAGCGACTTGCAGATCTGACTGAGGTCGCACCCGATCGCGGCGGCGGCCTCGGCGGCCGTACGCGTCGCGTCCGGGAAGCGCCGGATACGGGGGTGCAGGTCACCGAGCCCCAGGGCATCCAGGGCTTCGGCGAAACGGGGGTGAGCTCCAGTCGTCGTCATGCGCGCACGGTAGCGGTGCGTGCACGGGACATGCGACCCGGTTATCCGTGGGCGGTGGCGTGCCGGAGGAAGTCCGTCCAGGCGGCGGGGGCGACGGCGAGTATGCCGTGGGCGGGACTCTTGGAGTCACGGATGTGGATGGTGGCGGGAGCCGTGGCCACTTCGACGCAGTCATGGCCGTTGCTGCTGTCGCTGTAGCTGCTCTTGAACCAGTCCAGGGCGACCTCGACGCAGTCGCCAGGCTCGTTGCTGCTGCTGTAGCTGCTCTTGAACCAGTGGAGTTCCGCGTTGCTCATAGTCTCCCCAGCGCTTGCTCGATGAAGGCCAGTGACTCCCTTGGTGTGAGAGCCTGCGCCCGGATCATCCCATAGCGCAACTCCAGGATCCGAAGGTCTTTTGGGTCTGACACCGGGCGACCGTTGAACGCACCCTCAGAGCGGCCAACAGCCGTCCCATCCGCGAACTTCAGCACCTCGATCAGGCCAGGAATGCCGGCGTGCTCCTCACGGTCAGTCGGCATGACCTGAAGCGACACGTTTCGCAAGTTCCCTACTTGAAGGAGGCTTTCGAGCTGTCGCCGCAGCACCGCCCTACCGCCGAGAGGACGTTCCAACGTCACCTGCTCCTGGATGAAGCTGAGGGCAGGTGCAGGCTGCTTCTCGAAGATCGATTTGCGGGCCGTGCGGGCAGCCACCTCCTGCTCGACAATGCCCCGGAGTAGAGAAGGCTGCCGCATGTCAAACAGTGCGGTCGCATACTCCGGCGTCTGCAACAGTCCATGGATGTTGTGGTTGCTGTAGAGGAGCATTTCGACCGCTCGCGCCTCCAAATCGGCCAGCTCCCGCACCTTTTTGGGGTACCGAGCTCTTCGCATGTCCTCTTTGAATGCCTTCAGCACTCCCCGCGCTCCCAGCGCCTCATCCGCCTTGTCCAGGAACTCAGGCCGAGGGATTCGGTCACCGCGCTCGATCTTGCGGATCATGTCCTCGCCGTACCGGAGCGTGCCCGCCAAATCGACGACCCTTATATCCGCCGCCTCCCGATACAGCTTGACCAGTCGCCCCACGGTCTCCACGACCGGCGCGATCTCGTCCCCGGGCTGTACATCCCACCCAGCCTCGTCCGCAGCTTCGTTCAAGCTCACCCACCTCCAACGCGCAGTCGTACCCGGACGACACCGAGACAGCTGAGACAGCACAGGACAGAGCTGGGACAGTCCCGCTACGCACAGGCATCGCCACTCACTCAAGCAAGTCCGATCCACCACGCTGAGTCACATGAATCACGAGACGCGTGTCCCTGAAATCAATCTCACCTCCCCCTCCCGCCACTTCACCGTCCTCCTGTCCCCCACCCCCCGCGCCGCCCGTCTGGCCCGCCTGCTGACGACGGAGCAGCTCCGGGAGTGGGGGCTGCCGTTGGACACCGCGCCGCAGATCGTGGCCGAGCTGGCGACGAACGCGGCGACGCACGGGCGGGTCCCGGGGCGGGACTTCCGGCTGACCCTGAACGCCGTCGCGGACACCCTCCGCATCGAGGTCACGGACGCCCGGGGCGACCGGCTCCCCCGGCCGGGCCGCCCGGACGGGGACGCGGAGGGCGGCCGGGGGCTGCTCCTCGTGGACGCCCTCGCGGACCGCTGGGGCGTCGTACCGGGACCGTTGCCGCGCAAGACGGTGTGGGCGGAGGTGAGAGTGGGGGGCACCAGGGCGGGACATGCGTGAGCGGCGCGCCCGGCCCGAGGGGTGGGCCGAACGCGCCGCCGGTCACGCAATGCCGTCAGAAACGGTCCCCGCCGTGGTGACGGCCACCGTCGTGCCGGTCCCCGTGCTGACGGCCACCGCCATGGTGACGGCCCTCGTCGTGCCGGTCCCCGTGCTGACGGCCCCCGTCGTGACGGCCCCCGTGGTGGCGGTCGCCGTCCTGGCGGTCCCGGTCCCACGACACCTCGTCCACGACGCGGTCACGCTCGTTGCGCAGCGTCGCGGTGTCGGAGTCGTTGGCCCAGACGTGGCGGCCGCGGTCCTGGTACAGGTCGGTGCGGGTGTCGCGGCCCTCGCCGGTGTGGACGCGGACGGTGGCGCGGGCGGCGAGGCGGTAGCGGTCGAAGGTGTAGGTGTCGCCGTCCTCGTCGGACAGGGTCCAGCCGTCGAGGTTCACCTCACGGCGGGTGGTGTTGGTCAGTTCCACCCACTCCTTGTTGAGGGAGCGGTTGGCGCGGGTGTCGTGGCCCGGCGCGTCGTACTGCACGTCGCTGATCTCCACCTTCGGCCGGTCGGCGCGCGGCTGGCCGGCGGCGGACGCCGGGACCGCCACGGCGCCGATCACTGCGGCGGCCGCGAGCGAGGCGACCGCCAGACGACGGGTCGAAACGGGGGACACGGAGGACACGGGGGAAACGAGCACGGGGTCTCCTCGGGAGGTGCGATGGCGGCCGGGTTCGGCCGCGGCACCGGCATCGGACCACCTGACACTCCCGGAACGCCCGATCCACACCTCCCGTTACAGATCGTTCACATATCAGTGACGGTCACCTGTAATGTCCATCTATGCAGTGAATGACCAAAACCATCTGTTCAACAGCCCCGTCCGACCCCGTCGCGGCCACCCCTTCACCCGAACGTGGGTGACAGCCACGCCGGAAGAAGAAGCCGGACACGAAGAAGCCGGTGAGGGCGCCCCGTCCCCACGGAACCCTCACCGGCGGTCTTCACGTCGCCCGACGCGCTACGCCCGGGCGAACTCCCGGTCGGCGTCGTCGTCGTGGGCGCGCAGGCCCTCGCCCTCGACGTCGACGTTGGGCAGGGCGCGGTCCAGCCACTTCGGCAGCCACCAGGCCTTCTTGCCGAGGAGGGCGAGGACGGCGGGCACGATGGCCATGCGGACGACGAAGGCGTCGAAGAAGACGGCGATCGCGAGGCCGAAGCCGATCATCTTGACCATCGACTCGGAGGAGCCGATGAAGCCGGCGAACACCGCCATCATGATCACCGCGGCGGCGGTGACGACCCGCGCGCCGTGCCGGAAGCCGGTCACCACGGCCTGGCCGGGGGCCTCGCCGTGGACGTACGCCTCGCGCATGCGGGTCACGAGGAAGACCTCGTAGTCCATCGCGAGTCCGAAGACCACGCCGACCATGAAGATCGGCATCATCGACATGACCGGGCCGGTCTCCTCGACGCCCATCAGGCCCGCGAACCAGCCCCACTGGAAGACCGCGACGACGGCGCCGAGGGCCGCCATGACGGAGAGCAGGAAGCCGAGGGCCGCCTTCAGCGGGACGAGGATCGAGCGGAAGACCACGATGAGGAGGAGGAAGGCCAGGCCGACCACCAGCACGAGGTACGGGACGAGGGCGTCGTTGAGCTTCTGGGAGACGTCGATGTTCATCGCCGTCGAGCCGGTGACGAGGATCTCCGCGCCGGTGTCGGCCTTGATGTCCGTGCCCTTGCCGCGGATGGCGTGGACCAGGTCCTCGGTGGTGACGGAGGACGGCTTGGCGTCGGGGATGACCGTGATGGTCGCCGTGTCGCCGGCCTCGTTGGGGGTGGCCGGGGTGACGGTGACGACGTTCCTCAGGCCCTTGATCTCGTCGCCGACGTCGGAGAACACGGCCTGCGGGTCGTCGCTGCCCTTGGCGTCGACGACGACCATCAGCGGGCCGTTGAAGCCGGCGCCGAAGCCCTCGGAGAGGAGGTCGTAGGCCCGGCGCTGGGTGGTGGAGGTGGGCTGGGAGCCGTCGTCGCCCAGGCCCAGTTCCAGCGAGGACACCGGGACGGCCGCCGCACCGAGGCCGATCACGCCCAGGAGGAGGACGGCGACCGGGCGGCGGACGACGAAGCTCGCCCAGCGGGTGCCCATGTTGGGCTTGGCCGCCTTCTCGGCGGACTTGGCGCGGCCGCCGCCGAGGAGCTTGCCCTTCTCGCCGGCCGGGCGGACCTTGCGGCCCGCGTAGCCGAGCAGCGCGGGGATCAGGGTGAGGGCGATCAGGACGGCGATGGCCACCGTGCCCGCCGCCGCGATGCCCATCTTCGTCAGCATCGGGATGTTGACGACGGAGAGGCCGACGAGGGCGATGACGACGGTCAGGCCGGCGAAGACGACCGCGGAGCCGGCGGTGCCGGCGGCGCGGCCGGCCGCCTCCTCGCGGGCGCGGCCCTCGGCCAGTTCGGCGCGGTAGCGGGAGACGATGAACAAGGCGTAGTCGATGCCGACGGCGAGGCCGATCATCATCGCCAGGGTGGAGGTGGTGGAGCCGAGGTCGAGGGTGCTGGCGAGCGCGGTGATCGAGGAGACGCCGATGCCGACGCCGATGAGCGCGGTCAGCAGGGGCATGCCCGCCGAGATCAGCGAGCCGAAGGTGATGACGAGGACGACGGCGGCGACGGCGATGCCGATGATCTCGGTGGCGCCGGTCTCGGGCGTCGTCTGGAGCGCGTCACCGCCGATCTCGACGGTCAGGCCGGCGTCCCGGGCGTTCTCGGCGGCGTCCTCCAGCGCCTCGCGGGAGGAGTCCTCCAGCTCCATGCCGGATACGTCGTACTTCACGGAGGCGTAGGCGATCGTGCCGTCCTCGCTGACGGCCTTGGCCTGGAAGGGGTCGGCGACGGAGGCGACCTCGGAGCCGTCGGACAGCTCCTTGACGGTCTTCTCGACGGTGGCCTTGTGGGCGGCGTCCGTCATCTTCTCGCCGTCGGGGGCCTGGAAGACGACCCGGGCGGTGGCGCCGTCGGCGCTCATCCCGGGGAAGCGCTGTTCCAGCAGGTCGAAAGCTTTCTGCGCTTCGGTGCCGGGGATGGAGAAGGAGGTGCTGCCGGCGGCGGGCGCGGAGGCGGCGCCGACACCGGCGAGCGTCAGCAGCGCCACCCAGATCAGGGCGAAGAAGTGCCGTCGCCGGAAGGCGAGTCGGCCCAGCTTGTAGAGGAACGTGGCCACGGAGGCGTACTCCCGGTCAGGTCGTGGGGTGTGGGGGCCCGGGTTTCGGCATGGGCCCCGAGGGCAGGGGTGACCAACCCGGCGTGGAGGCAGGGGTGATCGGCCCGACGACGTGAGCGGTGGCGTCAGGAAGGGCGGACCGCGGGGACGGTCAGGAGGAGGGTCAGGAGGAGACGGGCACGCCGAGGGCGGGGAGGACCACGGCGTCGACGTACGCGGTGAGGAAGGCCAGGGTCGGCGGCTGGTCGTCGAGCAGGGCCCGGGTGGCGAAGCCGCCGACCATCATGTGCAGCAGGAAGTCCAGCGCGGGGCAGTCGGGGCGGACCTCGCCCCGGTCGACGGCCCGCCGGATCACCCGGTGGAATCCGGACAGCTCCGGTTCGATGAGCTGGGCCCGGAACGCCTGGCGCAGATCGGGGTTGTTGTGCATCGCCATGGCGATGCCCCGCATCAGCGCCGAGTTCCGCTCGATGGTGCAGTCGTCCTCCAGCCGCAGCAGGGCGTGCAGGTCGCCCCGGAGCGAGCCGGTGTCAATCTCGTCACCGTGGTCGGGCTTGCTGTGTCTGATGGCCCTCGCGACCAGCTCGGCCTTGCCGCCCCACTGGCGGTAGAGCGTGGCCTTGCTGGACCGGGTGCGGGCGGCGACGGCGTCCATGGTGAGGGCGTCGTAGCCGACCTCGCGGAGCAGGTCGAGCACGGCCGCGTACAGCTCGGCCTCGCGCTCGGGGGTGATCCGACTGCGACGCGGGGTGGCGACCTCAGTCATGGCAATCCCTCCGGCTCCAGCACTGTCCCGTGATGCGTACACCATGAAGATACCCTGAGGAAAAGCGAAACGAAACGGTTTCGTACGTGTGCTGGCTCACGTCCGTGAAGGACACATAAGTTGCCCGGCCCCTTTGACAGGAAAAGCATGGACAGGTGACCTATCTGCGCCTGCCGCACCTCAGCGGTGACCTGCTGTGCTTCGTGTCCGAGGACGACCTCTGGCTCGCCCCGCTCGACGGACCCGGCCGCGCCTGGCGGCTCACCGTCGACCGCGCCAAGGCCGGCCACCCCCGCTTCTCCCCCGACGGCCGCCACATCGCGTACACGAGCTGGCGGGGCCTCGTCCCCGAGATCCACCTGGTGCCGGTGGACGGCGGACCGGGACGGCGGCTGACGTACTGGGGCAGCCCGGACACCCAGGTGTGCGGCTGGACACCCCCCGACCAGGACGGGAACGCCGACATCCTCGCCGTCGCCTCCCACGGCGAGCCCTTCTCCCACTTCACCTGGGCCCACAAGGTCTCCCCCGACGGCGACCCCGGCCGCCGCCTCCCCTGGGGCCCCGCCTCCGACATCCAGGTCGCCGACCTCGACGGCGAACGGCGGACCCTGCTCCTCACCGGCACCCCGCCGCACGAACCGGCCGCCTGGAAGCGCTACCGCGGCGGCGCCACGGGCCGGCTCTGGCTGCACGGGCAGCGGCTGCTCGCCGACCTCGGCGGCCACCTCCACTCCCCCATGTTCGTCGGCGGCCGCATCGCGTTCCTCTCCGACCACGAGGGCACCGGCAACCTCTACTCCTGCGCCCACGACGGCTCCGACCTGCGCCGGCACACCGACCACGACGCCTTCTACGCCCGGCACGCCTCCAGCGACGGCACGCGGGTGGTGTACCAGTGCGCCGGTGACCTGTGGATCGTCGAGGACCTGTCCGAGGGCGCCGAGCCGCGCCGGCTCGACGTACGGCTGAGCGGGCCGCGCGCCGGGCAGCGGCCGTACCAGATCCCGGCCGCCCTCCACGTCGACGGGATCTCGGTGGACGAGACCGGGCGGGCCAGCGCCGTCGTCGTCCGCGGCAGCCTGTACTGGCTGACGCACCGGGACGGCCCCGCCCGGACCATCACCGACACCCCCGGAGTACGGGTGCGGCTGCCGGAGATGCTCGGCCCGGCCGGCCAGGTCGCCTATGTCACGGACGCCGAGGGCGAGGACGCCGTCGAGATCGCCTCCCTGCCGCGCGCCACCGGCGACCGCGCGCCGCGGCGGCTGGCCTCCGGGGAACTCGGGCGGGTGCTGGAACTGGTGGCCGACCCCGAGGGCGAGCGGCTCGCGATCGCCTCGCACGACGGACGGCTGCTGCTGCTCGACGCGAGCGAGGGGTCCAACGGGGAGGTCACGGAGCTGATCCGCTCGATCAACGGGCCCGTGCGGGACCTGGCGTTCTCCCCCGACGGCAGCTGGCTGACCTGGTCCCATCCCGGGATCGGACGCTCCCTGCGGCAGATCAAGTTGGCCCGGATCTCCGGGCTCGGCACGGGCGACCGGCTGATCGTCGACGTCACCAACGGCCGGTTCGAGGACGAGAACCCCGTCTTCACCCGGGACGGCCGCTACCTCGCCTTCCTCTCCTGGCGCGGCTTCGACCCCGTCTACGACGTGCACACCGGGGACCTGTCGTTCCCGCTGGGCTGCCGCCCCTACCTGGTGCCCCTGTCCTCCGCGACGCCCTCCCCCTTCGCGCTGAACCCCGAGGGGCGGCCCGCGGCCGGGGGACTGGACCCGCTGGAGGACGACGAGGGCGCCGACGGGGCGGTGACCGTCGAGGTCGAGGGGCTGGCGAACCGGGTGACACCGTTCCCGGTGGCCGCCTCCAAGTACTCGGCGCTGTGCCCGGTCGCCGGCGGCGGCCTGGTGTGGCTGCGCTGGCCGATCTCCGGCGCGCTCGGCGAGACCTTCGTCAACCCGGACGACACCAGCGGGCGCCCCACCCTGGAGTTCTTCAACATCAGCAAGGCGAAGAAGTCCGAACTCGTCGGCCACCTCGACTTCTTCGCGGTCAGCGGGGACGGCAGCCGACTGGTCGTCGCCGACGAGGGCGACCTGCGGGCCGTGCCCTCCACCGAGTCCGGCGACCTCGACTCCACCGTCTGGATCGACCTGCGCCGCATCATGCACGAGGTCGACCCGGGCGCCGAGTGGCGGCAGGCGTACGCGGAGGCCGGCCGGCTGATCCGCGCCTACTTCTGGGACCCCGGGATGTGCGGGATCGACTGGGACGCGGTACTGGAGCAGTACCGGCCGCTGGTCGACCGGGTCGCCTCCCCCGACGAGTTCGCGGACCTGCTGCGCGAGGTGCTCGGCGAACTGGGCACCTCGCACGCCTACGTCACCCCCGCCCGCCGCAACGAGGGCCCGCTCCACTACCAGCGCCGGCAGGGCCTGCTCGGCGCCAACTTCGTCCACCGGGACGGCGGCTGGACGGTCAAACGGATCCTGCCCGGCGACTCCTCCGACTCCAAGGCACGTTCGCCGCTGGCCGGCACCGGCATCCGGGAGGGGGCGGTGCTCACCCACGTGGACGGGCGGCCGGTGGACCCGGTGGCCGGGCCCTACCCGCTCCTCGCCCAGGCCGGCGGGACCACGGTCGAGCTCACCTTCACCCCGGCGGAGGGCGAGGCGGGCCGCGCGCGCCGCGTCGCCGTCGTCCCCCTCGTCGACGAACGGCCGCTGCGCTACCAGGACTGGGTCGCCAAACGCCGCGCCGTGGTCCGCGAACTGAGCGGCGGCCACTGCGGCTACCTGCACATCCCCGACATGGGCGGCTCCGGCTGGGCCCAGTTCAACCGCGACCTGCGCATGGAGGTCTCCCGGCCCGCGCTGATCGTGGACGTGCGCGGCAACGCCGGCGGGCACATCAGCGAACTGGTCGTGGAGAAGCTGACGCGCCGGATCCTCGGCTGGGACCTCACCCGCGACGCCCAGCCGGTGTCGTACGCCTCCAACGCGCCCCGGGGACCGGTCGTCGCGCTCGCCGACGAGGCCACCTCCTCCGACGGCGACATGATCACCGCCGCCTTCAAGCTGCTGAGGCTGGGCCCGGTCGTCGGCCAGCGGACCTGGGGCGGAGTCGTCGGCATGACCGGACGGCACCGGCTCGGCGACGGCACCGTCATCACCGTCCCGATGAACGCCGCCTGGTTCGACGCCTACGGCTGGTCCGTGGAGAACCACGGTGTCGCCCCCGACGTGGAGGCGCTGCGCACCCCGCTGGACTGGGCGGAGGGCCGCTACGCCCAACTCGACGACGCGGTACGCCTCGCCCTGGACCTGCTGCGGAACGAGCCCCCGGCCTCCCCGCCGGACCACTCGGACGTCCCGAACCGCTCCCGCCCCGAACTCCCGCCGCGCGCCTGACGAACGGCCGGCCCTTCGCGGAAGAAACCGCGGGGTGCCCTCCCGGCGAGACCGGAAGGGCACCCCACATTCACCGGCCGAGCCGAGCCCGACTACACGTCGTACTCGGCGTCCAGTCGGTCCTCGTCCTCGCGCTCGCGCTCACGACGGATGCGCTCCTGCTCGTGCTCGGGCCGCGTCCGCTCGTGCTCGGGCCGGGTGCGCCCGTGCTCGGGCTGCTCACCGCGCTCCGGACGGCGGCCGCGCTGCTGGGCCTGCTCCTTGGCCTGACCCACCTTCTGCTTGGCCTGGTCCTGCCACTGCTCGGCCTGCTCCTGGAACTTGTCCTTCATACCCATGTGGGTTCACTCCCGTTGAGGGTGAGGGAATCGGCCCTTGATCGGGCCTCGACCAGATTCACACGCAGGGAGGAACCGCGCATTTCGATCAACTACGCTGCGTAGTCCGGGCCTCCTCGTCCGCCGCCCCACCCGCGCCGACGAGCCCCGTGCGCATCCCCTGGAGCCTCGGCGCGAACCGCCTCATCTCCCGTTGCCCCACCGTCCCGATGAGCGCCGGGAGATACCCGCGCACCCCCTGCATCCCGCGCAGCCACCACTGCCCGTACACATGGGCGGCGCGCCGCTCGATCCCGGCGACGAGCCGGTCCACGGCCGGGCCCAGCGGGTACGTCTTGTTGGACGGCCACGGCAGCCGCTGCCTCAACTCCCGCATCACCTCGTCCTGATCGGCGCCGCGCACCATGTCGGTGTCGGTCCACGACAGGTAACCGATGCCGACGCGTACGCCCTTGTAGCCGACCTCGGCGCGCAGACTGTGCGCGTACGCCTCCACACCCGACTTGGACGCGCAGTACGCGGACATCATCGGCGCCGGGGTGATCGCCGCGAGCGAGGCGATCTGGAACAGGTAGCCGCGGCTCTCCGTCAGCAGCGGCAGGAAGGCGCGGGCGGTGACGGCCGAGCCCACCAGGTTGACCTCGATGACCCGGCGCCAGGACTCCGGGTCGGAGTCGGCGAACGGACCGCCGGTGGCGACACCCGCGTTGGCGACCACGACGTCCACCCTGCCGAAACGCTCCTTCACCTCCTGGGCGACCCGGCTCATCGCCTCGTGGTCGGTGACGTCGGCGTACCAGTGGGCGCTGTCGCCGTGCAGCCGCTCCGCGACCTGCTTGAGGGCGTCCGGCTCCAGGCCGACCAGCGCGATCCGCGCGCCGCGCGCGGAGAGCTTGCGGGCGAGGAGTTCGCCGACGCCGCGGGCGGCGCCGGTGACGACGACGACCTGTCCTTCGAGGCTGACCCTGCTCATGCGCCCTCCTTGAGCTGCGGTGCGTGGGTGGTGACGAGGTCCCGGATCGTCGCGGTCACCAGGTCGGGTGCCTCGACCGGGGTCATGTGGCCGATGCCGGGCAGTTCTCTCAGACCGGCGCAGTCCGGGAGCGCGTCGGCGATCCGGCGGGCGTGCACCGGCGGGGTCAGGCGGTCGGCCGTGCCCACGATCACCGCCGTCGGCACCGTCAACTCCCGCACGGCGTGGTCGAGATCGAGCAGGTCGAGGACGTGCGACCAGGAGTGGCGCACGGCGCGCGGGCAGGCGTGCACGATCCGGGCGCACGCGTCGACCAGGTGCGGGGCCGAACCGGCGCCCATCGTGGCGTACTTGAGGATCCGGCGGGCGACGGGGGTGACCGGGCCGAGCGGCGCCCTCGATCCGAGGACGCGTCCGGTCAGCCAGGTCCGCAGCCGGCCGGGGCGCAGGGGCAGCACGGTCGACTCGGCCACCAGCCGCGAACTGCCCGTGCTGCACAGCAGGGCGGCCGCCGCGTGCTCGCGGAAGGCGGGCCGGCCGGACGCCGCCATGATCGTCATCCCGCCCATCGAGTGTCCGGCGACGACCGCCTTCTCGCCCGGGGCGAGGGTGGCGGTGAGGACGGCCTCCAGGTCGTCGGCGAGGGCCTCGGTGCTGCACGCCGGGCTCGCCGGGGTGCGGCCGTGGCCGCGCTGGTCGTAGACGACGACCTTGTGGTCGGCGGCCAGGGACTCGACCTGGGCCGCCCAGAAGGCCGTCGAGCAGGTCCAGCCGTGGGCGAGGACGACGGCGGGCGCGGTGTCGGGGCCGTACACCTCCACGTGCAGCGAGGCACCGTCGGCGGAGACGGCGGTCAGCTCCCTCGGGGCGCGGACGACGCCCGTACGCCGGCCCGCGCGGTGGCCCGTGCCCGCGACCGCGTCACGGCGGGCGCCCATGCCTGCCTCGCGGCGGGCGCTCACGCCGTCGCCTCCGCCTTCTTCACGGCGGGCACGCGCAGGACCTCGTACTCGGCGAGGTCCACCCGCCGCGTCGCCCGGCGGAAGTCGGCCGTCGTGCCCGGCCAGATGGTGGTGTTGCGGCCGTTCGCGTCGAGGTACCAGCTGGTGCAGCCGCCCGTGTTCCAGACGGTGCGCTTCATCCGCTCCTGGACGCGGTGGTTCCAGGCCCGCACGGCGCCGGGGCGGGCGTCGAGGGCGGCGCGGCCGCCGAGGACGGTCAGCTGGCGGAGGTAGTCGGCCAGGTAGTTCAGCTGGGACTCGATCATGAGGATCATCGAGGAGTTCCCGAGGCCGGTGTTGGGCCCGATGATCGACATCCAGTTGGGGAAGCCGGCCGCGGAGGTGCCGCGCAGGGCCTCCATGCCGTCCTTCCAGGACTCCGCGAGGGTCCGCCCGTCGGCGCCGACGACCCGCTCGGCGATCGGCATGTCGGTGACGTGGAAGCCGGTGCCGAAGACGATCGCGTCGACCTCGGCCCGGCTGCCGTCGGCGGCGACGAGGGTGGAGCCGCGGACCTCGCGCAGCCCGCTCGCGACGACG
Organism: Streptomyces sp. NPDC059895; assembly: GCF_042731035.1. Classification (NCBI taxonomy): domain Bacteria; kingdom Bacillati; phylum Actinomycetota; class Actinomycetes; order Kitasatosporales; family Streptomycetaceae; genus Streptomyces; species Streptomyces sp. NPDC059895. The sequence continues at coordinate 80,175 of NZ_JBHWKO010000021.1, forward strand.
TCCACGTTCGGGCGGGTGAGCGCCGGATAGTACGTGCTCGACAGCAGGATCCGCTTGCAGCCGATGCGGTAGTCCGGGGTGAGTTTGGCGCGCAGGGCCGGGTCCTTGACGGCGCGGGCCATGTTGCGCTTGGCGAGCTGCTCGACGAAGCCGAGTTCGTTCGGGTGCTTGGTGAAGGCCTGCACCTGGAGTTCGCGGATGCCCCACAGCAGGCCGCGGCGGGCCTGCGTGGTGACCGGCAGCCGCTGGTGCACCCAGCGCTCGGCGCGGCTGATGGGCCGGTCCATGCGGGGCATCACCCAGGGCGGGGTGCGCTGGAAGAGGGTGAGGCGGCCGACCTCCGGCTGGATGGCGGGCACGATCTGGATGGCCGAGGCGCCCGTGCCGACCATGGCGACGCGCTTGCCGGCGAGGTCGTAGTCGTGGTCCCAGCGGGCCGAGTGGAAGACCTTGCCGGGGAAGGAGTCCAGGCCCGGGATGTCCGGGATCTTCGGGTCGGACAGCGGCCCGGTCGCGGAGACGACGACGTCGGCGGAGAGCGGTCCGCTCGCCGTCTCGATGTCCCAGCACAGCCGCTCCGTGTTCCAGGTCATGCGCATGACCTCGGAGTCGAAGCGGAGATGGGGGCGCAGGCCGAAGGTGTCGGCGACGTGCTCCAGGTAGGCGCGGATGTGCTCCTGGCCGGAGAAGGTGCGCGGCCAGTCGGGGTTGGGCGCGAAGGAGAAGGAGTACAGGTGCGAGGGCACGTCGCAGGCGCACCCCGGGTAGCTGTTGTCCCGCCAGGTGCCGCCGACACTGCCGGCGCGTTCGAGGACGACGAAGTCGGTGATCCCCTCACGTCGCAGCCGCACCGCGGCCCCCAGTCCGCCGAACCCCGACCCGATCACCGCCACCCGCACATGCTCGTGCTCGGTCATCCCGACGCCTCCCTGCTCCGCGACCCTGCGTATCTGCCGATCCGCCCAACGCTGCTGCCGCCGCTGACGCGACTCTGCCAGTGAACACTGGCGCAATGGGAGCGTAGAGCAGCTCCGTACTGATGGGTAGGGGGCATGCGGAGGAAAGTTACCGTCGGTACGTCATAGGCTTCCGGCGTGGCGGACAAGCGGGAATACCGGACGGAGGAGCTGGCCGAGGCGGCCGGCATCACGGTGCGCACCCTGCGCTTCTACCGCGAACGGGGCCTGCTCGCGCCACCCCGCCGCGAGGGCCGCATCGCCTGGTACGACGACCACCACCTCGCCCGCCTGCGCACGGTCGCCGCCCTGCTGGAGCGCGGCCACACCCTCACCGGCATAGCGGAACTCGCCGAGGCCTTCGACCACGGCCGCGACGTCGCCGACCTGCTCGGCGTCGGCACCCCCACCGAGGAGGAGCCGGTCCGCCTCACCCCCGAGGAACTCGCCGCCCGCTTCGAGGGCCAGGTCACCCCCGACAACCTCGCCGCCGCCCTCGACCTCGGCTACCTGGGCACCGACGGCGACGAGATCGTCCACATCAGCCGCCGCCTGCTGGACGTCTCCACCGCCCTGGTCCGCGAGGGCATCCCGCTCGCCGACGTCCTGGCCGCCGGCGCCCGCGTCCGCGCACACGCCGACGCCCTCGCCGACCTCTTCGCCGACCTGGTCCTCCGCCACGCCGCCGAGGACGACCTGCCCCGCCTGCGCCCGCTGGCCCGCAGCGTGGTGGAGGCGGAACTGTCGCTGGCCCTGGACCGCAGACTCGGGCACGGCCGCGAGGACCTGAAGCCCCTGCCGCGGGATCAGAGGTCGTAGACGACGGTCACCGGCGCGTGGTCCGACCAGCGCTCGGCGTGCGTGGCCGCCCGCTCGACGGAGCCCTTGACGGCCTTGGCCGCGAGGCCGGGCGTGGAGACGTGGTAGTCGATGCGCCACCCTGCGCCGTTGTCAAAGGCCCGCCCCCGATACGACCACCACGTGTACGGGCCCGTCGCGTCCGGGTGCAGGGCGCGGACCACGTCCACGTAGCCGCCCGCCTCCGGGGTGAGCACCTGCGTCAGCCACTCGCGCTCCTCCGGCAGGAAGCCGGAGCTCTTCTGGTTGGCGCGCCAGTTCTTCAGGTCGGCCTGCTGGTGGGCGATGTTCCAGTCGCCGCACACCAGGACCTCGCGGCCGTCGGCGGCGGCGCGTTCGCGCAGTTCCTTGAGGTGGGCGAGGAACTCGGACATGAAGCGGACCTTCTCGTCCTGGCGGTCGGTGCCGACCTCGCCGGAGGGGAGGTAGAGGGAGGCGACCGTGACGCCGGGGAGGTCGGCCTCGACGTAGCGGCCGGAGGTGTCGAACTCCGACGAGCCGAAGCCGACCCGGACCGCGTCCGGCTCACGGCGGCTGTAGAGGGAGACGCCGGCGCGGCCCTTGGCGGCGGCGGGGGCGTGGGTGACGTGCCAGCCCTCGGGGGCGCGGACCTCCTCGGGCAGTTGCTGCGGCTCGGCGCGCACCTCCTGGAGGCACAGCACGTCGGCGGAGGTCCCGGCGAGCCACTCCACGAAGCCCTTCTTCGCGGCGGCGCGCAGCCCATTCACGTTCACGGAGGTCACGGTCAGCACCCGGGCACGATACCTGCACACTGTACGAGGTCCAGTTTTTGTCCACCACCCATTGACCTGCATGGATGTACCGTGAGCCGCATGTCTATACGTCGCGTTTCCTTCGACCACCCCGACGCCGTCAAGCTGAACGACGAGGTCCAGGCCGAGTACCACGAGCGGTACGGCGACGGCGGCGACGCCACGGTCCTGGAGCCGGCCGATTTTCATCCGCCCCGGGGCGTGTACTTCATCGCGTACGACGAGCGGGAGCGGCCCGTCGCCACCGGCGGCTGGCGCAGCCAGGACGCGAACGGCGAGGGCAACCAGGACGGGGACGCCGAGCTCAAGCGGATGTTCGTGATCAGGGAGATGCGCGGCCGGGGGCTGGCCCGGCGGATCCTCACCGCGCTGGAGGAGGACGCGCGGGCCGCGGGGCGCCGGCGGATGGTGCTGGAGACCGGCACCGAGCAGCCGGAGGCCATCGCGCTGTACACGACCAGCGGCTACGAGCCGTGCACCAAGTTCGGCTACTACCGGTTCCACGAGTCGAGCCGCTGCTACGCCAAGCCCCTCGCCCCGGTCGTGACGCCTAACTCCTGAGGTAGGCCAGGACCGCGAGGACCCTGCGGTGGGTGTCCTCCGCAGGGGGGAGGTCCAGCTTGGTGAGGATGCCGCCGATGTGCTTGCCCACGGCCGCCTCCGAGACGACCAGCGCCCGCGCTATCGCGCCGTTGGACTTCCCCTCCGCGACCAGCGCCAGGACCTCCCGTTCGCGCGGGGTGAGCCGGGACAGCGGGTCGCGGCGGCGGCGCAGGAGCCGGCGGACGACCTCCGGGTCGACCACCGTGCCGCCGGACGCCACCTCGGCGAGCGCGTCCACGAACTCCTCGACGTGGCCCACGCGGTCCTTGAGGAGGTAGCCGACGCCGGTGCCGTCCCCGGAGTCGAGGAGTTCGGCGGCGTAGGCGCGCTGCACGTACTGGCTGAGGACGAGGACGGGCAGGCCGGGGTGGTCGGCGCGCAGGCGGACCGCCGCGTGCAGGCCCTCGTCCTGGAAGGCGGGCGGCATGCGGACGTCGGTGACGACGATGTCGGGGGCGTGCCGGCCGACCGCCGCGGGCAGGGCTTCCGCGTCCCCGACCGCCGCGACGACCCGGTGGCCGAAGCGCGCGAGCAGGGCCGTCAGGCCGTCGCGCAGCAGGACACTGTCCTCGGCGAGGACTACGCGCAGGCCGTTTCCCCCGCCGGCCCGGGGCACCGCGGGTCCGTGTCCTTCGGGTCCGTGTCCTTCGGGTCCGTGTCCTTCGGGTCCGTGTCCTTCGGGTCCGTGTCCTTCGGGTCCGTGTTCTTCGGGGCGGGCGCCGTCTTCGGGCCGGTTTCCGTCAGGCCGGTTTCCGTCAGGCCGGTTTCCGTCAGGCCGGTTTCCGTCAGGCCGGTTTCCGTCAGGCCGGTGTTCGTCGGGTCGGTGTCCGTCAGGCCGGTGTCCGTCGGCTCGCAAGGGATCTCCACACGCAGCAGGGTCGGTCCGCCCGGCGGGCTGGTCAGCGACAGTCTTCCATCGAGCACCGACACCCGGTCGGCGAGTCCGGTGAGGCCGGTGCCGCGCGTGGCGTCGGCGCCGCCCCGGCCGTCGTCGGCCAGTTCCAGGACGAGCCGGCCGTCCCGGTGCCCCCCGCGCAGCCGGACGCGGCTCGCCCCGCTGTGCCGGGCCACGTTGGCGAGCGCCTCGCGGACCACGAAGTAGGCGGCGGTCTCGACGGGGTCGGGGAGGCGGCGCGCGAGGTCGAACTCCAGGTCCACGGGGACGGGCGAGCGGTCGGCGGCGTCGGCCACGGCGGCTCCGAGGCCGTAGTCGGCGAGGACCTTCGGATGGATGCCGTGGATCAGCTCGCGCAGTTCGGCCAGGGCGGCGCCGGCCTCCTCGTGGGCCTTGGCGAGCCGGGCGGCGAGGGGACCGCCGGGCGGGGCGTCGAGACGGGCCAGGCCGAGGGTCATGGTCAGGGCGACGAGGCGTTGCTGGGCGCCGTCGTGCAGGTCGCGTTCGATACGGCGGCGCTCCGTCTCGAAGGCGTCGACGAGGCGGGCGCGGGAGCGGGCGAGTTCGACGACCCGGGCGGACGGGTCGCCGTCGCGCGGGGCGAGGAGCAGCCGGGTCAGGGCGGCCCGGGCGGCGGCCGCGACGCCGAGGACGTAGGCGCCGGCGGCCAGCAGCAGCACGCCGAGGGCGGCCGCGAGGAAGGCGGTCGGCCCGTCGGTGACCATCCACACCTTGAGCACCTTCGTCTCACGGCCCTCGCCGACCGTCGCCAGCAGGACCGGTGTCGCGGTCAGCGACAGGGGCAGGGCCGCGGCCACGGTGAGCAGGAGGGCCTCGACCGGCCAGAGCAGGCACGCGGTGAGGAGGGTGTGGCCGAGGGCGCGCCAGGTGGCGCGTTCGCGCAGGCGGGTGGTGAGCCAGCTGCGCAGGCCGGGGGCGGGGGGCTCGGCGTGCGGGCCGGGGGCCTCGTCCCCGTCCACCAGTCGCAGGCGGCGGCGTTCCAGGGCGGCGACGGGCAGTCCGGCGAGGGCGAGGGCCGCGAGGAGGGGCAGTCCGACCAGGGCGACCGCCAGGACCCCTCCCACGGCCGCCCACATCACCAGGCCCACCAGCACCGCCGCCCCGGCCACCGCGCCGCTCAGCAGGTAGGCGGCGGCCCGCCAGGGCCACGGCGACAGCAGGTAGCGCGGGTGGGAGAGGGCCTGCCGGACGGAGACCGGTGCGGTTCGGGGGGCCATGCGGATCACCGTAGAGGCCGGGGGCGGGGGCGGGCCATCCGTTCAGGGGGAGGTCCGGGGGTATGCCTGGCCCTACCCCGGGTCTCGTCCCTGCCCCAGAGACCGGGACCGTCGCCCCGCGGTTTCGTGGTGCCCCTGACACCGAACCCCGGGGAGCAGGGACCGAGATGACCGACCAAGCCGTCCGACTGACCGCCGTCCGCCGCCGCTACGGACCGAAGGCCGCCCGGGTGACCGCGCTCGACGACGTCACCCTCGCGCTGCCCCGCGGCTCCTTCACCGCCGTCATGGGGCCGTCGGGGTCGGGCAAGTCGACGCTGTTGCAGTGTGCCGCGGGACTGGAACGGACCGACTCGGGGTCGGTGCGGATCGGCGGGACCGAGCTGACCGGGCTGAGCGAGCGGCGGCTGACGCTGTTGCGGCGGCAGCGGATCGGGTTCGTGTTCCAGGCGTTCAACCTGCTGCCCGCGCTGACCGCCGAGCAGAACGTGGCCCTGCCCCTGCGGCTGGCCGGCCGGCGCCCGGCGAAGGCGCGGGTGCGGGAGGCGCTGCGGCAGGTCGGGCTCGCGGACCGGGCCCGCCACCGGCCGGCCGAGCTGTCCGGCGGGCAGCAGCAGCGGGTCGCGCTGGCCCGCGCGCTGATCACCCGGCCCGAGGTGCTGTTCGCTGACGAGCCGACCGGCGCGCTCGACCCGGCGGCCGGCCGCCAGGTGCTGACCCTGCTGCGCGGCATGGCCGACACGGAGGGCCGGACGGTGGTGATGGTCACCCACGACCCGGTCGCCGCGTCGTACGCGGACCGGGTGGTGTTCCTGGTCGACGGCCGTGTACACGGCGAACTCACCGGGGTGGTGGACGCGGAGACGATCGCGGCGCGGATGGCGGGGCTGGAAGGCGGACGACCGGAGACCTGCCGCCCGGACGCGCGACACCTGAGCGCACCCCAGCTGAGCGCACCTCAGCTGAGCGCACCTCAGCTGAGCGCAACCCATCTGAGCGCAACCCATCTGAGCACACGTCACCCGAGCACACGTCACACGAGCGCACGTCAGTTGAGTGCACCTCACCTGAGCACTGCTCAGCCGGGGACCGCCGGGACGGAGGGTGCCCCGTGCTGAGTGTCGCGGTGCGTACGCTGCGCGCCCGGTGGGCCGCGTTCGTCGGAAGTGCCGTCGCCCTCGCGGTGGGGGTGGGGCTGCTCGTCGTGATGGGGCAGGCGTTGGCGGCGGCCGCTCAGGCGCCGGTGCGGGCGCCGGAGCGGTTCGCGGTGGCGCCGGTGGTGGTGCGGGGGCAGGACGCGGTGCGCGTGGCGACGCCGATCGGGGTGCGGACGTCCCGGTTGGCGCACCCGCGGGCGGTGCCCGCCCCGGTCGTCGCCGCGTTGCGGGCGCTCGGGCCGGTCACCGAGGACCGGTCCTTCCCGGTGCGGGTGACGGGCGGCCCCGGCACACTGGTCGGTCATCCCTGGTCGACGGCGCGTTTCGCCCCGTACGAGCTGAGCGCGGGGCGGGCGCCCCGGGCGGACGACGAGGTCGTGATCACCGGTGACTGGGCCGGTGTGGGCGACCGGCTGAGCGACGGGACCCTGGTCGTGGGGACGGTGCGGGGGCTCGGGTTCGAGAACGCCGTGTTCTGCACGGACGCCCGGGCCGCTCGCCTGGCGCCGCGGTCGCGGCAGTTGGTGGTGCGGGCGGACCCCGCCGCCGTACGGGCCGTCGTCGACGGCTCCGGGGCGCGGGTGCTCACCGGGGACGACAGGCGGCTCGCCGACGCCCGTCCCGAGCGGGACGAGGAGGCCCTCACCGCGCTGAACGCCCTGTTCGGGACGGCGGGCGGGGTGACCGCGTTCGTGTCGGTGTTCGTCGTGGCCTCCGCCTTCGCCTTCGCGGTCGAGCGGCGGCGCCGGGAGTTCGGGCTGCTGCGCACGGCGGGCGCCACCCCGGGCCAGGTGCGCCGGACGGTGCTCGCGGAGGCGTCGCTGGTCGGCGTGGTCGCCTCGGCGGCGGGCTGTGTGCTCGGCGGGTACGCGGCGCCGCTGCTGGGCGGGGTCGTCGTCGACGGCGGGCTCGCGCCGGACTGGTACGCGATCGGCGGCCGTACCTGGCCGTACCCCGTCGCCTTCCTCACCGGTGTGGTGGTGGCCCTGTCCGGCGCGGCCGTGGCGGCCTGGCGGGCCGGACGGACGGCGCCGGCGCAGGTGTTGCGGGAGGCGTCCGCGGACGGGCGGGCGCTGCCGTGGGGGCGGCGGGTGTGCGGGGCGGCGCTGCTGGTGACGGCCCTCGCGAGTCTGGCGTACGCGCTGGCCGCCGACCCGGCGGACCTGCTGCACCGCAAGACGTACATCAGCCGGCCCATGCTGCTCATCACGGCGGTCGCGGTGCTCGCGCCGGTGCTGGTACGGCCGTTGGTGCCGCGGCTGCCGGGCACGACCGGGCTGCTGGTGCGGGCGAACGCCGTCGCCGGGGTCCGGCGCACCGCCGCCGTCGCGGCGCCCGTACTGGTGACCGTGGCCCTCGCGGGCTCGCTGCTGGGCACCACGGCCACGCTGGACGAGGCCCGGGCGGTGGAGGCCGGGGAGCGGACGCGGGCGGACTTCGTGGTCACCCCGGCCGACGGAACCTCGCTGGACGGCACGGCACTTGACCGGCTGCGGCGGGTGCCCGGCACCGTCGTGTCGGCGTCCTCCGCGACCGCCGTCCACACCCTGGAGGACGGGGTCGCGCTGGTGCGGTCCGAGGCGCGGGCCGTGGATCCGGCGCTGCTCACCGGGACCGTGGGGCTGCCGGTGACGGCCGGGCGGGTCGCGGACCTCGACGACGGGTCGATCGTGGTGAACGAGGAGTGGGCCGAGCACCGGGTGGGGCGGCGGGTGCGGGTGTGGCTGGGCGACGGAACGGCGAGGACGCTGCGGATCGTCGCCGTCCTGGCCATCGGGACGGGGGACAACGGGGTGTACGTCAGCGCGGCGAACGCGGGCGGGGCCGGCGTGGACCGGGTCGACGTGCGGGTGCGGGCGGGCGGCGACGCGGCGCGGGTCGCGGCCGGGCTGCGGGCGGTGGACGGGGTGCGGGTGGCGAGCCGGGCGGAGTGGGTGGCGGCCGCCCGCCCGGAGACCGACCGGACGGCCCGGCTCGGGATGCTGCTGGTGCTGGGCATCGCCCTCCTCTACGCCGGCCTCTCCCTCGCCAACACCCTGGTCATGGCCCGCGCCGAGCGCGCCCGGGAGGTGGCGGTGCTGCGGCTGGCCGGGGCGACCGGCGGGCAGGTGCTGTGGTGTGCGGCGGCCGAGGCGCTGACCGTCGTCGCGGTGGGCGCGGTGCTGGGGCTGCTGGTGACGCTCGTCGGCCTGGCCGGGACGGTCGGGGCGCTGGCGCTGCTGTCGGCGCCGGTGACGGTCGTGGTGCCGTGGGCGGCGCTGGGGTGGACGGCGGGGGCGTGTGCGGTGCTGGCGGTCGTCTCCGCCGTGGTGCCGACGGCTTTCGCCCTGCGACACCCGTCGGGAACGCCCACCTGAGGCTCACCGCACCGGGATCCGCCCGGGCCCCGCCCCATGCCTCGCGGAACGGCCCTACGCTCACCGCGACTTCCGTACCGGCGCGTCCGCACCAGGACGCCCGTCGGCGGAGGTGCCTGCCGGCGGAGAGGAGAAACCGGCATGGCAAGGGGCCCGTTCCTGTTTCCAGGAACGGGCCCCTATGCTGCGTGGACCTGAGGGGATTTGAACCCCTGGCCCCCTCGATGCGAACGAGGTGCGCTACCGGACTGCGCCACAGGCCCTTGCAACGAGTGAAACTCTAGCACCCCGGTCGGGCTGCTTGGAAATCCGTTCGCGGGCCCGACCAGCGGCCCCGTCGCGGCGGAGGTCACTCGTTGGCGGCCCGGGGCCGTTCGCCGTCCTCGTACTGGTCGAACAGCGGCGTACGGCCCCGCTCGCGGGAGCGGCGGGCCGAGGCGGCGCGGCGCGCGTCGCTGCGTTCGTCGCCGTCGGCCCTGGCCGCGTCCCCGGGCTCCCCGGCGGCCGGGTCGGCGCCGGCGTCGGCGTCCCGTGGCCCGTCCGCCGCCTCGTGCTCCGGTGCCACGGCGCTGGAGCGGGCCGAGCTCCACGCGTCGGGCGCCCCGAGGTCGACCCCGGCCGTGGCCCGTGGCGCGACCGGCGCGGTCACGTACGTCGGCAGCGGCACGGGCACCGGGTCCCAGCTCTCGCCGTGGCCCGGGCGCCGCTGCCGTTCGCGCTGCTGGTCGACCCACTCCGCGTGGTCGGTCTGCTCGACGAGCGCCCTGCGGTCGGCGGCGAGGGCGAGCAGTCCCGGGTCGGTCTCCGGCTCGGGGTCCTCGTGCGGCTCCTCTGCGGCGGCGTCGAGGCCGTCGTCGGCCGGCGCGGTGGCGCCGGCGGGGGTCCGGCGGCGCGGCTGGCGCTCCCGCAGCCGCTGCGCGGCGGCCTCGGCCTGCTTTCGGTCCATCTGGAAGGCGAAGCGGCGGCGCTCCTGGGAGCGCAGGTACGCGATGTACGCGCTGAGCAGGACGGCGGGCACCCCGGGTGCCCACAGGAACGCGAGCCCTCCGACGGCGGCGACGATCGCGCCCAGCGTGAACGCGAGGAAGAGCATCACCGTGGTGCGCCTGCGGCGCGCGAGCACCTTCGAGCGCTGGGCACGCGCGGCGGCCGCCTTCGCGGACGCCGGCGTGGGGGCGGAGACGAAGGCGGGGGCGGTCGCGGACGCCGGTGCGGGGGGTGTGCGCCGGGCGTCGGGCACGCGCGGGTGCGCGGGCGCGGGCGCGGCGGCCGGTTCGTGGACGGCCTGGGCCGCCGCTTCGCGTCCCCGTTCGCGCACCGGTTCGCGTCCCGGTTCGCGTCCCGGTTCGCGTCCCGGTTCCCGCACAGGTTCGCGCACCGGTTCGTGCACTGATTCCCGCACCGGTTCGCGCGTCGGATCCGGGCGCTCCTGCACCCGTTCCTGGTCGCGCTCCCGTTCCTGGACCGTCGCCGTGGCCTGGGGGCGGGTCGGAGGCATGGCGAAGGCCCGGACGTCCACCGAGTCGGTGGCGGCGTCCGGCGCGTCGGCGTCGGGCTCCCCCTCCTCGGCGGAGCGCGCCCGCAGGTCCTTGGCGTACCGGCGCTCCATCCCCGCCCGTCCGGACAGCAACCGGATGGCGGTGCTGAAGCGTTCCGTCGGACGGGCCTCATTCAGCTCGTCCTGCCTACGGAGCCACATCGGCACCAAGTAGGCGGCCCAGGCCCCGACAATGACTGCGTAGATGAGGCCGCTGCTGCTCACGCCTCACACGGTAGAGGGGTTTGCGTGAGGCCATCCGCCAATTGGGCCGGTGTGTCGCACGATCTGGCTGATATTTCGAGCTTTTTTTGCGACCGGTCCGATCGACGGGAGCCCGAACCGGGAATTCCGGAACCCCGGAACGTCGCCGGACGATCAACACTCCGTCATTATCGAACGTTTATTCAATTTATCGGGCCGCTGTGATGACCGGGGGCGTGACCGGGGGCGTGACCGGGGGTGTTCTGCGGGTCGCGCGGAGCGTTCCGGGAGCGTGTGTGCCGCCAGCGGCTCAGCAGGCCCTCGGGCACTTCCTCCGCCGTGAGCGCGAAGACGAGGTGGTCGCGCCAGGCCCCGTCGATGTGGAGATAACGCGGTCGCAGCCCCTCCTCACGGAATCCGAGTTTCTCCACGACCCGGCGGCTGGGCCCGTTCTCGGGCCGAATGCAGACCTCTACGCGGTGCAGGCCGACGCTCCGGAAACAGTGGTCCACGGCGAGCGCCACGGCCGTCGGCATCACCCCGCGGCCGGCCACGGCCTCGTCCACCCAGTAGCCGACGTGCCCGGAGCACATCGAGCCCCAGGTGATCCCGGCGACCGTCAACTGCCCGACCAGCCGCCCCTGGTACTCGATGACGAACGGCAGCATGCGGCCCGCGTTCGCCTCGGAGCGCAGGTGCCGGACCATCTGGCGGTAGGTGGGGCGGTGCGCGATCGGCCCGCTCGGCGCGGGCGGCGGGATGGTCGCCTCCCAGGGGCGCAGCCAGTCCCGGTTGCGCCGGTTGACCTCGCGCCACGCCCGCTGGTCGCGCAGCTTTATCGGCCGCAGGACGATGTCGCCCTCCGCGAGTTCGACGGGCCAGGACGGGCTGTTCAGCTCGCACCCCCAGAACTGGCGCCGGGTCTGCGGTGGTCACCGCCGCGAAGCTGGTCGACGGCGTGCCCCAGCAGGGGCTCCAGGACGGCCAGCCCGTCCTTCACCCCGCCGGTCGACCCCGGCAGGTTGACGATCAGGGTGCGGCCCGCCACCCCGGCCAGGCCCCGGGAGAGCGCGGCGGTCGGCACCTTGTCCCGGCCGAACGCCCGGATGGCCTCGGCGATGCCCGGCACCTCGTGGTCGATCACCCGGCGGGTGGCCTCCGGGGTGCGGTCGGTCGGCGAGATACCGGTGCCGCCGGTGGTGACGACGACGTCGTAACCGTCGGCCACGGCGGCCCGCAGGGCGGCCTCGACGGGGTCGCCGTCCGGCACGACGCGGGGGCCGTCGACCGCGAACCCGTAGCGCGCCAGCCCGTCGGCGATCAGCGGGCCGCCCCGGTCCTCGTAGACACCGGCGGCGGCCCGGTTGGAGGCCGTCACGACCAGCGCACGGTACGGTGCTCCGCCTCCCGAGGCGTCCTGTGTCATGACCGGCTCCAGTCGCCCGACTTGCCGCCCGTCTTCTCCTCCACGCGCACGTCCGTGATGACCGCCTTCTTGTCGACCGCCTTCACCATGTCGATCACGGTGAGCGCGGCGACGGAGACCGCGGTGAGCGCCTCCATCTCGACTCCCGTGCGGTCCGTCGTCCTCACGGTGGCGACGATCTCCACGGCGTCGTCCGCGACCGACAGGTCCAGTTTCACACCGGACACGGCCAGGGGGTGGCACAGCGGAATCAGGTCGGGGGTGCGTTTGGCGCCCATGATGCCCGCGATCCGCGCGGTCGCCAGGGCGTCGCCCTTGGGGACCCCCTCGCCGCGCAGCAGCTCGACCACGCGGGGCGAGACGAGGACGCGTCCGCTGGCGCGCGCGGTGCGCGCGGTCACGTCCTTGCCGGATACGTCGACCATGCGGGCCGCGCCCGCCTCGTCGATGTGCGTCAGTCGGTCCTGCCTGCTCATGCCTGCTCGCGCTCCCGGTCCGGGCCCGGCGCGGTGCGGCGCTCGGGCCTGTTGTGCGCGACACGGTACCCCCAAGCGGAGGCGTCGAGCGGACCAGGCCCGTCCCGCGGACGGGCAGGCACGGGCACGGACACGCGCGGGGGCGGACGCGAACGGGGGCCGACGCACACGGGGGGCGGGGCCGGGCACGCGCGCGGGGACGGGCACGCACACGGGGGGACGGGCACGCGCGCGGCGGCTCAGCCGAGCAGGACGACCTCGACCTCGGTGCCCGGCTCCACGGACTCCACGTCCTCGGGGACGACGACCAGCGCGTCGGCGTGCGCGAGGGCGGCGACCAGGTGCGATCCGGAGCCGCCGACCGGGCGGACGGTGCCGTCGGCGTACCGGGCGCGCAGGTACTGTCTGCGTCCCTTCGGCGAGGTCAGCGCCTTGTCCGCGGTGAGCGTCGCGCGCGTGGTGGGCCGGTGGACGTCGTCCAGCCCCATCATGGTGCGGATCGCGGGCCGCACGAACAGCTCGAAGGAGACGTACGACGACACGGGGTTGCCGGGCAGTGCCAGCAGCGGGGTGTGGTCGGGGCCGATGGAGCCGAAGCCCTGGGGCTTGCCGGGCTGCATGGCCAGCTTGCGGAACTCGATGCCGCTGCCCGCCTCGTCCTCGTCGCCCACGTGCGACAGCGCTTCCTTGACGACGTCGTAGGCGCCGACGCTGACGCCGCCCGTGGTGACGAGCAGGTCGGCGCGGACCAGCTGGTCCTCGATGGTGGAGCGCAGGGTGTCGGCGTCGTCGGCGACCGCGCCGACCCGGTAGGCGAGGGCGCCGGCGTCCCGCGCGGCCGCGGTGAGGGCGAAGCTGTTGGAGTCGTAGATCTGGCCGCTGCCCAGTTCCTCGCCGGGCTGGACGAGCTCGCTGCCGGTGGACAGCACGACCACGCGCGGGCGGGGGCGTACGCGGACCGTGCCGCGGCCGATGGCGGCGAGCAGGGCGATCTGCGGAGGCCCGAGGACGGTGCCCGCCTCCAGGGCGCGGTCGCCGGCCTTCACGTCGCTGCCCTGCGCGCGCACGTGCGCGCGTGCCGCGGCGGGGCGGTACACGCAGACGTGGCCCGTGGCCTGGTCGGGGGCGAGGCTGCGGGCGCGCATCCCGTCGACGGGGCCCTCGCCGAGACCGCCGTCGGTCCATTCCACGGGGACGACGGTCTCGGCGCCCTTCGGCAGGGGGGCGCCGGTCATGATCCGGGCGGCCTGTCCGGGCCCCACCTGGAGCAGATCGGCGGCCTGGCCCGCCGCGACGTCCCCGACGACCTCCAGGGCCGCCGGGAACTCCTCGCTCGCGCCCGCGACGTCCGCGACCCGCACCGCGTACCCGTCCATGGAGCTGTTGTCGAAGGGCGGCAGCGAGACCGGCACCGTGACGTCCTCGACCAGGACACAGCCCTGGGCGTCGGGCAGTTGCAGCTCGATGGGCTCCAGGGGGCGGACGGTGGCGAGGATGTCCTCCAGGTGCTCGTCCACCGACCACAGGTGGTCCTGGCCGACGGGGCGGGGCGCGGCGGTGCTCAACGTTGCTGCATCTCCTCGGTGACGTAACGGCGAAGCCAGGACCGGAAGTCCGGACCCAGATCTTCACGTTCGCACGCGAGTCTGACAATGGCACGCAGATAGTCGCCGCGGTCGCCGGTGTCGTAGCGGCGGCCCTTGAAGCAGACGCCGTGCACCGGGCCGCCGACCTTCTCGTCCTGCGCGAGCTGCTGGAGGGCGTCGGTGAGCTGGATCTCGCCGCCCCGGCCGGGCTCGGTCTGGCGCAGGACGCCGAAGACGCTCGGGTCGAGGACGTAGCGTCCGATGATGGCGTAGTTGGACGGGGCGTCCGCCGGGTCCGGCTTCTCCACCAGCCCGGTCACCTTGACCACGTCGCCGTCGGTGGTGCCCTCCACGGCCGCGCAGCCGTAGAGGTGGATCTGCTCGGGGGCGACCTCCATGAGCGCGACGACGCTGCCGCCGTGCTGCTCCTGAACCTCGATCATCCGCCGCAGCAGGGGGTCGCGCGGGTCGATCAGGTCGTCGCCGAGCAGGACGGCGAACGGCTCCTGCCCGACGTGCGGGGCCGCGCACAGGACCGCGTGGCCGAGGCCCCTGGGGTCGCCCTGGCGCACGTAGTGCATGGTCGCGAGGTCGCTGGACTGCTGGACCTTGGCGAGGCGCTGGGCATCGCCCTTCTTCTCCAGCGCGGACTCGAGTTCGTAGTTGCGGTCGAAGTGGTCCTCGAGGGGGCGCTTGTTGCGGCCCGTGACCATGAGGACGTCGTCGAGGCCGGCGGAGACGGCCTCCTCGACCACGTACTGGATCGCGGGCTTGTCCACGACCGGCAGCATCTCCTTGGGAGTGGCCTTGGTCGCCGGCAGGAAGCGGGTGCCGAGTCCGGCCGCTGGGATGACAGCCTTGCTGATCCTGGGGTGCGACTGAGTCATGTCGGAACCTTATCCGGTGGGTTTGAGAGGAATCTGTAGCTCCGGTTAACTCATGATCATATGAGTGGATTGCAATGGTGCGGGAGCGACACATGAGCCATCTCAAAGACGGACCAGAGTCTGACAAACATATGTTGCGGCGAGAGCTCCTCGCAGTGAGAAACAGATTGACGACCGATGACGTACGGGAGGCGGGCGCCGCGCTGGCCGAGCACGCCATGGAGCTGCCGGAGTTGGCCCGCGCGCGGACGGTCGCGGCGTACGTCTCCGTGGGGAGCGAGCCCGGAACGCTCGCGCTGCTGGACGCGCTGCACGCCCGGGGCGTGCGCGTCCTGCTCCCCGCGCTGATGCCCGGCAACGATCTCGACTGGGGCGCCTACACCGGTGAGGGCTCCCTCGCGCGGGTGCAGCACGGCGGGCGGATGGCCCTCTTCGAACCCGTCGGCGAGCGTCTGGGACCCGACGCCGTGGCGGACGCCGACGTGGTGCTGCTGCCGGGCCTCGCGGTCGACGGACGCGGCATGCGCCTGGGGCGCGGCGGCGGCTCGTACGACCGGGTGCTGGCCCGGCTGGAACGCGCCGGTGCCCGTCCCGCCCTGGTGGTGCTCCTGTACGACACCGAGGTCATCGGGCACGTCCCCGAGGAGGCGCACGACCGTCCGGTGCACGCCGTGGTGACGCCCTCGCGGGTGCGCCGCCTCACCTGAGACCTGATCGCCGCCCGTCCCGGCACGACCGCACGGGCACGACCGGACGGACAGGCCGCACGGGTACGACCGCACGGGTACGGAAAAGGGCCCTCCACGCGCGCGTGGAGGGCCCTTTTCCGGCCGATCAGCCGTGGCTCACGGCTTGCTCACGGCTTGCTCACGGCTTGAGGACGAGGGTGTCGCTGGTGCTCTTGTCGACCGCCTTCGCCGAGAAGGACCAGTCGAGCAGTTCGCCGTTGGCCCACATGGCCGTCTGATCGGTGTAGTGGGCGCTGAAGGCGTGCCCGGAGGCACCGGTGAGGTTGATCCACTTCGACTTGTCCAGGTCGTCGAGGTTGACCACCATCCGCATCGACGGCACCCATACGACGTCGTAGCCGCCGGCGGCGTTCCAGCCGGTGGCGTCGACCGCCGCCTCGCCGCCGCCGAGCTTCCACGGGCCGCGGTTGAGGATGTACTGGAGGAAGCCGGGGCCGCTGGTGCCCAGGGTCTGGTTCTTCAGGAACAGGCGGTGCAGCCGGCCCCAGCTCCAGGTGTCGATGTCCTTGCCGAGCTTGGCGGTCAGCTCCCAGCGGGCGTCGATCATGGCCCGCGCGAACAGGTCGTCGCGGTTGTGGTCGGCGCCGGGGCGGGTGCCCGACGCGGGCGTCGTCCACCAGTCGCTGTCCTGCTTCTCCATGAGGTTGCGCACGACCTCGAACCAGCGGTCGCCGCCGTCCGGCTGCGCCTGGTCGCCTTCGCGCTGACCGCACTCGCGGACCTTGCCGGTCTCGTCGACGGGCCCGGTGGTGTTGACCGGTTCGACCCACAGGCACTGGCCCTCGACCCGCAGTTCCTTGGGCAGCTTGTTGCCGAAGGCCAGCTTGAGGATGTTGCGCCACACCGCGTTGAAGTAGGCGGCCGCGGCCGAGTCGGCGTCCTGGGTGTAGTCCCAGCCGCGCAGCAGGTCCTGCGCCTCGCGGACGTCCGGGTCGTCCAGGTTGAGCTTCAGCAGCACGGGGACCAGCAGCCGCGCGATCTGGTTGTCGCTGTCCAGCTGCATCTGGCGCATGTCGTCCGTGGAGATCTTGCCGCCGCCCTTGATCTTCAGCTTGATCAGGTCGGTGATGCGCTGGCTGCGGGTGCCGTAGCCCCAGTCCGTGGTGAGCGTGTAAGGGTAGTCGTCCGGGTCGACCACGGCCTGGTTGGCGGTGACGATGTAGCCGCGCTCGGGGTCGTACTCGTAGGGCAGCTCGTCGAAGTCGATGTAGCCGGTCCACTTGTACGAGGAGTCCCAGCCCGGGGACGGGATCGAGCCGTCCTGGCCCTTGGCCCGCGTGGGGATTTTGCCGGGCAGCTGGTAGCCGATGTGGTCGTCGGTGTCCGCGTAGATCAGGTTCTGCGACGGCACGTCGAAGTCCTCGGCGGCGGCGCGGAAGTCGTCCCAGTCGGCCGCCTTGTTCATGGCGAAGACGGCGTCCATGGTGTTGCCCGCCTCCAGGGCGGTCCACTTCAGGGCCACGGCGTAGCCGTCACCGCGGTCGGGGGCGGCCTCGTCCTCGTCGACGGTCGCCTTCTTGCCGACCTTGACGAGCTCGTCGTCGCGGTCGGACAGCAGGGGCATCCCGTCGGCGGTCTGCCGGACGACGATCTTCTTGGAGGTGCCGCCGGCGACCTTGATGGTCTCCTCACGGGTGGTGAAGGGCCGCACCTTGTCGTCGTAGACGTAGCCGTCGCCGGAGAGCTTCTCCAGGTAGAGGTCGGTGACGTCGACGCCGGAGTTGGTCATGCCCCAGGAGATGTTCTCGTTGTGGCCGATTATCACGCCGGGCATGCCCGCGAAGGTGTAGCCGGTGACGTCGTACTGGCAGGTGCTGGAGACGGTGCGGCAGTGCAGGCCCATCTGGTACCAGACGGACGGCAGGGACGCCGACAGGTGCGGGTCGTTGGCCAGCAGCGGCTTGCCGGTGATCGTGTGGTCCCCGCCGACGACCCAGGAGTTCGAGCCGATGCCGTTGCCGTTCACGCCGACGGCCTCGGGCAGGTCGTCCAGGACGTCGTAGAGGCCCGAGAGCTGGCTCTGCAGGGCCGAGCCCTCGGTGTCCGAGGAGGTGTCCGAGGCCGTGTCCGTGGAGGTGTCCGAGGAGGTGTCCGCGGCGGTCGAGGTGTCCGAGGTGCCGGAGGTGTCGCCCGTGGTGCCCTCGGTGGCGTCCTGCGCCGCGTCCGTGGAGGAGTCGTCGGAGCCGCTCGTGGCCCCGCTCTGCTCGAACGCGCCGGTCAGTTCGTCGTACTGCCCCTCCTGGACGATCGCCTGATTGCGGTCGTACGGGTACTCCGGGTACAGCTCGGCGATCTGCTGCGGGCCCAGCCGGCTGGTCAGCAGGGCGCGGTCGATCTCGTCCTGCATGTTGCCGCGCAGGTCCCAGGCCATCGCCTTCAGCCAGGAGACGGAGTCGACCGGCGTCCACTGCGCGGGCTTGTAGTCGTTGGTGAACCCGAGGGCCACGTACTCCAGGGAGATGTCCTCGGCGCCCTTGCCCGCGAGGTAGGCGTTGACCCCCTTGGCGTAGGCCTGGAGGTACTTCTTCGTCTCGGACGACAGCGTCTTGTCGTACTCCTCCTCGGCGACCCGGTCCCAGCCGAGGGTGCGCAGGAAGGCGTCGTTGTCGACCTGGCTCTTGCCGAACATCTCCGACAGGCGCCCGGACGTCATGTGCCGGCGCACGTCCATCTCGTAGAACCGGTCCTGCGCCTGGACGTAGCCCTGCGCCATGAACAGGTCCTCGTCGGAGGACGCGTAGATCTGCGGGATGCCGTAGCCGTCCCGCTTCACGTCGACCGGCCCGGAGAGGCCGTCGAGCGTGATCGAACCGGTGGTCTGGGGGAAGGAGGCGCGCACGGTACTGATGGACCAGTAGCCGCCGTACGCGATGCCGCCGATGAGGGCCAGCACCAGCACGAGCACGATCAGACGGGCTTTGCGCCCCTTCTTCCTGCCGGACTTGCCGGGCTTGTCACCCGTTGTGGCGGTGGTGTTGGGGGGCATCGCTGTCCTTGCTGTCCTAACGCGAGCGGCAGGTCGGGCTGTGACTATGAATGTGCGCTGGAGCAACCATAGGCGCAGGGGTCCGCGCCACTTGACGCGGAGTCGGCAACGGGGACGGAAGAACGTTCGATCACACCCTGGTCTGCGTCAAGAAATCGTCAAGAGTTAGGTAAGGTAACGAAGTAGTTGGGTCCGGAGCGCGTCGCTTCGTGTCCGATGTACCTGTGCACCCACGCGCGTGCCGCGCGTGCCAGGAAAGGGAACCGCCGCTGACTGTCCACCACCTCAACCAGCTCCTGCTCGTCTGCTCAGTCGTCCTGCTCGTCGCCGTCGCAGCGGTCCGGATCTCCTCGCGCAGCGGGCTCCCCAGCCTGCTCGTGTACCTGGGCATCGGCGTCCTCATGGGCCAGGACGGCCTCGGCAACATCCACTTCGACAACGCCGAACTCACCCAGATCATCGGCTACGCGGCCCTGGTCGTGATCCTCGCCGAGGGTGGTCTGGGGACGACGTGGAAGGAGGTGAGACCGGCCCTCACGGCCGCTTCCGCGCTGGCGCTCGTCGGTGTCGCGGTGAGCGTCGGGGTCACGGCGGCGGGCGCGCACTACCTGACCGGGCTGGAGTGGCGGCAGGCGTTCATCATCGGAGCGGTGGTGTCCTCGACGGACGCGGCGGCGGTCTTCTCCGTCCTGCGCAGGATCCCGCTGCCCACGCGCGTGACGGGCATGCTGGAGGCCGAGTCGGGCTTCAACGACGCCCCGGTGGTCATCCTGGTCGTGGCCTTCTCCGCGGCGGGTCCCGTCGAGCACTGGTACGTGCTGGTCGGCGAGATAGCGCTGGAACTGCTCATCGGCGCCGCCATCGGCCTCGCCGTGGGCTGGGCCGGCTCCTGGGGCCTGCGCCACGTCGCCCTGCCCGCCTCCGGCCTCTACCCGATCGCCGTCATGGCGATCGCGGTCACGGCGTACGCGGCGGGCGCGCTGGCACACGGCAGCGGCTTCCTGGGCGTGTACCTCGCCTCGATGGTCATGGGCAACGCCAAGCTGCCGCACTGGCCCGCCACGCGCGGCTTCGCCGAGGGCCTCGGCTGGATCGCCCAGATCGGCATGTTCGTCATCCTCGGCCTGCTGGTCACCCCGCACGAGCTGGGCGACGACGTGTGGCCGGCGCTCGTCATCGGCCTGGTGCTGACCATGGTGGCGCGCCCGCTGAGCGTCGTGCTGTGCCTCACGCCGTTCCGGGTGCCGTGGCAGGAGCAGACACTGATGTCCTGGGCCGGGCTGCGCGGTGCCGTGCCCATCATCCTGGCCACCATCCCCATGGTGGAGGGCGTCGACGCCAGCCGCCGCATCTTCAACATCGTCTTCGTCCTGGTCGTCGTCTACACCCTGGTCCAGGGACCGACGCTGCCCTGGCTGGCCCGCAAGCTGCATCTGGGCGAGGAGGCCGAGGCGGCCGACCTCGGCATCGAGTCGGCGCCCCTGGAGCGGCTGCGCGGACATCTGCTGTCGGTGGTGATCCCCAAGGGCTCCCGGATGCACGGCGTCGAGGTCAACGAGCTGCGGCTGCCCGCCGGGGCCGCCGTCACCCTCGTCGTGCGCGACGGCACCTCGTTCGTACCGCTGCCGACGACGGTGCTGCGGCGCGGCGACGAACTCCTCGTCGTCGCCACCGACCCCGTCCGGGACGCGGCCGAACGCCGCCTGCGCGCGGTCGGACACGGCGGCAAGCTGGCCGGCTGGCTGGGGACGAACCGCGGCGAGCGATGAGCGGCCAGCGGCGAGCGGCCAGCGGCCAGCGGCGAGCGATGCAGCCAGCGGCGAGCGATGAGCGGCGGGATGCGGACTGAGGACTGCGGACAGCGGACTGCGGACTGCGGACAGCGGACTGCGGACTGCGGACTGCGGACTGCGACTACGTCAAGAGCGGATTTCGCACTGCGCACACCACCGCTGATTCGGAGGCGGCGGGTGTCGTGGTGCTCGTCTTCACAGGTATGACGGACGGTGATCCCTGTACCATGAAGGCGCACCTTGATCGAACCAACTCTGCCTGACGCAGAGCTGGCGCGACCGTATGGCGGCCGGGACGCTTCCCGCAGTGGGCGCCGGTATCTACCGCGTACGCGCAAGAGGACAGCTCTCGGCGCCCCCCGCACGGGCGCGCTACCAGGCGGCAGAAAGGCACGGGCCGTGGCATCCACGGTCACCTCCGAGCCGTCGAAGCACTCGCCGGCCTCCGCCCGCCCGGGATACGGACAGCTGCTGCGCACCCGCGGCGCCTGGACGTTCCTGCTCCCCGGCTTCGCGGCACGCCAGCCGTTCGCGATGCTCACCCTCTCCATCGTGCTGCTCGTGCAGCACACCACCGGCTCGTACGGTGCCGCGGGCGCCGCCGCGGCCGTCACCGGCGTCTCCATGGCGCTGTGCGCGCCGTACGGCGGCCGCCTCGCCGACCGCTACGGGCAGCGCGCGGTACTGGTCCCCGGTGTCGTCGTGCACGCCCTGTCGGGGCTGACCCTGACGGTCCTCGCCCTGGCCCACGCGCCCCTGTGGGCGCTGTTCGCCGCGGCCGTGCCCACGGGCGCCTCGGTCCCGCAGATCGGGCCCATGGTGCGCGCCCGCTGGGGCGCGCAGCTGAAGGGTTCGCCCCTGATGACCACCGCGGCGGCCTTCGAGTCCGTCACGGACGAGTTCACCTTCGTCGTCGGCCCGCTGCTGGCGACCGCCCTGTGCACCGCCGTGAACCCGGCCGCGGGCCTGGTGACCGAGGCCTCGCTGACCCTGCTCGGCGGTCTGCTGTTCGCGGCCGGCAA
Organism: Streptomyces sp. NPDC059895; assembly: GCF_042731035.1. Lineage (NCBI taxonomy): Bacteria > Bacillati > Actinomycetota > Actinomycetes > Kitasatosporales > Streptomycetaceae > Streptomyces > Streptomyces sp. NPDC059895. The sequence continues at coordinate 101,678 of NZ_JBHWKO010000021.1, forward strand.
GGGCACCCAGCCTCCGGCCGCCGCCGACGGGCACGCGCGCGTGGAGCACACCTCCGCGCTGCGGGTCCCCGGAGTGCGCGTGCTGGCCGTGACCTTCCTCGGGATCGGTTCCGTCTTCGGCGGCATGCAGGTGTCGCTGGCCGCGTTCACCGAGTCGATCGGCGAGCCCGGCCTGAACGGCGTCCTGTACGGCACGTTCGCCGCCGGCAACATGCTCTCCGGCCTGGTCTGCGGCGCCGTCGCCTGGAAGGCCGCCCCGCACCACCGCCTCGTCGTCGGCTACGCGGCGCTGGCCCTGACCGCCTCCGGGCTGTGGGCCGCGCACTCGGTGCTCGTCCTGGCCGGCCTCGGCTTCCTGGTCGGCATGTGCATCGCGCCCTCGCTGATCACCGGCTACACGCTGGTCGAGGGCCTGGTCCCGGCCGGGGCGCGCACCGAGGCGTTCACCTGGCTGACCGGCGCGGTGGCGCTCGGCCAGGCGGCGGCCGTCACGGTCGCCGGACAGCTGGAGGACCGCCTCTGGGCCGGCGCCGGATTCCTGGTGCCGATGGGCGGCACCGTGCTGGCCCTGGCCACCCTCGCGGCCCTGCGCTCCCGGCTCGTGGGACGCCCCGGGGGACGTACCGTCGCACGTGGCGTCGGTCACCGCGTGCCGGTGGCAGTGGACTGACGCTCGGGAATACGTCAGTATGGATCGTCGTTAGCACTCATCGAGTGAGAGTGCCAGGAGGAAGACAGTGCCGACGTACCAGTACCAGTGCACCGAGTGCGGCGAGGGCCTCGAGGCGGTGCAGAAGTTCACCGACGACGCCCTGACCGAGTGCCCCAACTGCGGTGGCCGCCTCAAGAAGGTGTTCTCCGCGGTCGGCATCGTCTTCAAGGGCTCCGGCTTCTACCGCAACGACAGCCGCGGCTCCTCGTCGAGCAGCTCGCCGGCGTCGTCCAAGCCGTCGACGTCCTCGTCCTCCTCGGACGCGAAGCCGTCGTCCTCCTCGGAGTCCAAGTCGACGAGCGCCGGCACGTCCGCCGGGACCTCCGCCGCCTAGGCACCGAACCTCGTCACCAGGACCCGGCCGTCGTACGACGGCCGGGTCCTCGACGTTCCCGGAGCCGGGAACAGCGCGTGTTCGATTCCGGCTACTGTGCTCGTCATGGTGAACGCAGAGATCGGCGTAATCGGCGGTTCGGGCTTCTACTCGTTCCTCGACGACGTGACCGAGATGCAGGTGGAGACCCCCTACGGACCGCCCAGCGACTCCCTCTTCCTCGGCGAGATCGCCGGCCGGCGGGTCGCCTTCCTGCCCCGCCACGGACGCGGCCACCATCTGCCGCCCCACCGGATCAACTACCGGGCCAACCTGTGGGCCCTGCGCTCGGTCGGCGTGCGCCAGGTCCTCGGCCCCTGCGCGGTGGGCGGCCTGCGCCCCGAGTACGGTCCCGGCACGCTGCTCGTGCCCGACCAGTTCGCCGACCGCACGAGGTCGCGGGCGGGGACGTACTTCGACGGGCTGCCGCTGCCCGACGGCTCGATGCCGAACGTGGTGCACGTGTCGCTGGCCGACCCCTACTGCCCCGCCGGGCGCTCGGCGGCGCTGAAGGCTGCGCGCGGACGGGACTGGGAGCCGGTGGACGGCGGGACGCTCGTCGTGATCGAGGGACCGCGGTTCTCGACCCGCGCCGAATCGCTGTGGCACCAGGCCCAGGGCTGGTCCGTGGTGGGCATGACGGGCCATCCGGAGGCCGCGCTCGCCCGTGAACTGGAGCTCTGCTACACGTCGTTGACCCTGGTCACCGACCTGGACGCGGGCGCCGAGACCGGCGAGGGCGTCTCCCACGAGGAAGTGCTGCGGGTGTTCGCGGCGAACGTGGACCGGCTGCGGGGCGTCCTCTTCGACGCGGTGGCCGCACTGCCCACCACGGACGAACGGGACTGCCTGTGCGCGAACGCCCTGGGCGGGATGGATCCGGGCTTCTCGCTGCCGTAGAGCGGGTGGGGGGCGGCTGGCGGGGAGCGGGTGGGGAACTGGCCGGCGGGGGTCGGCTGTGCGGTCGGCTGGCGGGGAGCGGGGCGGTCGGCGTCGGGCGGTCGGCGTCGGACGGTCGGCGTCGGACGGTCGGCGTCGGACGGTCGGCCTCGGGCGGTCGGCCTCGGGCGGTCGGCGTCGGACGGTCGGCGTGGGCGGCCGACTGGGGCGGCCCGCGTAGGGCGACGGAACGGAACTTCCCGTTCGGGTGAGGAAGTTTTGCACAGTCCGCCGGTGGTCCACCGGCCCCGGCGGGCGGCGCGGCGAGGGCCCATGGTGGTGCGGGAGCGGATCCCGATCCCTCGTCCGATGCTCGTCCGATTCCTCGCCGCAGGTGGTGACCCGACCATGTCCCTCTCCTCTTCTCCCTCCGCTCCGTGCCCGCCGGGCGCGGAGGCCCCCGCCACGTGCGAGGTGCCGCAGTTCGCCCCCGTGCGCGTGCGCGGCGGGCGGTACCGGCTGCGGAGGATCGTCGGCAGCCGCCGGCGCGCCCTGGCGCTCGGCCTCGCCGCCACCGCCGCGGCGCTCGTGGCGGCGGTCCCGGGAGACGCCCACGACCGGGCGCGCGGGCATCCGGACCGGGACGCGCCCGCCCGCGCACGGTCGTCGACGGGCGCTCTCCAGTCGCCGGCGGACGATTCCCTGCCGTCGGCGGACGGTCCCGTAGGGCGTCGGCCCGCCGGCGAGGTCGTCGAGGCGCCGGTGCGGATCTCCGACGCGGCCACCGTACGGCTGTTGCGCCCCGGTGACCGGGTCGACGTCATCGCCACCGAGCGGACGGCGACGGCCGGCGGGGCCCGGGTGGAGGCCCGGGTGGTCGCGCGCAGGGCGCTCGTGACGAGGGTGCCGGAGCCGGACGCCGCCGACGGCTCAGCGGCCGGTCCCGGTGTCGGTGCCGGTGTCGTCGATGGGGGCGGCGGCGGTGCCCTGGTCGTGCTGTCGGTTCCCCGGCCGACCGCGGCACGCCTGGTGGGGGCGGGGGCGACGGCGGGTCTGGCGGTGACGTTGTGGTGAATCCGGTCGTGCGTGTGCTGTGCGGATCGCTGTCAAGTCCCTCGTTCGAGCGACCTCATTGGACAGAACGGCAACGCTCTGACGTAGGTTGCGGAGCGGTTTGTCTCACAACCCGTTCATGCGAGGAGTGTCCCCGAGGTGACCGAGAACAAGAAGGATCCGAGCGTCTGGCAGGGCTTCAAGGCCTTCCTGATGCGCGGGAACGTCGTCGATCTGGCAGTCGCGGTCGTGATCGGCGCGGCCTTCACGAACATCGTCAGCTCAGTGGTGAAGGGGATCATCAACCCGCTCGTCGGCGCGTTCGGCACCAAGAACCTGGACAGCTACAGCTCCTGTCTCAAGGGCCCCTGCACCGGCACGGGCGACGCGGCGACCGGCGTGCGGATCCTGTGGGGCTCCGTCCTCGGCGCCACGCTCACGTTCCTGATCACCGCCGCGGTCGTCTACTTCCTGATGGTGCTGCCCATGGCGAAGTACCTGGCGAGGCAGGAAGCGCGCAGGAAGGCCCGGGAGGGCGCGCACGAGGTCATCGAGGTGACCGAACTGGAGGTGCTCAAGGAGATCCGCGACGCGCTGGTCGCACAGCGGGGCTCGGGGCACAACCAGCCGTAGGGCTCGCCGCCCATCCGACCGCAGCGGCCCGGCCTGGGTTTCGACTTGGGGTTCAGCCGGGGGTTCAACCGGAGCCCCGGTGGTGGGGGCGGCGGTGGGCGCGGGTTCAGAGGTGGTGGGGCGGCTTCTCGTCGAGGAAGCGCTTGAGGTCGGCCGCGCTGTCCCCACCGGCCGCCGGACGCTCGCCCCACCCACGATCCGTGTCGTCCGAGGACTGCTGGTCCAGCGGGTCGTCGAAGATCAGCGCGGCCTTCGGCTCGCGCGGCTCGCGCGGCTCGCGCGGCATCCGTGGCTCCTGCGACTCCTGCGACTCAGCGGCGGGGGGCGTACTCATGCCTCAAGGGTACGGCCCCGAGAACACCCCGCCCGGGGCCGGCCCGGCCCCGGTCCAGCCCCCTCACCTGTCGCGGGCGATCCGCTTCCGCGCACCGTCTGACCTGGCAACTCCGTGCACGCTCCGACAAGAATTCCCCCCGGTTGTCTGCTGTGCTGGGACCCATGACGACCAGCTCTCCCCCACCGGCATCCCACTCCGGACCGCCCCACCACGCCAGACCCCTGCGCAGGCTGACCGCGCGCGGGCGCGCCGAAGCACACCGGGTGGCCTCGCCGCTCGAGCTGTTCTTCGACCTCTGCTTCGTCGTGGCAGTGGCCCAGGCGGGCTCCGAACTGGTGCACGCGATCGCGGAGTCCCACACGGGCGAGGGCATCGCCGACTACGCGATGGTGTTCTTCGCCATCTGGTGGGCCTGGATGAACTTCACCTGGTTCGCCTCGGCGTACGACAACGACGACGTCCTCTACCGGGTCGTCACCCTGGTCCAGATCTCCGGCGTGCTCGTCCTCGCGGCGGGCGTGTCCCGGGCGTTCGAGGGCCACGACTTCCTGGCCGTCTGGCTGGGCTACCTCATCATGCGGCTCGCCATGACCGCGCAGTGGCTGCGCGTCGCGCTGTCCGGCGAGGGCCCGGAGCGGACCCTGGCGCTGCGCTACGCCGGTGGCGTGGTCCTCTGCCAGATCGGCTGGCTGGGGCTGTTGCTGCTGCCGGAGACGGGCCGGCCCTGGCTGTTCCTCGGGATGGCCCTGCTGGAGATGTGCGTGCCGCTGTACGCCGAGAAGGACCATCCGACGGCCTGGCACCCTCACCACATCGCGGAGCGCTACGGACTCTTCACGATCATCGTGCTCGGCGAGACGATCGCCGCGGCCACGGTCGCCGTGAAGTCGGGCATCGACGAGAACCAGGCGCTGGGCGAGCTGCTGCCCGTCGCCGCGGGCGGCCTGCTGATCATCTTCGCCGCCTGGTGGATCTACTTCGTGGTGCCGATCCACGGTCATCTGCGCTCCAGCAGGGACGCGTTCGTGTGGGGCTACGGCCACTACGTCGTCTTCGCCTCGGCGGCCGCGATCGGCGCGGGCCTGGAGGTGATGGTCGAGCAGACGGTCGGCAAGGCCCACATCCCGACGCTCGCCGCCGCGTCCGCGGTGACCCTGCCGACGGCGCTCTACCTGCTCACCGTGTGGGCCCTGCACGCGCGCCACTTCAAGGTGGGCCTCGCCCAGCAGCTCGTCCTGCCGATCACCGCGCTCCTCGTCATCTGCTGCACCTTCCTCGGCGAGTGGGCGGTCCTCGCGGCCGGCCTGGTGTCGGCGCTGGCCGTGGCGGTCGGCACCGTGCTGACGGCACGTCGGGCGGCGCGCGGCAGCGCGCGGCGGGGCGCGTCCCCGGCTTCGGGCGCGGCGGTGTGACACCACCCGCCGGACGCGGCCCGCCGCGCGGGCGACGCCCCGCCCGCGCGGGACGGACCGCTTCCCGGCGGCTCGGCGAGACTGCTGCCATGACAGTTGACGCTCTGACGGACGTCCCCGGTCTGCGGGTGGGCCACGCGACACGCACCGGCGACGGTTGGCTCACCGGCACCACGGTCGTCCTCGCGCCCGAGGGCGGAGCCGTCGCCGCCGTGGACGTGCGCGGCGGCGGCCCCGGCACGAAGGAGACCGACGCCCTCGACCCGCGCAACGTGGTGCAGCGGGTCGACGCGATCGTGCTGACCGGCGGCAGCGCCTACGGGCTCGACGCGGCGTCCGGGGTGATGGCCTGGCTGGAGGAGCGGGGCCGTGGAGTGCCCGTCGGGCCGGACCCCGCGCATGTCGTGCCCGTGGTGCCCGCCGCCTGCGTCTTCGACCTGGGGCGCGGTGGCGACTTCCGGGCCCGACCGGACGCGGCCACCGGCCGGGCCGCGGTCGAGGCCGCCGCGGCGAGCGAGCCCGGCGCGCCCGTGCCGGAGGGCTGCGTGGGCGCCGGCACGGGCGCCGCGGTCGGGGATCTGAAGGGCGGGGTCGGCACCGCCGGTGTCGTGCTCGACTCGGGGATCACCGTGGCCGCGCTGGTGGTGGCCAACGCGCTGGGCTCGGCCATGGATCCCGACACGGGGGTGCTGTACGGGGAGCTGTTCCAGGGGCCGGGGAAGGTGGCCTACCCGGAGGCACACGTGCACGCCGCCGCGCGACTGCGCCTCGCGGAGAGCGCGGCGAAGAACGCCCCCGCTCCCCTCAACACGACACTGGCGGTGGTGGCCACCGACGCCGCCTTGACGAAGGCCCAGGCACAGAAGCTGGCGGGCACGGCACACGACGGCATCGCGCGCGCGGTACGGCCGGTGCACCTGCTTAACGACGGGGACACGGTCTTCGCCCTGGCCACGGGCGGACGCCCCCTCGTCCCCGAGCATCCGCTCGCGCTGAACGACGTCCTCGCGGCCGGCGCGGACGTGGTGACCCGGGCGATCGTGCGGGCGGTGAGATCGGCGGAATCGGTGCAGGCCGCAGGGGGGATGTGGCTGTCCTACGACGAGTTGTACGGGGGGCGGTAGCGGGAGGGGGAGCGGGGGGAGGGGGAGGGGGAGCGGGGCGGGGGGGGAGGGGGAGGGACGGGGCGAGGGGAGAGAGGGGAACGGGGCACTGGTCCGGCTCGGCCGCGGACACCGGACTCACCGAGCTCACCCGACTCGCCGAGCTCACCGGGCTCAGCGGGCTCACCGGGCTCACCGGGCTCACCGGGCTCGCCGGACGCGCCAGACGTGTCGGACGGAGCGCGGCGTGGGGCGAGTGGATCGTGAGGGGGGCGCATCCCGTCGGACTGCGCCCCCGTTTTCGGCGGAAGTCGCCTCTGACCGGCGGTTTCTGACAGATCATCGGACCGTGCGGGAACTTATCGCGCGGCTCCGGCGTTTTCCCGGCGTACGTTTTCTCGGTTCCCGGACATGATGTCCGGCCGAGGGGCTACGGTATGCACCCACAAGGTGACATGCAGCAACGCCGGGAGAAACCTTGAGCGTTCCGTACGAGACGGCAGCGCACGAACCAGCCGAGTCGCCCGAGACTCCGGAGGAGCACCTCGCGCGGCTCCTCGGTCGCGCCCTGAACTCGTTCGAGCTGCCCGACGACACGATAAGGCGGCTCGACTGCGCGCTCGCGCACGACAGCTCGCTGCACTCCGCGCACCACAGCGCGGGGCTGCACCGCGAGACGTACCGGCACACCTGGCTGCTGGCCGACGGCTCCGCGCTCACGCTGTGGGAACTCGTCCACAACCCCGAGCCGGGCAGCGAGCCGCAGCACGAGGTGTACGTCGACGAGGAGGAGGTACTGGCCGCCACCGCGCGGCTTCCGCTGCAACCGGAGACACCCGAGTTCGAGCTGCCGGTGCTGGTGCAGCTGTCGCCGATCCCCGCGCCCCGGCATGTGTACGTGCCGGACGATTCGGCGGACCACGCGCGGCGTCTGCTGCGCCGGGCGGAGAACACCGACCGGCCCGGCGCGGACACCGCCGCGCTGCTGAGGACGGCGTTCGCGCACCAGATCACGCAGGCCTTCGGGCGCCCGTGCCGCGCCGGGCGGATCGGTCTGGGCTTCGCGCTCTACGAGCACGCGTTCCTGCTCCGCGACGGCCGAGAGATCTCCCTCTGGGAGGTCGAGCACACGGCGACGCCCGACGGGCGGCACATGTGCGAGGTGTACCCGTCGGAGGCGGCGGCACGGGAGGCGATGGAGCGGCGGGCGGCGCAGGTCTCCTGACCCGCGCTCTCACGTCCCTGCCCGGGGCGCCCGGGGCGTTCGGGTCACTGCCCGTGTGCCCCCGGGCGCCACTCGCGCCCGCCGGCACCCATGCCGGTGCCGGTGCTCAGTGTCCGCTGTCGAGTCGTCGTACGAGGGCCGCGAAGGCGGCCTGCTCGGCCGGGGTCAGGGGCACGGCCTCCAGGGGCGGCCCGTTCCGGTGCTGACCCGGGAGGGCGGGGAGGGATCGGGAGGCACCCGGGGCGTCCGGCCGTGCGGGGCGCTCACCGAAGGCGGGGCGCAGATCCGTCACCCGGGCCTCCCTGCCTTCCGTGGCCTCTCCTGTCCCCCCGGACTCGCCTGTCCCCCCGGACTCGCCGGCCTCTCCGGCCTCTCGAGGAGGCGAGGTCTGCGCCTCTGTGCGCCGTGAGCGCCGCTCTGAACGGCGTACGTCCTCCCCCAGACCCGGCACGCCCGCGCCACGGCGGCCGCGGCGCAGGACGCGGGCCAGGCCGGCCAATCCTGCGGCGCAGGCCAGAACGAGAACGGCCGCGCGCGCCGGCCGGGGCATCGAGGGGTGCTCAGGCATGCCGAACAGTAGACATCAAGATCCGGATATTCGGCTCCGACCGTGATGTATCTCGCAGGTGGCGCAGGTCGCACCAATACCGCCGAGAGCGACGAGAGCGACGAGAGGACGAGCGGCCGGTCGCAGCCCCGGCCCGTGGGGGCTGCGACCGGCCGCTCCGGCGGCGGGCGCCCGCTACGCCGCCACCGGCTGCTTCTTCCCCGCCGCCGGGCCGGCCGGGCGGCTCTCCGTACCGGGGGCCGCGGCGTCGGCGACCGGCTTGCGCAGGCCCTTGAGGACGACGACCAGGGCCGCCGTCACGCACACGCCCGCCGCGATGGCGACCAGGTAGAGCAGCGGGTTGCCGATCAGCGGGACCACGAAGACGCCGCCGTGCGGGGCGCGCAGGGTCGCGCCGAAGGCCATCGACAGGGCGCCGGTGACCGCGCCGCCCGCCATCGAGGCGGGGATCACGCGGAACGGGTCGGCCGCGGCGAACGGGATCGCGCCCTCGGAGATGAAGGAGGCGCCCAGGACCCAGGCGGCCTTGCCGTTCTCGCGCTCGGTGCGGGTGAAGAGCTTGCCGCGCACGGTGGTGGCGAGGGCCATCGCCAGTGGCGGAACCATGCCGGCCGCCATGACCGCGGCCATGACCTTCATCGCGGAGTCGCTCGGGTCGGCGACGGCGATGCCGGCGGTGGCGAAGGCGTAGGCGACCTTGTTGACGGGGCCGCCGAGGTCGAAGCACATCATCAGGCCGAGCAGGGCGCCGAGGAGGACGGCGTTGGCGCCGGTGAGGCCGGCCAGCCAGTCGGTCATGGCCTTCTGCGCCGCGGCGATGGGCTTGCCGATGACGACGAACATCAGGAATCCGACGATCGCCGAGGAGATCAGCGGGATCACCACCACCGGCATGATGCCGCGCAGCACCGGCGGAATGCTGATCCTCTGGATCGCCATCACCACCGCTCCGGCGATCAGACCGGCCGCCAGACCGCCGAGGAAGCCGGCGTTGACGGTGAGCGAGATCGCGCCACCGACGAAGCCGGGCACCAGGCCGGGCCGGTCGGCCATGCCGTAGGCGATGTATCCGGCCAGGACCGGGACGAGGAAGCCGAAGGCGACGCCGCCGATCTGGAAGAGCAGGGCGCCCCAGCTGTCGGCCTGCGTCCACACGAAGTGGTCCATGACGGACGGCGCCTCGTTGATGTCGTAGCCGCCGATCGCGAAGCCGAGGGCGATGAGGAGACCGCCGGCGGCGACGAACGGGACCATGTAGCTGACACCGGACATCAGCCACTTGCGGAGCTTGGTGCCGTAGCCCTCGGTGGAGTCGCCGGCGCGTTCGACCGGGGTGCCCGCGCCTGCGGGAGCGCCCGACGTCACCTCGCCGCGCTCGGCCCTGCCGCGCACCTCGGCGATGAGTTCGGCGGGGCGGTTGATGCCGGCCTTCACCCCGACGTCGACGGTGGGCTTGCCGGCGAAGCGGTCCTTGTCGCGTACGGGGACGTCGTGGGCGAAGATCACGCCGTCCGCCGCCTCGATGACGGCCGGGTCGAGCCGGGCGAAGCCCGCCGAACCCTGGGTCTCCACGGCCACTTCGACGCCCGCCTCGCGCCCGGCGTTCTCCAGGGACTCGGCCGCCATGTAGGTGTGCGCGATACCGGTCGGGCAGGAGGTGACGGCGACGACACGGAAGGGACGCCGCTCGCCTTCGGCTCCCTCGGCGCCCACCCCTCCCTCGGCGGGTGCCGTCGGCGTCGCGGGGGTGGTGTCCGTGGCTGAAGTGGTGCCCGTGGCACCGTCGGCGGAGGCCGCCACCGGCGGCGCCACGGAGTCTGTGGTGGCCGCGGAGCCCGCCGGCCGCTCTGCGGGGGCCGCGGAGCCCGCCGGCCCCGGGGAGTCCGCGCCTTCCGAGGGTGCGGTGTCCGCGGCGGCCGGGCCGGCCTCGGCAGAGGCCCCGGCGGCGGCCGGGTCGGCCTCGGCAGAGGTCCCGGCGGCGGCCGGGCCGGCCCCGGCAGAGGTCCCGGCGGCAGCCGGGCCGGCCCCGGCAGAGGTCCCGGCGGCGGCCGGGCCGGCCCCGGCAGAGGTCCCGGCAGGGGCCCCGGCGGCCGTAGGGGCCTCCTCCCCGCGGATCAGTGCCGCCGCGGCCGCCGTGTCGTCCACCGCCCGCAGTGCGTCGGTGAACTCGGCGTTCATCAACTGCCTGGCGAGTGACGACAGGATCGTCAGGTGGGCGTCGTCGGCGCCGGCGGGAGCGGCGATCAGGAAGATCAGGTCGGCGGGGCCGTCCGGGGCGCCGAAGTCGACGCCGGCGGCGCTGCGCCCGAAGGCGAGCGTCGGCTCGGTGACGTGGGCGCTGCGGCAGTGCGGGATGCCGATGCCGCCGTCGAGGCCGGTCGGCATCTGCGCCTCGCGGGCGGCCACGTCGGCGAGGAAGCCCTCCAGGTCGGTCACCCGGCCCCGGGCCACCATGCGCTCCGCGAGGGAACGCGCCGCCGCTTCCTTGGTGTCGGCGGACAGGTCGAGGTCGACCAGATCCGCGGTGATCATGTCACTCATCGCGGGCTCCTTCGCACGCGTATCGCCCGGAGTGTGGGGTGGGCGGGGGAGGGAGAGGGGACGGAGGTGCAGCGGGGGGCTGCCGGAGCGGTGGGATCGAGGGAGGTGGTCAGCGCGCCGGGGAGCACGGGGGTGACAGGAGATGCCGGGGTCTCGGGGAGTACGGGGGGTTCGGGGCGCACGAGGGGTGTCATGACACCGGCTCCTTCAATTCGCGGTTCACCGGGACCCGGTCGGTGACGGTCACCGCCGCCGGGTCCAGGTCGGCCGGGGTCGGCATCACGCTGCCGGGCAACTGGACTGCGGCCGCGCCGTGCGCGACGGCGGAGGCGAGGGCCTCGGGGCCGCTGCCGCCGGCGACGAGGAACCCGGCGAGGGAGGCGTCGCCCGCCCCCACGTTGCTGCGGACGGTGTCGACGCGTGCGGAGGCGAACCAGGTACCGGCGTCCGAAACGAGGAGCTGTCCGTCGGCGCCCAGGCTCGCGAGCACGGCGCGCGCACCCATACCGCGCAGTTCCTCGGCCGCCTTCACCGCGTCCCCCACGGTCCTCAGGGGGCGCCCGACGGCCTCGGCGAGCTCCTCGGCGTTCGGCTTCACCACGTCGGGCCGCTCGGGCAGTGCCTCCAGCAGCGCACGCCCCGAAGTGTCCAGTGCGATGCGTGCGCCCCCGGCGTGCGCCCGCGCGACCACATCGGCGTACCAGGACGGCGCGAGCCCGCGCGGGAGACTTCCGCAGCACGCGATCCAGTCCGCGTCACGCGACTGCTCGCGCACCGTCTCCAGCAGCAGTTCCTGCTCGGCGGCGGTCAGTTCCGGCCCCGGCGCGTTGATCTTCGTGAGGACGCCGTCGGGTTCGGCGAGGGCGATGTTGGAGCGGGTGGCTCCGGCGACCGGCACCGGCGCGACCTCGATGCCCTGGGCGTCGAGCAGGTCGGCGACGAGTGCCCCCGGCGCACCGCCCAGGGGCAGGACGGCGACCGTGCGCCGCCCCGCGGCAGCGACGGCACGCGAGACGTTGACGCCCTTGCCGCCGGGGTCCATGCGTTCGCCGCCGGCGCGGATGACCTCGCCGCGCTCCAGCGACGGGACCTCGTAGGTGCGGTCGAGGGAGGGGTTGGGGGTGACGGTGAGGATCATGCGCGTACCACTTCCGTGCCGCCGCGCTCGATGGCGGCCGCGTCGTCGGGGCTCAGCCCGCTGTCGGTGATCAGCAGGTCGACGTCGCTCAGGTCGCCGAAGCGGGCGAAGTGCTCCTGGCCGTGCTTGGAGGAGTCGGCGAGCAGCACCACGCGGCGGGCGGCGGCCATCGCCGCGCGCTTGACCGCGGCCTCGGCGAGGTCGGGGGTGGTCAGCCCGTGTCCGGCGGAGAACCCGTTGGCCGCGACGAACAGGACGTCGGCGCGGATCTCGCCGTAGGCACGCAGCGCCCAGGCGTCCACGGCGGCGCGGGTGCGGTGGCGGACCCGTCCCCCGACGAGGTGGAGCTGCATGCCGGGGTGGTCCGCCAGGCGGGCCGCGATGGGCAGGGAGTGCGTGACGGCGGTGAGCGAGGCCTCCAGGGGGATCGCGGCGGCCAGCCGGGCGACCGTCGTGCCGGCGTCGAGGATCAGCGTGCCCTCGGTCGGCAGCTCGGTGAGGGCCGCCTTGGCGATGCGGTCCTTCTCGTCGGCGGAGGTGCTCTCGCGTTCGGAGAGGTCCGGCTCGAAGTCGAGGCGTCCGACCGGTATGGCACCGCCGTGCACCCGTCGGACGAGCCCGGCGCGGTCGAGGGCCTTCAGGTCGCGGCGGATGGTCTCCGCCGTGACCTGGAACTCCTCGGCCAGTGACAGGACGTCCACCCGGCCGCCGTCACGGGCGAGCCGCAGGATCTCCTGCTGCCGCTCCGGTGCGTACATGTCCGTCTGCCTCCGACTTCTGCCCGGTCGATGTCCGTCCGGGCATCCGGCCCGCCGTGGACCGGTGTCCGACCTGTCCCGACTGATGCCCGAACCTGTGGTTTCTCCTCAGAGGTTACGCCCGGACACCCAGGAAGTAAACAGGTTCGGACCCCATTCAGACATGAACGGACTTCCGGTCCACGAGTCCGGGCATCCGATCCCGCGTCCGATCCCGCAACCGATCCCGCGTCCGGTCCCGCAACCGCTCCCGCGTCCGATCCCGCGTCCGGTCCCGCATCCGTGCCGGTGCCCGCCGCGCCCTTCTGCGTCATGTCCTCACGCCAGGAACCCCGATAGGTCAGAACGCGTCCTATTGGCGCGGCATCCTCGACCGTATGACGACGGACACTCCGGCACGGCTGCTGCAGCTCCTCTCCCTGCTCCAGACACCGCGCGAATGGCCCGGCGGCGAACTCGCCGACCGGCTCGGGGTGTCGCGCCGTACGGTCCGCCGGGACATCGACCGGCTGCGCGAGCTCGGCTATCCCGTGCAGGCGAGCAAGGGCTCGGACGGCGGGTACCGGCTCGTCGCGGGCAAGGCCATGCCGCCGCTCGTCCTCGACGACGAGGAGGCGGTGGCGATCGCGGTCGGCCTGCGGGCGGGCGCCGGACACGCGCTGGAGGGCGTCGACGAGGCGTCGGTGCGCGCGCTGGCGAAACTGGAACAGGTGCTTCCGTCCCGGCTACGGCACCGGGTCGCCACACTGCAGGCCGCGACCACCCCCCTGACCAGCGGGGACGGGGCGAGCATCGCGCCCGAGACGCTGACCGTGATGGCGTCGACGGTGGCCGGGCGGGAGCGGCTGAGGTTCGCCTACCGCGCGAAGGACGGCACCCGGTCCCGGCGGCTGACCGAGCCGTACCGCCTGGTGTCCACGGGACGGCGGTGGTACCTCGTCGCCTACGACCTCGAACGGCAGGACTGGCGGACGTTCCGCGTCGACCGGGTCAGCGAGCCCTCCGCCACCGGGGCCCGTTTCGCACCGCGCGAGGTCCCGGAGGGGGACGCGGCGGAATACCTGCGGCAGTCCATCCAGCGGCGGCAGGAGACGTACGGGTTCGAGGTCGCGTTCGCGGCGCCCGCGGAGGTCGTGGCGGGACGGTTGCCCGCGTGGTTCGGGCAGCCGGTGGCGGAGGAGGGCGGCGCGGGCGGGTGTTCACTGCGCGGGGTCACCGGGGACCCGGTGGAGTGGCTGGCGGTGCGGCTGGCGATGGTGGGGTGCGAGTTCTCGGTCCGGGCGCCGGAGGAACTGGTGGACTGCGTACGGGCGCTGGGCGAGCGCCTGACGAGGGCGGCGGCGGACGGCGCACCGGCCACCCCGAGCGCCGATCAGCTCGACTCCGTGGAGCCCGGCCCCACCCGGCCGCCCCTCGGCTCCCCCGGTTCCCCCTGAGCCTCCACCCCCTCCCTACTCCCCTTACTCCCCTTCCCCCTGCTCCCCTTCCCCCTGCTCCCCTTCCTCCCAACGGAGCCCCCGCAGTACCGCCAGGTTGCGCAACGCCAGTTCCGCCGGCCCTTCCGGGCCATCCGCCGGGGCGTCCGTCATGGCCCAGCTCTCCACGGCGACCCTGACGGCTGCGCTCGAAACCGCGGCGGTGAAGCGTCGGTGGGGGGTGGTGGAGGCGTCGGCAACGTTGTCGTGCGGGTGCGGACGGGCGGCGCGCTCGGCGAGGATCTCCGCGAGCGCCCCTTCCGACGCGTGGCACACCTCGGCCCAGACCTTCCCCAGGGCCGGGCTGCTCGTCGCCAGGCGGATCAGGGTGCGGACCCACTCCCAGGAGGCCGCCGAGACACCGGCCCCCGGCGTCAACGTGTGCCGTACGGCGTGTTCCAGGGCCGTTGGCAGCGGCAGATGCGCCGGCGCCTCGCGCACCGCCTCCGCCCAGAGCTGGGCACCCGCCGCGTAGAGGGGCGCGACGGACTCCTCCTTGGTCGCGAAGTACCGGTAGAAGGTGCGCGGGGCGATGCCCGCGGCCTGCGCGATGTCCTCCGCGCGGGTGGCTTTCAGACCTCGGCTCACGAACAGGCGGGCGGCCGCCCGGGCGATCTCCAGCCGGGTCGCCGCCTTGCGCCGCTCGGTCAGTGAGATGGGCGCGGAGGGAGTTACGGAGACTGGTCCGCTGGACGACGTCCCCGGGACAGCGCCGGGGGTGGTGCCGGAGACAGTGCCGGGCGTAGTCCCGGAGACAGTGCCGGGGGCGCTCCCGAGGACGGTGCCGGGGGTGCTCCCGGAGGCGGTACCGAGGACGGTTCCGGTGGTTTTTCCGGGGCGGGGCGGCTGAGCGGGGGTGGAGCTGGTCACCTCGGCAGGCTATGCCCATGTGACACAATCTGCCATCCGGGCGGGCCACCCCGGGGTTCAGGTACGGGGTGCCCCGCCCCCTCGACATGCCCGCAGAAGGAGCCGGGCCCCGGCGCCTGGGGGGATAGGCGCCGAAGCCCGGCTCGGGGAGAGTCCCGGCGCCGGGGGGAGTGCGTCGGGACTTGGCTCAGGGTCGAACTCAGTGTCCACCCGGAGTGGTTCGCGGTGGAACCGAGCGGTACGCAGCGGTACGGACAGTACAGCGGTATGGCGGTATGGCGGTACGGAGCGGTTCCCGGCGAGGGGGGCCACCGGGGAACCGGCTTTCTCACAGGGGCTTCGACGTCCGGGCTTCGAGGTCCGGTCCGGCTTTCCACTCCACCGAATCCGAACTCCCGTGCCCAGGAGTTCTGTTCCCCCGTCCTGCCGGTTGAAGCGGCGTTGTACCGCCATCTTTGCGCGGACTTCCGCCACCCGGCGTACGCCGGTGGCATGGGCACCCGCCTTCTCCGGCCCCTGCTCGCGCGCCCCGGCAGGGCCGCCCTCACACCCCCGTCCGCAGGTTAGGTGCCCCGCCCGTCCTCTAGGCCGCCGCCTCGAACCCGGTGTCCCGGGCCAGCTTCTTCAGCTCCAGCAGGGCGTGCTTCTCGATCTGCCGGATGCGCTCACGGGTGAGGCCGTGCTCCTTGCCGACCTCGGTCAGCGTGCGCTCGCGGCCGTCCTCGATGCCGTACCGCATCTTGATGATCGAGGCGGTGCGCGGGTCGAGCCGGTCGATCAGGCCGTCCAGTTCCTCGCTGCGCAGCAGCGTGAGCACGGACTGCTCCGGGGAGACCGCGGAGGTGTCCTCGAGCAGGTCGCCGAACTGGGTCTCGCCCTCGTCGTCGACCGACATGTTGAGGGAGACCGGGTCACGGGCCCAGTCGAGCACGTCGATGACGCGCTCCGGCGTGGAGCCGAGCTCGGCGGCGATCTCGGCGGGCTCCGGCTCGCGGCCGTGTTCACGGTTGAACTCGCGCTGGACGCGGCGGATACGGCCGAGCTCCTCCACCAGGTGGACGGGCAGCCGGATCGTGCGCGACTGGTCGGCTATGGAGCGGGTGATCGCCTGACGGATCCACCACGTGGCGTACGTGGAGAACTTGAAGCCCTTGCGGTAGTCGAACTTCTCGACCGCGCGGACCAGGCCGGCGTTGCCCTCCTGGATCAGGTCGAGCAGAGGCAGGCCGCTGCGCGGGTAGCGGCGGGCGACCGCCACGACCAGGCGGAGGTTGGAACGGATGAAGACGTCCTTGGCGCGCTCCCCCTCGGCGACGAGCGCCTCGAGCTCCTCGCGGGAGGCGTCCGCCGTGGACTCCTCGTATCCGTCGAGAACCTGCCGCGCGAACACACCCGCCTCGATGATCTGCGACAGCTCGACTTCCTTGGCGGCGTCGAGCAGTGGCGTGCGCGCGATCTCGTCGAGGTACATGCCGACCAGATCGCGGTCGGCGATCTCGCCGCCGTGGACGCGAGCGCTGCTTGCCGCGTCGGCCGTCTCGCCGGTGGCGGACTTACGACGGGCGACGGCACGGGTTGCCATGCGTGCTCCCTTGCGATGATGGGGTCAGCGGGTGGTCCGTGGACACCGGGCCCTTACTCGGGTCCTCCCGGGACTGTCAACCGGGACTCTCCTCGGGTGCCCTGCATCCAATGGAAACAACGACTGGAATCAGGACACAATTCCCAACCCGCCCCTCATTTTTTCTGATCTTGCAGTACCCTGTCGGCCGCGCGAGGGGAGCCACGATGCCGCCGGAACGCACAGAGGTGCAGGTCAGGCCAGCGGTCGAAGAGGACCTCGAAGCCCTCACCGACCTCTACAACCACTACGTCCGTGAGACGCCCATCACATTCGACACCGTGCCCTTCACTCCGGAGGAGCGCCGCCCCTGGCTGCTCTCCCACCCTGAAGACGGCCCCCACCGGCTGATGGTTGCCACGCGGGGGGCACTCGAAGGCGACTCACAGCGGATTTTGGGGTACGCCACATCCAGTCCTCACCGCCCGAAGGCCGCCTACGCGACGTCGGTGGAGGTGACGGTGTACGTCGCCCCGGACGCGGGGGGCCGGGGCGTCGGCACACTGCTGTACGAGGCGCTGTTCGCCGCCCTGTCCAGGCAGGACCTGCACCGCGCCTACGCCGGCATCGCCCAGCCCAACGAGGCGTCGACACGGCTGCACGAGCGCTTCGGGTTCCGGCACGTCGGCACGTACCGCGAGGTGGGCCGCAAGTTCGGCCGCTACTGGGACGTCGCCTGGTACGAGAAGGAACTCTGAGGCGTACGGCCGCGGACCGGCCGGCACCGCCACGGCGCACACGACGACCGTCGACGCCGGACGCCGGACCCCAGACGCCGAACCCCGAACCCCGGACCCCAGACGCCGAACGCCGAACGCCGAACGCCGAAGGCCGGACGCCCGGCCTCAGCCGAACTGCACCGACCGCTTCGCCATCCCCAGCCAGAACCCGTCGATCACCGACTTCTGCGCATCCAACTCGCCGGCGACCTCCGCCGCCCCCATGGTGACGAAGAGGGGGGCGAAGTGCTCGGTGCGCGGGTGGGCGTACCGGCCCGCCGGGGCCTTGTGCAGGAAGTCCAGCAGGGCGTCCCAGTCACGGGCCTCCAGGGCGCGGTGGCCCCAGTCGTCGAACTCCGACGACCAGCTCGGCACCCCCGGGCCGGTGTGCCGTAGCGCGGCCAGGTTGTGGGTGAAGAAGCCGGAGCCGACGATCAGCACGCCCTCGTCGCGCAGGGGCGCCAGCCTGCGGCCGATGTCCATGAGCTTCACCGGGTCCAGGGTCGGCATGGAGATCTGCAGGACGGGGATGTCGGCGGCGGGGAACATCTCGACGAGCGGGACGTAGGCGCCGTGGTCGAGTCCGCGGTCCGGGATGTCCTGGACGGGCGTGCCGGGGGCGTGCAGCAGCTTGCGTACGGACTCGGCGAGCGCGGGCGCGCCGGGGGCCTCGTACGTCACCCGGTAGTAGTGCTCGGGGAAGCCCCAGAAGTCGTAGACCAGCGGGACGGTCTCGACGGCGCCGAGGGCGAGCGGGGCCTCCTCCCAGTGGGCGGAGACGATCAGGATCGCCGTGGGGCGGGGCAGGCCGGCGGACCAGGCGGCGAGCTGGCCGGGCCAGACCGGGTCGTCCGCGAGGGGCGGGGCGCCGTGGCTGAGGTACAGGGCGGGCATGCGCTCGCGGGGGAGGCCGTTCTGCGGGACGGCACGGTGGTCCTGTGCGGCGGCGGACATGGCGACGGCTCCCTCCGAGGGCGGGACGGCGGTTCTCGTACGCCCTTATCGCTTGAACTCTAAAGTTCCTTGGCGCTCCTCACTCTAGGCGCCACTTGTTTAATTTTCAAGGACAGAGCCCGTAGAGTGGAGCCCATGACGAAGGCAGCCGCACCCGCCGACGAGCCCCAGTGGCTCACCGCAGAGGAGCAGCGCATCTGGCGCTCGTACCTGCACGCCACCTACCTCCTCGAAGACCAGCTGGACCGCCAGCTCCAGCGCGACGCGGGCATGCCCCACGTCTACTACGGGCTCCTCGTCAAGCTCGCCGAGTCCCCCCGCCGGCGCCTGCGCATGACCGAACTGGCCAGGGACGCGAAGATCACCCGCTCCCGTCTCTCCCACGCCGTCGCCCGGCTGGAGAAGAACGGCTGGGTGAGGCGCGAGGACTGCCCCTCCGACAAGCGCGGCCAGTTCGCCGTCCTCACCGACCAGGGCATGGAGACGCTGAGGAGCGCCGCCCCGGGCCATGTCGCCGCCGTACGCAACGCCCTGTTCGACCGGCTCACCCCCGAACAGCAGAAGTCCCTCGGCGAGATCATGGAGATCGTCGCCGAGGGACTCCAGCCCGACGAGGCGGGCGCGGACCTGCCCTGGCTCCGCTAGGCCCTGTCGTCACAGGCAGCGGACGGAAGCTCCCGGCGCCACGGACCGAGTGACTGCCGAGTGACTGCCGGGCGCCCGGGTGAACTCAGTGGGCGACCACCGGCACCGGTACGACGTCATCGGCGCCCTCGCCGTCCCGCGCGCCCGGGCCGCTCACGGCGCCCATGTCCGGCTTGCCGGCGTTGACCAGGGTCAGGGCGATCACCGCCGCGGCGACGAGGATGCCCACGGCGAACCAGATCGCGCTGGTGTAGCCGTGCACCATGCCCTCCAGCTGGACCAGCTGCTGCTGCGGCCGGGAGGTCGCGGAGGCGATGTGGTCGGTGATGTAGGACGTGGTCGCGGAGGCGGCGACGGTGTTCAGCAAGGCGGTACCGATCGCGCCGCCCACCTGCTGCGAGGTGTTGACCATCGCGGAGGCGACACCGGCGTCCCGCGGCTCGACGCCCTGCGTGGCCATCGACATGGCCGGCATGAACGCCGTACCCATGCCCAGGCCGAGCAGCAGCATGCCCGGCAGCAGCACGGCCGCGTACGAGGAACCGACCTCCATCCGGGTCAGCAGCAGCATGCCGAGCGCGGCCACCAGGAAGCCGGGGCCCATCAGCAGCCGGGGCGCCACCCGGGTCATCAGACGGGTGCCGATCTGGGTGGAGCCGGTGATCATGCCCGCGACCATCGGCAGGAAGGCGAAGCCGGTCCTGACGGGCGTGTAGCCCTTCACGACCTGGAGGTAGTAGGTGAGGAAGAGGAAGAGGCCGAACATCGCGATGATCGCGAGGCCGAGCGAGAGGTAGACGCCGCCGCGGTTGCGCTCGGTGATCACCCGCAGGGGCAGCAGCGGGGCCTTCACCTTCGCCTCGACCAGCACGAAGGCGGCGAGCAGCACGGCCGACGCCACGAACATGCCGACGGTCACGGCGTCGCCCCAGCCCTCGGACTCGGCGCGGGTGAAGCCGTAGACCAGGGCGACCAGGCCGAGGGTGGACAGGATGACGCCCGGGATGTCGAGCGGGGAGCGGTTGCGGCCGCCCTCGGGCTCACGGATGACGAAGTAGGCGCCGGCCGCGGCGACGATGGCGAAGGGGATGTTCACGAAGAACGTCCAGCGCCAGTCCAGGTATTCGGTGAGGAACCCGCCCAGGATCAGGCCGACGGCGCCACCGCCGCCGGCGATCGCACCGTAGATGCCGAACGCCTTGGCGCGCTCCTTGGCATCCGTGAACATCACGGCGAGCAGGGAGAGCGCGGCGGGGGCGAGGAGGGCTCCGAAGACACCCTGGAGGGCGCGGGCGCCGAACATCATCGCCTCGTTGGTGGCCGCGCCGCCCAGCGCGGAGGCCGCGGCGAAGCCGGCCAGGCCGACGACGAAGGCGCGCTTGCGGCCCCACAGGTCGGCGATCCGCCCGCCGAAGAGCAGCAGTCCGCCGAAGGCGAGCGCGTACGCGGTGACGACCCACTGGCGGTTGCCGTCGGATATGCCCAGGTCCTGCTGGGCGGAGGGCAGCGCGATGTTCACGATGGTCGCGTCGAGGACGACCATCAGCTGGGCGAGCGCGATGAACATGAGCGCTTTCCAGCGGCCCGGGTCCGCCTGGCGGACACCGGGCGAGGACGCCTTGGTGGTGGCTGTTTCAGACATGGGTGTACCCACTTCGGGACTTCGTGACGGAAAAAGAGAAGGAAGGTGGGAGGAGCGGAGTGAGGAACGCGAGAGCAGAGACAGAGACTCAGGGAGCGATCAGCCGGACCTTCGCTCCCCAAAGATGATCGCCGCGGGGGCTGAAGTGCCGGGTGCCGCCCAGTAATTGACTATTGACCGGGGTTGCCGGGAACTGCCGTCGAGCTGCCGTGGAATCGCTGTTGAACTGCGGTTGACACTGCCGTTGTTACTGCCGGGGTTCGCTCAGGCCTGGCGCAGGTCCTCCATGGTGACGGCCGCACCCGGCAGGGCGGAGCGGGCGGGAGCCCGCAGCCCGTCCAGGAGCAGCTGCAGATGGCGGTGGACGAAGCGGTCGGCGCTGAGGCAGCCGGTGCCCGCCGGGGGCCGGCTGAGCTGGGCCACGGCGACCATCAGGTCGCCGATGCCCACGTCGTCGCGGAGCTGCCCGGCCTGCCGGGCGCGCTCCATGACCTCGCCGACGAGCTGCTCGGCGCGCAGCCGGGCGGCCACGAGATCCGGGTGGTTGTCGTCGAACGTGCTGGCGACCATCGGGCACAGGGCGCCGACGCGTTCGTCGGCGGCGACGTGCACGAAGCGCTCCAGCGCGCCGAAGGCGTCGCCCGTCTGCGCGAGCGCCTGCCGGGCCGCCTCGGCCGTCCGGTCCATGACGGAGCAGACGACCTCGCGGACCAGCGCGTCGCGGTCGGGGAAGTTGCGGTACACCGTGGCATTGCCGACGCCGGCCCGGCGGGCGATGTCGTCGAGCGGCACGTCGGGGCCGAGCTCTACGAACATCTCGCGGGCGGCGTTGACGATCCGCTCCCGGTTGCGCAGCGCGTCGGCACGCGGCCGGACCGTCCTGCGCTGCGCGGAAGCTGCGGTCTGCACGGCGTACTCCTTACATGTCTTATGCCTGACTGTTCTTACATGCCTGGCGTGTGTCTACGTGTAGGTCGTGAGGGGCGATCCACAGGTGCACAGGTGCACAGGTGCACAGGTGAACCCGAAGCACCGCACCCCTGACCCCCGACCGATCCGGGGAACCTCTCCCCGTTTCAGTCGGACACCTGACTAAACGGGGAAACGATCCCCGCTTATTTCCCGACCCCGAACTCTTTTCATGTGACCTGAGTCACCCCTCTCCACCTTCGCACCCACCACCCCTCCCCTACCCGGAAGTAACCCACGATCGGCTGCCCCGGCGAGCGCCCCCGCCGCCCCGGACGGAGGGTGATCACAAGGGTGCAGCCGGTGACCGGCGGCTGCCTGGAGCGAGAGGTTTCCCGCATGCAGCCGCAGCCCGAGCGCACCCGGGAAGCCCGGCCGGGCCCGCCCCCGGAGCCGCTCCGCCGCCGGATACGCACGCGCCGCACGGCCGCCCTCACGGCCGTCACCGCACTGACGCTCGCGGTCAGCACCTCGGCCGGCACCGGACACTTCGGCCCGGGCCCGGCACCGGCCGGAGCCGGACCCGTCCCCCTGGCCCGCTCGGCCGCCCTCTCCCCCTGCATGATCAGCGGCAGCCCCGCCGTACAGATGTCCGAGGGCGTGCCGACATCCGCCGGATACGCGCGCTCCACCGGCACCGTCCGCGCCCTCAACCTCATGATCGACTTCTCGGACGCCCCCGGCCGGGGCGACGCGCGCGCCCGTCTCCGCGAGTTCTTCCCGAAGACCCGGCAGTGGTTTCGGACCGCCTCCTACGGCCGCCTCGACTACCGCCCCGAATCGCCGGTCGCCCGCTGGCTGCGCATGCCCAAGCCGTTCAAGGAGTACGGGATAGAGCGCGGCGCGCCCTTCGACCCCGGCTACCGGGACCTCGTCCAGGACCTCGTGGCCGCCGCCGACCGGATCGTCGACTTCCGGGCGTACGACCTGCTGAACGTGCTGGTCACCCCGAACGCCGGGCCGTCCGCGCTGGACACGGTCCTGTCGGTGACGTTCGCCGGCAACACCGAGGCGCCGGTGGCCGACGGCGTCGTCGTCGCGAACGCCTCCTTCGTCTACTCCCGCCAGGACGACGGCTCCGGCTCCTACGCCGAGACCGGCTACCGCGTCCTGCCGCACGAGAACGGCCACGTCTTCGGCCTGCCCGACCTCTACACCCAGGAGGGCGGCGGCGCGGTCGGCCACTGGGACATCATGAGCGAGGACTGGGGCGCCAACAACGACCTGCTCGGCTGGCACAAGTGGAAGCTGGGCTGGCTGGACGCCACGCAGATCAACTGCGCGGCGGCCCTCGGCACACGGGAGTACACCCTCACCCCCCTCTCCCGGCGCGGCGGCCCCAAGCTGGTCTTCGTCCCCCTCGACCACCGCAGCGGCTACGCCGTCGAACTGCGCACCCGCGGCGGCAACGACGAGGAGGTGTGCCGCCCCGGCATCCTCATCTACCGGGTCGACGCGGACATCGACACCGGCATGGGCCCGGTGACGGTCTACGACTCCCGGCGCGACAGCGGCGGCTGCACCCGCAGCCCCAACGTCCACGCGGAACTCTCCGACGCCCCCTTCTCCCCCGGCCAGGCCTTCGAGGACCCGAAACGGGGGGTGCGGATCGCGGTGACGGCGGCCGACCTCAGGGGTGACTACCGGGTGCGGGTGACGCGGCGGTAGACCCGCGGCGGAACACCGGGGCTCATCGCCACAGGCCTGCCGCGACCGCCGCACCGGAGAACCGATGCCCACCGGGTCGACCACGGCCTCCCACACCCGGACCGCCCTCCACATGGCCTCCCACCTCACCCGCCCCCCTCTGACCTGACCCCCACACCCCACCCAGGAGATCCGGTACGCTGACGCCTGTGGCCCAACCGGCCACCACCTCGCCTTCGTAGCTCAGGGGATAGAGCACCGCTCTCCTAAAGCGGGTGTCGCAGGTTCGAATCCTGCCGGGGGCACAACGCGTTACCGCTCTGACCTGGGGTTTATCCCCCAGGGAGGGCTCCTACTCGGCCTCGGACTCCTCGTCCGGGGCCGTTTGCGTGAGCGGTGCGTGAGCGGACGGAGAGTTGATCTCCCGAATACCGCCCAACGGATCAGCATCATCCGGCACGGACTCCGCGTCGGGCTTCTCCTCGCCGTCGAGTTCGGGCTCCGTTTCGGGAGCGGTGTTCTCGGAGGTGGCGCGGGCTCGCGGTACAAGCCGGGCTGCGGCCTCGGCGATGGCGAGATCCGCCTCTGGGAGCAGGCTCGTGTACGTGTCGGCCGTGATGGTGATCGACGAGTGGCCGAGCATCTCCTGGATGTCCTTCAGGTCGGCCCCGGCCGCGTGAGCCAGGGTCGCGGCACCGTGGCGGAGGTCGTGGAGCCGGACCGGCGGGAGGCCGATCTCCTCGTACAGCTCGATAAACCGCCGTGTGACGTTGGCGGGGTGGAGCATCTCACCGTTTTCCTTGGTGAAGACACGTCCGGTCTCCACCCAGGCGCTCTCCCACTCCTTACGGTCCTTGTCCTGCTGGGCGCGGTGCCGACGCAGGGCCCGGACCGTGTCGGAGTCCAGCGCGATGGTGCGCGCGCCGGCGTCGGTCTTTGGGTCGTCCTCGTACACCTCCCAGCCGTCCACGACGAGTTGCTTGGCGACGGTGATGAGACCGGCGTCCAGGTTGGTGTCGGTCCACTTCTGGCCGCATGCCTCGCCCCGTCGCAGTCCGCGGAATGCGATCAGGTGGAACAGCGCGTACAGGCGGTCCTCCGCGACGTGGTCGAGGAAGAGCCCGGTGTGTTCCGGCGTCCAGACCATCACCGGCGACGGCTTCTCGCTGGTGCGCTTCCAGTGGAGGATGCGCTCCTCGGTCCACACGAGGGCCTTGGGTCGCTTGCCCGCCTCCAACTCGACGTGGGCGGCCGGGTTGAAGGTGATGAGCTGCTGGGCGATCGCGGCGTTGAGTGCGGCCCGCAGGGTGGAGCGGACGCGCTGGCGGGTGGCCGGACCGACGATGCGGCGGTAGGGCTCCATCTCGGCGATGGCTGTCTTCATCGCTTTACGGCGGGCGCGGGGCTCGCGCCCCTTCCAGGGAATCTGGGCGAGGTCCTCGAACGCCTTGCGGCGGGCTGCGTTGCCTTCGGCGATCTCAACGTTGGCCTCGGCGATGGCCTCGAACATCTCCGACAGGTGGGCGACCCGGAGGCGGTCCAGCCGGTAGTGCCCGATCCGTGGTTTGAGGTGCACCCGGATGTTGCTCTCGTCGCGGCTGATGGCGCTCTGCCGCCCCTTCTTGCCCGCCAGCCACATGTCCAGCCACTCGCCGACCGTGAGCCTGCTCGTCAGGTCCAGGCCATGGCTGAGGCGCCTGCGCGTCGCCTCGATGTTCGGCAGCGGGGCCTTCTCCTCGGCCACCTTCTCCAGCAACTCGGCTATCTGGGCCAGGCCCTCGGCGTCGTCGGCGGCGGCGAGGCCGACGAGCGCGCGCACGTGGTCGAGGTCCGCCTGGGCGGCCTTGAGGGAGTCGTAGCCGGCGCGGCTGAATGAGCGGCGGGTGCCGTCTTCGCGGGGTGGGAGTTCCTGGCGTATGGAGTACGAGCCGTGCTTGCGGCTGGAGAGCTTCGGGCACTTCTTGCCGAGCGGCTTGCCGGTGTGTGGGTCGCGGCAGTAGCAGCGGCGGTGGGTGGAACCCTTCAAAGGTCATTCTCCTCATCGGTGTTGCCGACGGGTGGGTCGACGTCGGCGAGTTCTGGTGGCAGGTGCGGTGGTGTGCCGCCGTCTTCGCGGATGAAGGCGCGGGCGCTGCGGAGGCGGTATTTGGCTTCCAACGCCCTTTCGGCGTAGTCGGCTTGGGCGAGTACGGCTTCCTCACGTTCGGCCTGGTTGGGTGCCGTCTCGGCTTTCCAGCGCTCGTGCTTCTCGCCTTTCAGTGCGGCCAGGGCGGCGCGCTGGTAGCGGACGTGGGCGCGGAAGTTGCGGAGCATGTCGTCTTCCATGCCGAAGTCCTCCCTATCGCCGGTGAACCAGTGCATGGCATCCCATGTGGGGTCGGAGTGCTGCAGGGGAAGGCGCTGGACTCGGTCGACGTAGCCGACGGGGTAGAGCAGGCAGATGGGGTAGGTCCGCAGGGCTTCGGCGAGGACGAGGACGTCGACCAGGGGCAGGTTGGCGCGGCGGCCGGACTCCATGTTGGCGATCACGTTGCGCGGGATCGGATGGCCGATCTCCGCGCAGCGGTCGGCCAGGTCCTGGGCGCTCATGCGCAACTCCTTCCTTCGTCTGCGGACCTCGGCGGCCACCGTGGCCATCACCTGATCCACCCACTCCGGGACGTCGTCCTCGTCATCTCCAGGATCAAAACCGTGTTGTGTCATGGAGACACATTAGCTTCCCGATGATGGTTAGTGATCGCCTGGAGCCGGACGTGATGCCGCGTTCGCCGAGGGCTCACTCATCGACGGAGCATGTATGCGCGACAACGAGACCGCGGAGCAGGCCAAGGGCATGACGCGGGAGGAGCTGCTGGCCCTGCCTGCTGCGGTTGACCTGGACACCGGCAACCGGGCGCTGGGGCTGGGTCGGAGCAAGGGTTATGAGCTGGCCAAGCGGGGCCAGTACCCGTGCAAGGTCCTGCGGCTGGGCAAGGCGTACCGCGTCGTGACCGCCGACCTGTTGAGCCTGCTCGGCCTGGCCGCATGACCGCCCGAGCCCATAGCAGACGCTTCTGCGCTGAGCTGACACAGAAATGCTGGACTGTGTCGGGGCGTGGACGTACTGTCCGTGTTCCCTCGCCCCGGCCCAGGAAGCGAGAAAGCCCCCGGCGCGCCAACGCCGGAGGCTCCGCACACTCCACTGCCCGCATTCCAACGAACGACCTGCGTGAGTCGGGCCTGCATGCCCGACGTCACCGGATAAGGAGCTGCCCTGTGCAACCTACGACACCCGAGCCCTATTCCGCACCCGGCAAAGCGGCATGGCCGACGGTCGCCGTGCCCGGCCGACCTGGCCACGCGCCCGAAGCCGCCCCAGCGGCCGACGAGCAGGCGCCAGATACGGTTCCGGCGGATCAGCCCGCCGAGGAGGCGGTGCAGGACCCGGAACCGACGTACGGATCCGAGCTGCTGAAAGAACTGCGTGCCCAGATAGCCCAGTTCGTGATCCTGCCCTCCCAGCAGGCGCTGGACGCGGTCACGCTGTGGGTGGCGGCGACGCATCTGCAGCCCGCGTGGCAGCACGCGCCGCGTCTGGCGGTGGTGGGGCCAGCGAAGCGGTGCGGCAAGTCGCGGCTGCTGGACGTGTTGACCGAGACGGTCCACGAGCCGATGCTCACGATCAACACCACCCCGGCGGCGGTCTTCCGCTCCATCACCGACGAACCGCCCACCCTCCTGGTGGACGAGGCGGACACCATCTTCGGCACGCCGAAGCAGGCGGAGAAGAACGAGGAGATGCGCGGCCTGCTCAACGCAGGCCACCAGCGCAACCGGTACGTCACCCGGGTCGTCGGCAACGACCACACCCCGCACCGGTTCGCCACCTTCGCCATGGCCGCCCTCGCGGGGATCGGCGACCTGCCCGACACGATCATGGACCGGTCGGTCGTCATCCGCATGCGCCGCCGGGCCGAGGGCGAGAGCGTCAAGCCCTTCCGCTCCCGCCGCGACATCCCTGCCCTCCATGATCTGCGGGACCGTATCGCGGCATGGGCCAGGCCACTGCTGGACGAGGCGGCGGATCTGGAGCCGGACATGCCGGTGGAGGACCGTGCTGCCGATACGTGGGAGCCCTTGATCATCGTGGCCGACCTGGCCTCGGGGTCCTGGCCCCGCCGGGCTCGCGAGGCGTGTGCGGGGATGGTGGCTGCGGAGGTCGAGGCGGAGGAGGACCAGCCCGGCGAGGCTCGGATCCTGGCCGACATCCGCAGGGTCTTCGTCGCCCAGCGCGAGGTCGACAGCCTCTCCACGGACGAGCTGCTGCACCACCTGCGACAGAACGCCGAGAGCCCTTGGGCGGAATGGGGCCGCAACGGGCTGACCTCGCGCGAGCTGGCGAGGATGCTGCGCCAGTACGACATCAAGCCCGGCAACGTCCGCCTCGCCGACGGAACCCAGCGCAAGGGCTACATGCGTAACAAGTTCCTCGACGCGTGGCGGCGCTACTGCCCCACCGTTCACTCAGTGAACGCCGCGCCAGCCCCCTCCTCGGGCTGAGCACCGCCTCCCCCGGTGACCGTCCCTGCCGTCCCTGCCGTGATCTCGCAGGTCACACGGCATGCGGACGGGACGGAAACCGGGGGCAAGACGGCAACGCGATCATGACGACCGCGCTGCCACCAACCGGACGCTGCCCGGATCCGTCTTATGCCGTCCCGGGCGTCCTCGCCGTATCGCCGCAGGTCACAGCGCATGCGGCCGGGACGGCAAGACGGATGCGATCCGTCCACGGCCACCGAAGCGCAGCCCCACCGCCCGCGCGTTCCCCAAGACGCGCCGGCGCCGCCAAGACGGAACACCAGCCCCCTGCCGTACCGGCCCTGACCTGCACTTGCAACGGCCAAGACGGCAAAGACGGACCACGCCACCACCCCAGGAGAACCCCGCTTGACCACCCTCTCCACACCCACCCACCGAGGCCATCGTCCTGGCGAAGGGCAGCCGATGACGACCAAGCAGGCGGCCGAGCGGTATGCACTCGTCGCGGCGGGAGTCGTCATCGTGGCCCTCACCGCCGGCGGGTTCTGGCTGTCGTACGCACACCTCGCAGAGGTCGCCGGACAGCACGGCCTCAAAAGCTCCCCGATCCGCCAGTGGGCCTGGCCGGCGACTCTAGACGCCTTCATCGTCGCGGGCGAACTGCTCATGCTCCGTGCGGGCCTGCGCCGGGTCACCGACAGCTGGGCCATCGCCCTCACCGCCACCGGATCAGTCGGCTCCATCGCCCTCAACGTGGCCGGGGTCAGCGGCACGGGCAACGCCAGCGCCGTGCCCCTGCTCGACTACGTGGTCGCCGCGGTTCCCCCGACCGCCGCGCTGCTGGCCTTCGGCGTCCTGATGCGGCAGATCCACCAACTGGTCGACCAACCCGCCGACCACTTCGACGCCGCACCCGTCCAGGTGCCGGAACTACCGGTTACCGCGCCCGCCGAGCCACTGGCCGAGCCGGTCCAGCCCACTGAGCCTCCGGCCGCCGGTTCCGTCCAGCCGACGGAACCACCGCCCGAGGTTTCGGAGGGCAAGCCGCGCGGTGGTCGTCCGCCCAAGGCCACGCTCGCGGAGCTCGTGGAGATCGGCCGGATCGCCCTCGCTGCGCACGGCACACTCAGCCGCTCCCTTCTCCGGAAGGACTCTGTTGCTGAATTCGTCAGCGGGCGAGTTGGTGGCTGAGGCGCTCGAGTCGGCTGGTGCGAGGCTTGCGTAGTGGGTCGGTGGTCCACCAG
>NZ_JBHWKO010000022.1:0-130425 GCF_042731035.1 Streptomyces sp. NPDC059895
ACCACGACTCGACCTGCTCCATCGTCAACGCGTCAGCACACAGTCGTATCAACGACCACCTGATACACCCCGTCACGCCAGATGCGGTTGCAGTACTAGCCGCAGTACTGGCTCTCCTTGCCGATCGACCGGTACATGCAGTCCGCGTTCTCCAGCAACTGGAGTACGGCGTCGCGGTTGCGCGCGGTCTCCCGCTCGATCACCTCGTCGGGCGGGTAGAACCCGCCCCCGCTCGCGGAGCCCGGGTACATCTCGAAGGTGAACCCGAAGATCCGGTGCGTGCCCCAGAGGTAGTCGTCGATCGACCCGTCCGTGATGTACAGGTCGCTCGACTGCTCCGGGGTGTACCCGTTGCTCGCGGCCATCGACTGCCCGACGGTGGCGAAGGCGTTGCGGTCGTCGGCCGTCATCCCGGTGGCCGTGTCGGCGGTGGTGTACCCGAAGGGCCACAGCACCAGTTCGCTGTAGGTGTGGAAGTCGATGCCGGCCTTGATCTGCTGGACTCCGCCGACGACCCGGCTCCGCACGAAGTCCGCGACCACCTTCACCTCGGGCGCCGACTCGGCCGCCGCCCCGCGGTACGTCTCGGAGGACGCCGAGCCCGACGAGCCGCCGCAGCATCCCCATCGGTAGGCCCAGTTGCGGTTGAGGTCCGTACCGACGTACGAGGAGCCGGAGTTGGGCTGGCGGTTCTTGCGCCACGAGCGGTAGGAGCCGGTGGCGACGTCGTACTCGCCGCCGTCCGGGTTGAGGTCGGGGACGATCCAGATCTCCCGGCCGTTCACCGCCTCGGTGACCCGGGAGTCGGTGCCGTACCCGGCGCCCAGCTCGCGTATCAGGTACAGGGCCATCTCCACGGTGAGGTGCTCGCGGGCGTGCTGGTGGTGGGTGAACAGCACCTCCGGCTCGGCCTCGTCGGTGGCCACGTTGTCGCTGATCTTGACGGCGACGATGTTCCGGCCCTGGTACGACGTGCCGATGACCCGCTTGCTCATGATGCCCGGGTAGGCGGCGATCCGCTGGTCGATCTCCGCCGTCATCTCCGCGTAGTTGTGGTACTGGGAGTCGGCGGAGGGGAAGTCGTACAGCCGCACCTCGCCCTCGGCGACGCGGTCCGGCGCGGAGCCCACCGGCGAGACCTCGTAGCCCTGGGCGCGCAGTTTCGCGATCTGGTCCGCGCGGCCGGAGACGACCACGGTCTCCTCGTCGGCCTCGTCCACGCTCACGCCGGACGCGGCGATCGCGGTGCGCGTCCGGGGCGTACTGGGGTGGAGGTGGATCTCGTACTGGCGGATGTCGTCGGCGGAGGCCGTGGCCTCCGGGGCGCCGCCCGCGGCCGCGGGCGTGACGGTCGCCGAGACCGGTGCCGCGAGGGCGAGGGCCATCAGGGCGGCGAGCGCGGCGGTCCGTCTGCCGCCGCGGACGCCTGAGCCGCGTATACGGAGTCGCATGAACTCTCCTCGGTTCTCCGGAAGTCCGGGGTCGCCGGACCCGTGGGGGAGTGGAGCGGGGGGTGGTGCCTCGTGCGACGTGCTGTGCGCCGGCCGTGCGCGGGGTCCGCTCATCGTCGGGCTATGACATGGTCAGGTCAAGTGTGAACGGAAGTGCCGATGACCGGAATCCGCCTGCGCGTCCGTCTCCGCGGGGCCGGGCCGGCCGCGCAGTGTAGGGCCCGGCGGCGATGCCGACCGGGTCCTCGAGGAAGGTCACCCGCAGGTGTGAGGCGGGCGTGCATATATGTACGGACCGGGGAAGGCTAGGGGTCCGCACGGAAGAGGAGCCGTATCCTCCGGCCCTCCGGACCCACCCGAAGGACTGGCTGATCATGGGCGGATCAGCGCCACGACGGGACTGCCGCCTGCCGGCGGAGACGACCAGTTTCGTCGACCGGCGGGCCGAACTGGCCGAAGGGCGCGAGTTGTTGGCCAGGGCCCGGCTGGTCACCCTGACCGGTCCCGGCGGCGTCGGCAAGACCCGTCTGGCCGGACGGCTCGCGGCCCGCGTCGCCCGGGCCTTCCCCGACGGCGTGCGCTTCGTGCACCTCTCCGGCCTGCACGACCCCGCCCTCGTCCCGCTCGCGGTCGCCGACGCGCTGGGGCTGCGCGACCACTCCGACCGCCCCGCGCTGGACGCCCTGGTGGAGCGGGTCCGCGACCGCCGCCTGCTGCTCGTCGTGGACAACTGTGAACACCTGCTGCCGACCTGCGCCGCCCTCGCCGACGCCCTGCTGAACGGCACCCCCGGCGTACGCCTCCTCGCCACCAGCCGGCACCGGCTCGGCCTCACGGAGGAACACCTCCTGGACGTACGGCCGCTGCCCGTCCCGGATCCCGACGGCGACCTCTCCGCCGCCGACGGCTACCCGGCCCTCGCCCTCTTCGCCGACCGTGCCGCCGCCGTCGTCCCCGGCTTCCGCCTCACCGCCGCCAACCGCGCCTCCGTCGCCCGCCTCTGCCGCCGCCTCGACGGCCTCCCCCTCGCCATCGAACTGGCCGCGGTCCGGATGCGGGTCCTCGGCGTCGACCAGCTCCTGCGCCGCCTCGACGACCGCTACCACCTGCTGACCACCGGCAGCCCCACCGACCCGCCCCGCCACCAGACCCTTCGCGCCGCGGTCGCCTGGAGCCACGACCTGTGCGGCGCGACGGAACAACTGGTCTGGGCCCGCCTGTCGGTCCTGGCGGGCAGCTTCGACCTGGAGACCGCGGAGGCGGTGTGCGGGGGGCCACCGACGGCGGACGGGCCACCGACGGCGGACGGGTCACCGATGGCGGACGGGTCACCGATGGCGGACGGGTCACCGATGGCGGACGGGTCACCGATGGCGGACGGGTCACCGATGGCGGACGGGTCACCGATGACGGACGGGCCCCCCACCGCACCCTCCGCTCCCCCGCTCCGCGCCCACGACGTCCTCGACGCCGTGGCCGGCCTGGTCGACAAGTCCGTCCTCAGCCGCGAGACGACCCCCACCGGCACCGTCCGCTACCGACTCCTGGACACCCTGCGCGACTACGGCCTGGAACGGCTGGGACAGCACCCCGGCGAGGAGCACACCACCCGCCTCCGCCTGCGCGACTGGATGCAGCACAGGGCCACCACCTGCGAACGGGACTGGTTCGGCCCGGACCAGCCCGGCATCGCCGCCCGCCTCCGCGCCGACCAGGACAACCTCCGCGCCGCCCTCGACTTCAGCCTCACCGCCCCCGGCGAGGCCCTCGCCGGACTGCGCCTGGCCGGCACCCTGTGGTTCCACTGGCACGCCTGCGGCGCACCCCGCGAGGGCCGTTACTGGCTCGACCGCGCCCTCGACGCCAGCCCCGGACCGACCCGGGAACGCGCCCGCGCCCTGTGGGTCGCCGGGCTCCTCGCCGGCTGTCCCGAGGACCTCACCCGGGGCCGCCGTCTCGCCGAACAGGCCCGCGACCTCGCCCACCGGCTCGGCGACGCCGCCGAGGCCGCCCACGCCGAGTACGCCGTCGGCGTGATCCGCCTCTTCAGCGACGACCTGTCCGGCGCCCTGGAACACTTCCGGGCCGGCGTCGAACGCGGCCGCGTCCCCGGCCAGCACCTCGGCCTCGTCGGCCTCGACCGCGTCGAACTCGCCTGCTCCCTGGCCCTGCTGGGCCACGCCGACGAGGCCGTCGCGGTCTGCGAGGAGACCCGTGCGCTGTGCGCCGCGCACGGCGAGCGCTGGGTGCTGTCGTACGTGGAGCGGATGCTGGCCCTGGCCCACAGCGTGAAGGGCGACTGGCGGCAGGCGGAGCGGCACGGCCGTGAGGCGCTGCGCCTGAAGCTCGCGGTGCACGACGTCGTCGGGATGGGCCTCACGCTCGACCTGCTGGCCCGGGTCGCGGCCGAGCGCGGCGCCCACGAGCGCGCGGCCGTCCTGCTGGGCGGCGCCGACCGCACCTGGGCGGACGTCGACCGCAGCCGCTGGGGATCGGCGTGCCTCAACTCCACCCGGCACGACAGCGAGGAACGGGCCTGCCGGGCACTGGGCCGGACCGCCTTCCGCCGGGCCTACGAGCGGGGCGCCGCCCTCCCCCTCACCGATCTCGTCGCCCACGCCCTGAGCGACGACAACCCCGTCCGGCGGCGCCCGCCGGTCCCGCGCCCGGCGGCCTCCGGGCACCGGCGGCCCGACAGCCCCCCGGCCGCCGTCCGCACACCCCGTCCGCACGCACCCGCCGCGAGCCCGCGGCCCCCGGGCGACGCCCCGCCGGACGCCGTCCGCCTCACCCGCCGCGAGGCCCAGGTCGCCGAACTCGTCGCCGAGGGCCTCGCCAACCAGCAGATCGCCGACCGCCTGGTGATCGCCCGCCGCACCGCCGAAGGGCACGTCGAACGGATCCTCAGCAAGCTCGGCTTCAGCAACCGCAGCCAGATCGCCGCATGGGTGACGGCCCAACGGTGAGACCCCCGCACCCTCCCGGCACCACTCACCTCCTCCGAGCCCGCGCCCCCTCCCGCCTCTCCTCTCCTCCGAGCCCGCGCCCCCTCCCGCCTCTCCTCCCCTCCGCCTCCCGCCTTCCGCCCATCCGCCCACCCGCCTCTCCACCCACCGCCAACCGCCTCGCACACCGAAGTTGAGGGCCAGATGACCGCTCGACCCGTCCACCCACCGGTGGCATTCGACCACCGCATGGCCGCCCCCACCACGGACGACGCCTTCCTGGCCGCCGCCCTTCCCTTCCTCGCCGAAGGACTCGCGGCCCCCGACGAACCCCCGCCCCTGGCCATCGCGGCCCCCGCCAAACTGGACCTCCTGCGCGACGCCCTCGGCGCCGACGCCGCACGGATCGGCTTCGTCCCGCACACCGACTGGTACTCCGGCTCCGCCGCCAACGCCGTGGCCCGGGCCGCCGAGCACCTGTCCGGGCACACCGGTCCGGACGGCCGCGTCCACCTGCTGATGGAACCGGTGTGGAACGGACGGGCCGGCCGCTCACCGCGCGAGAGCGCCGAGTGGATCCGCTACGAGGCCCTCTCCAACCTCCTCTTCGCCGAGGCCGCCACCACCGCGCTGTGCGTCTACGACACCCGCACCGCCGGCTCCGCCCTCGTGGCCGCCGCCCGCCGCGCCCACCCCGGCACGGGCGTGTACGAGGATCCGCTCCGGCTCGTGGCCGAGCTGGAGGCCGTACCGCTGCCCCCGCCCCCGCCGGACGCGCGCCGCCTCACCGTGCCCGAAGCGGACACCGTGCGGGACTGGGCCGCGGGACGCGGGATGGGCGGCGCCGACGCCGAGCGGTTCGCGGCGGCCGTCGCGGTGGCGGCCGCGCTCGGCCCGGTCACCGGCGCCGTGCTGTGGGGCGAGCCCCCCGGCTGCGTCTGCGAACTGACCCTGGCCCAGCGGATCGACGACCCGCTCATCGGCTTCGCCCCGCCGGCCACCCCCGGCCTGGAGCCCGGCCAGGGCCTCTGGTTCGCCCGCCAGGTGTGCGCCTACGTCGACCTCCGCGACGCCGACGACGGGGGCACCGCCGTACGCCTCCAGTACGTCTGACACGTAGCCCTCCGTACGGAGACCGAGGGACCCATGGGTCCCCCCGTAGGTCCCACGGGTCCCCCCGCGTCCCCACAGGTACGGAATCGGGTAGTCCTCCCCGTGTACGGGCCGCCCGGCCCGGCCATCCTGAAGCCATGCCGGAACTCTCAGGGGGGCGCCTTCCGGAGCCCGACGCTCCGTACGGCGCCTGTCTGCAACCGCCCCTCGGGGCGGGCCATCTCAGTGTCGGGTACGACCTCCGGCCGCCCGCGGTCGGTCAGGCGCGCGCCGAGGTGCGCCGGCAGCTGGAGCGCTGGGGGCTGGCGGACCGGGGCGACCTGGCCGACACGGCCGTCCTGCTCGTCAGCGAGCTGGCCACCAACGCCCTGCTGCGCCACCACGGCCGGGACGGCGTGGGAGGCGCCCCCGCCGTGCGGCGCTTCCAGCTCACGCTGTCCGCCGCGCACGGGGTGCTGCGCTGCGAGGTGACCGACGCCGGGCGCCGTACCTCGCAGGTGACGGAGGCGGGCTGTGCGCAGACCTGCCGGGGGATGTTCCTGCTGGAGGCGCTCGCCCGTCGCTGGGGCTGCCGCCAGGACGGTTCGGGCACGACCGTGTGGTTCGAACTCGGCACGTGCGGGTGCGGCGACTGCGGCCGGCGCCGGCCGTAGCACCCCGCCCGGCCCGCACCCGCCCGGCCCGCGCGCCGACCGCCGCCTCGGACGGGTCACGGGGCCGACCGTTGCTTGGGCACATCGGGTGGAGATCGCGCACGCACCCTTGCCGGACCGCCGCCGTTGGGCTTTCTTGACCCTCATGGCGGACACCACGGGCAACCCCACGGACTCCGAGGCCTCCGAGGCCTCCGAGGCACCAGCCGGCGGCGACGGCCCCACCCCCCGCAAGGCCAGTTGGCGTCACATCGGCCCCGGCATCGTCGTCGCCGCGACCGGCGTCGGCGCCGGCGACCTGGTCGCCACCCTCATCGCCGGCAGCAATTTCGGCTACACCCTGCTGTGGGCGGCGATCATCGGCTGCCTGGTCAAGATCTCCCTGGCGGAGGCGGCCGGCCGCTGGCACCTGTCCACCGGCCGCACCCTGTTCGACGGCTGGGCGAGCCTCGGCCGCTGGACGACGTACTTCTTCGTCGTCTACGTCGTCGTCTGGGGCTTCGTCTACGGCGCGGCGGCGATGTCGTCCAGCGCGCTGCCGCTCCAGGCCCTCTTCCCCGGCGTGATGGACCTCGAGTGGTGGGCCGTCGCCTGCGGGCTGGTGGGCCTGGTGTTCGTCTGGTTCAACAAGTACGCGGTCTTCGAGAAGGTCATGACGGTCCTGGTGGGCGTCATGTTCGTGGTGACGGTGTACCTGGCGATCCGAGTCACCCCGAACCTGGCCGACGCCTTCGCGGGCCTGCTGCCGGTCCTGCCCGACGAGAAGGACTCGGTCCTCAACACCCTCGGCCTGATCGGCGGCGTCGGCGGCACCATCACCCTCGCGGCCTACGGGTACTGGGTCAACGCCAAGGGCTGGACCGACACCGGCTGGATGAAGGTGATGCGCCTGGACAACCGCGTCGCCTACGCCACCACCGGCGTCTTCGTCATCGCCATGCTGTTCGTCGGCGCGGAACTGCTGCACTCCGCGAACATCGCCCTCGCGAGCGGCGACAAGGGCCTCATCCAGCTCGGCGACATCCTGGAGGAGGAGTACGGCACGGCGACGGCCAAGTTCTTCCTCATCGGCTTCTTCGCCACCTCCTTCACCTCCCTGATCGGCGTCTGGCACGGCGTGAGCCTGATGTTCGCCGACTTCGTCGCCCGCTACCGCAGCCGCGGGCGGACGACCGGCGCGGAGGTCGCCTCCGGCGAACGCGAACGGTCCTGGCCGTTCCGCGCCTACCTGCTGTGGCTGACCTTCCCGCCGATCGTCCTGCTCTTCCAGGGCGAGCCGTTCCGCCTGATCATCCTCTACGGCGTGCTCGGCGCGGCCTTCCTGCCGTTCCTCTCCCTCACCCTGATCTGGCTCCTCAACTCCTCCCGCACGCCCCGCGAGTGGCGCAACGGATGGGTCAGCAACGGCATGCTCGTGGTGGCCGCGCTGCTGTTCCTGGTGCTGTGCGTGAAGCAGATCGGGGACCAGCCGTGGTCGGAGTTCTTCTGAGCGGTGCGAGGGGCGCGAGGGGTGTCCCTCAGAGCAGCTCCGGCCACTTCGGGCTGAGGGCGATCTCCCGCAGCCGGGCGAGGGTGAGGGCGGGGTCGGTGCGGGTCGCGGCGGTCTCCTGGCTGCCGGAGTTGAAGGCGCTGATCACCACGCGCACGCCGTCCTCGCGCATCGTGTCGACGCTCCACATCACGACCCCCGCGCCGCCCTTCTCGCCCGGTTCCCGCCTCGTCGTGACGAGGGTGCCGTCGGGCAGGGTCCCGGAGCCGGTGCCGTACAGCTCGCCGGCGACGTCGGACATGTCGGGCTGCACGTTGATCTGGACTTAGCTCTCGCCCTTGCCGTCGTCCACGACGACGACCCGCAGCCGTCCGAGGGCCCGCAACACACCGCGTCCGTACGGCGGCGGAGCCGGCGTTCGTCGCCCGGGCCGTCTCCTCGACGGACCGGTCCTCCCAGTACCGCAGGACGACCACCGCCCGGTCCTTGGCGGGCAGCCGCCCGAGGGCCTGCACCAGCGTCAGCCGCAACGGCACGTCGGAGCCGCCGCCGTCCACCCGCTCCGGCAGGACGTCCACGGCCCGCTCCCCGCTGCTGCGCCGCCGCTGATGGGCGAGGAACACGCGGGTGAGCACG
The DNA here is from genome assembly GCF_042731035.1 of Streptomyces sp. NPDC059895. Lineage (NCBI taxonomy): Bacteria > Bacillati > Actinomycetota > Actinomycetes > Kitasatosporales > Streptomycetaceae > Streptomyces > Streptomyces sp. NPDC059895. Next base: position 8,288 of record NZ_JBHWKO010000022.1, read on the forward strand.
GTCTGCGCGTATCCGGCGGGGTTGTCGGCCCGCGCGACCCGCCCCCAGCGGACGTACAGCCTGCCGAGGGTCTCCTGCACCAGGTCCTCGGCGAGGTGTGTGTCCCCCGCGGTGAGCAGACACGCGGACCGGTACGACTGCCCGGCGCGCGCCGCAGCGAACTCCGCGTACTCGTCCGCGCGCGCCTGTCTCATGGAGCCCCCCAGCCGATGGACGCGCGACGCCTTGCCGTCCGCCCTCACCTCATTGATGCGGTGGGCCGGAGGAAATGTTTCAGGGAGACGGAAGAATATGGCCCGACTCGTTCACCGCGCCGCCCGAGGAGCCTCCGGATGACCCACCAGCCCCCGCCCCCGGGCTTCGGCCCGCCCCCGCCCGTGTACGCCTACCCCGCCGTTCCGGCCCCGGGACACGCCGCCCCGGCGCCCCCACCCGTGCCGGCCGGGCCGGAGTTCCTGGCGGTCGACAGGCACAACTCGGTCGTCGTCGACGCCTCGGGCGTGGCCTTCGAGATGTACGGCGTGTCGGCGGACTTCGACTGGCCCGAGATCCGCAGCGTCCACTACAAGGCGAGCCCCAACGGCAAGGCCCTGATGGTGGCGGTCGTCCACGCCGACGGAAGGGTCTACGAGGCCGTGGTGGACGCCAAGCCGCGGGAGAAACTGGCGGGCTGGTTCGCGCAGTTGGCGTGGGTGCTGGGGTACTACCGGCCGATGGGGTAGCCGGGAGGGCTGGATAGGGTGCTCCACCGACCGCCGATCGACAACGGAGACGTCGTGAGCACACCCCCGCCTCCCCACCACCCTCCGGCCGGCCACCCGGCGTACGCGCCCGCGTCGCACCCTTATCCGCAGCCGGGTCCGGCCGCCGCCCCCGGGTGCCAGATCTGCGGAGCCGCCCCGGCCGTGCCGGTGACCGTCCGAGGTCATCAGGGCCTGATCGTGCTGATGCGCTTCCTGCGGCGGCAGGGCGTGTTCTGCCGGTTCTGCGGGCTGGCCGTCTTCCGTGAGATGCAGGCGGACACCATGCTGCAGGGCTGGTGGGGCCCGCTGTCGCTGCTCATCACCCCCGTAACCCTGCTGATGAACCTCGGCGCCCGGTCCGCCCTGCTCCGTCTCCCCGAGCCCACGACCTGGGGCGGCCGCCCGCCGCTCGACCCGGGCAAGCCCCTGATGAGACGCCCGGCCGGCGTGGTCGCCCTCGTGCCCCTCTCCCTGCTCGGCCTGCTCGTGACGGCCGTCCCCGTACTGATGATCGTCGGCCTGGCGAGCGGAGACAGCAGCCCGAAACCCCTCACCGTCGGTTCCTGCGCCCGCAACGACGGCTCCTGGACCGACCAGGACCTGAACGAAGAGCCGTGCGGCTCGTCGGACGCGCGGTACCGGGTTCTGGAGCCGGGAACGGACGGCTGCGAGGACGGCGACTACCTCGCATACCCGGAGTACAGCGAGGACGGCACCACGAGCCTGTGCCTGCGGCCGCTGAACCAGTGAGCACGCTGCCCGCCGGGAGTCAGACGGGCTGGCCGATCGGACGGATCGTCACCGTGTTGAGGTCGACGCCTGCCGGCTGGTCGAGCGCGAAGCCGATCGCCTCGGCCACCGCATCCGGGCTCATCGCGATGGGAGGAGCCTGACCGTGCCAGAACGCGGTGTCGATCATGCCTGGGTTCACGACCGTGACTCCGATGCCGCGGGTCGTGGCGTGCAGGCGGAGGTTCTCGGCGAAGCCGACCACTGCCCACTTCGTGGCGGAGTAGAGGTTGCCCGGGCTGTTCTTGATCCCGGCCACGCTGCCGATGAGCACCAGCCGGCCGCGGGACTGCTCGAGGTGGGGCAGGGCCGCCTTGGCCAGCAGAGCCGGGCCGAGCACGTTGGCGAGTACCATCGGTGCCCACAGCTCCGGATCGCCGCCGTCGACGACGCCGGCACCGCCCGTCCGGAAGTGGTCCGCGGACGCGCCGCCTGCGTTCGCGATGGCCGCGTCGAGCGATCCGAAGCGTTCCACCGTGCTGGTGACCGCCGTGTTCGTGGAGTCCCAGTCGGAGGCATCCGCTACCAGGCCCAGGACGCGGTCCGCGTGGCCGACTTCGTCGAGGAAGGCCTTGAGCCGACCAGGGTCGCGCCCGGTGACGGCGACCCGGTGGCCACGCACGAGCAGGAGCCGAGCGGTCGCGGCGCCGATCCCGCTCGTGCCACCGGTGATCAGGACCGTCTTTCCAGCGACCGGCGATGCGCCGGAGTCGGTGAGTGTGTCCGTGAGTGAGATGTTCATGGCGTCCACTCTGTGGCGCGGCGCGGGCCCGCGACAGTTGCTTCCAAAGGTGGGGACGCCGTCCCCTGGCGCCAACGGCGCCGCCCAGGGAGGCTGTGCCCATGCCGAACACGAGGTACTCCGAACTCGGTGGCTTCCTGCGTTCGCGACGCGAGCGGATCCGCCCCGGGGAGGTCGGGCTCGCGCCCGGCCCGCGGCGCCGCGTCCCCGGTCTGCGTCGCGACGAGGTCGCCGTTCTGGCCGGCGCCTCGGTGGAGTACTACACCGAGCTCGAGCGCGGTGCCGGCTCGCAGCCCTCCGACCAGATGCTCGCCGCGCTCGCCCGCGCCCTGCGCCTCAGTCGCGACGAACGCGACCATCTGTACCGGTTGGCGAACCGCCCGATCCCGCATCAGGGCGGGACGGCGTCTCACGTCCACCCCGCGATGTTCGACCTGCTGACACGAATCGACGGGACCCCGGCGATGGTGAGCACCGACCTGCACACCGTTCTGGTCCAGAACCCGCTCGCCATCGCGATGCTCGGCGACCTGTCCGCACACCGCGGCCGCGCGGCGAGCTTCATCCACCGATGGTTCACCGACCCGGCCTCGCGGCAGATCTACCCGCACGAGGACCTCGCCCCGCAGTCACGCTCGTTCGTTGCCGACCTGCGCGCGGCAGTCGGGCGACGCAGCCCGGGCGACGCCGAGGCGACCAAGCTGGTGGACGAACTGCTGCGGCAGTCGCCGGAGTTCCAGGCGCTCTGGGCCGACCAGGACGTGGAGGTGCGCAGAGACGAGCGCAAGCGGATCGTCCACCCCACCGTTGGCATGCTCGACCTCGACTGCCTCAGCCTCTTCAGCGAGGACGGCCGCCAGCGGTTGCTCTGGTTCACCCCACGCGCCGGGACCGACACCGCCGAGAAGCTCGCGCTGCTGACCGTCGTGGGCGCACAGGCGATGCAAACCGAACCAGTCCGATGAACCGATCGAGGAGGTACCGCTCGAGCGATGGACGCGACCGGCCGATCGTCACCGTCTAGGCCGTTTCTGATGGCTCTTGGGCGAGGTGGAGGATGCCGTGTGGGCAACCTGTGCCGGTTTGGCGGGACTTGCGCGAAGAAGAGTTGCTTCGCAGCCGTGGAAGTGCCACGGAAAGTGGTTCTCCGGCCACAGGGCCGTGGATACAGTGCTGAGGTAGTCACGCAATGAAGTCACCCCGGTGCGCCGGAGTAACACCGGTGGGCCGGACCGCGGGAATCGGGGAGCTGCGCGTGCCAACAGCCATTGCCGTGACCGGCGCCGACCTGGCGCTGCCACCGCAGGACGAGCGGACCCTGCCCGCCGCCGTGCTCGACGGCCTGGACCGCCGGCCCCTCGACCAGGCCGTCGCCGACGTCCAGGCACTCGTCGAACAGCACGGCCACCTCGTCGTCGTCTACTCGCGGGCCGTCCCGCCGGCCGTCGAACACCGGTTGCACACCGTCCGCTCCCTCCTGGAGAGCGACCGCATCGCCCTGTTCCGGCCCGACCTGCCCCCGCTCGGACTCGCCGTACTGGCCCGCCAGCTGCGCCAGCTCGCCTCCTGCGACCTCAGCCCCGGCGTCCTCGCCTCGGCGGGCCGGCTGCTCACCCACTACCTCCACGCCGGCGCCCTCCTCGCCTCCGTCGCCCGGCTCGACCGGGTCCCCGTCGGCCTGAAGTCGCACGCCCGCTCCTGGGTCCCGGGCAGTCAGTTCGGGGTCCTCGCCCACCCGCAGCCGCAGTTGGTGAAGGCCGGACCCGACACCGTCCTCCAGGGGCCCGAGTTCGGTACGTGGATGCTGGTCGCCCGCGGACAGCTCCCGGCCGACTGGGTCACCGGCACCCTCGCCCCCGCCTGGCGGGTCCAGGGCCTGCGCGAGACGGAGCTGCCCGCCGAGTCCGCCGACTGGTGGGGCACCGGCAGGCTCGTCGAGTTCTGCGCCTACCTCCCCGACCTGTCGGTCCTCTACCAGCTCGTCACCTCGGTACGGCAGACCGTCTGCCACTGGTGCGGCATCGACGTCATCGGCGACCGCTGCGTCTTCTGCTCCGCCACCCCGCCGCCCGCCCACGACACGACCCACCCCGTCCGCGCGCTCACCGCGGGCGGCGGCCGCCACAGCCGCGCACTCACCGCCGGCGGCTGACCCGGGTCCACCGCCCCGCCCGCCCGCTCCCGTCCGCACGACCCGACCCCCAACGAGGTTGCACGGTTCATGAACTCCCGTCAGCGCCGCGGCGTGATCCTCCTGCTCCTGTCCGTGTTGTGTGCCCTCGGCGCCTTCGCCGGCGTCCTCTCCGTCATCGACGACGTGGAGTCCAAGGTCGGCCCCGAGGTCGCCGCCTACCGGCTCAGTACCGATATCGCGCCCTACACCCCGCTCACCACGGGCCAGTTCGAGAAGATAGCGATGCCCGAGCGGTGGCTGTCCGAGAACGCGGTGACCGATCTCGCCGCCATCCGCGGGAAGATCGCCGTGACGACCCTGAAGAAGGGCTCGCTGCTCCAGAGCGACATGATCGTCGACCAGCCCGCCCTCCAGCCCGGCCAGCAGGAGGTCGCCATCATGATCGACGCCGCCACCGGCGTCGCCGGCAAGATCACCCCGGGCTCCTCGGTCAACGTCTACGCCACCTTCGAGGGCGCCAGGGAGAGCGACCCCGACCAGTCGAAGATCATCGTCACCAACGCCCGCGTCCTCGACGTCGGCGAGCTGACGGCCCTTGAACCCGACGCCGACAACCGCGCGCAGCAGCCCACCGACGCCGTCCCCATCACCTTCGCCCTGTCCACGCTCGACGCCCAGCGCATCACGTACGCCGAGTCGTTCGCCAAACGCGTCCGGCTGGCGCTGGTGGCGCCCGGCACCGACACCGCGGTCCCCGACCAGGACCGCACGTACGAACTCGCCACGGACAAGTAAGGGGCCGCCGCCATGCCCACGAGGATCCTCCCGGCCGTCGGCGACGCGGACGCGGCCCGCTCCCTCACCACCCTGCTGAGCCAGCTCCCGGACGCCGAACCCGTCACCCCCGTCACCGACTCCACCCAGCTGGTCGACGCCCTCGGCCGCCTCGCCGCGGAGTCCGTCGACGAACTGCCCGAGGTGGTCGTCGTCCACGAACGCGTCGGCCCCGTACCGGCGTTGGAGCTGGTCCGCGAGGTCGCCCTGCGCTTCCCGGCGGTCGGCGTCATCCTCGTCACCACCGACGCGAGCCCCGGCCTCTTCGCCGCGGCCATGGACTCCGGCGCCCGCGGCCTGGTCACCCTCCCCCTCGACTACGAGGAACTGGCCAGCCGCGTCCAGGCGGTCGCCCGGTGGTCGGTCGGCGTACGCCGCCATCTCGGCCACGGCGGCGACGTGTTCACCGGCGTCGGCGGCACCGTCGTCACCGTCAGCGGCGCGAAGGGAGGCGTGGGCGCGACCCTCACGGCCGTCCAGCTCGCCCTCGCCGCCCAGGCGTCCGGCCGTTCCACCGCCCTGGTCGACCTGGACCTCCAGACCGGCGACATCGCCTCCTACCTGGACGTCCAGTTCCGCCGCTCGGTCGTCGACCTCGCCGCCATCACCGACATCTCGCCCCGCATCCTGGCCGAGGCGGTCTTCCGCCACGACACCGGCGTGGCCCTCCTCCTCGCCCCCGGCGAGGGCGAACGCGGCGAGGAGGTCACCGACCGCGCGGCCCGCCAGATCATCAGCGCCCTGCGCTCCCGCTACGAGGTCGTCGTCGTCGACTGCGGCGCCCAGCTCGGCGGCGCCGGGGCCGCCGTCGTCGAGATGGCCGACACGGCCGTGCTGGTCACCACCCCGGACGTGGTGGCCGTACGGGGCGCCAAACGCGCCGTCCGCATGTGGGACCGCCTCCAGATCCGCAAGGCCGAGGAGACCACCGTCGTGGTCAACCGGCACAGCCGCGCCACCGAGATCCAGCCCGCGCTCATCCAGAAGATCACCGGTACGGCCATGGCCACGACCACGATCCCCGCCCACTTCAAGGAACTCCAGGCCGCCGTCGACGCCGGCCGCCTCCACGCCCTCGACGCCAAGGGCGCCGTCCGCCAGGCCACCTGGGCGCTCGCGGGGGAGCTGGGCCTGGTGAGGACACCGGAGGGCACCGACCGCAGGCACGGACGGGCGCGGGGCGGGCCCCGGGGCGGGGACCGGGGGTCGGTGGGGTTCCGGCGGAGGAGGGAGTGAGGGTGACGTCACGGCGGCACAAGGACGACCGGGGTCAGGTCACGATCGAGTTGCTCGGCATGACCCCGCTCATCATCGTGACCCTGGTGGTCGTGTGGCAGTTCGTGCTGGTGGGGTACACCTTCACGCTCGCGGGGAATGCTGCCGACGAGGCGGTGCGGGCGGGGACGGCGGCGCATCGGGGGGAGCGGCAGGCCGTGTGCGAACAGGCGGGCACGCAGAAGCTGTCGGGCGCGTGGCAGTCCGGCGCCCAGATCGACTGCGGGTGGTCCGCGGAGTACGTGACGGCCCGGGTCACCCTGCGGGTCCCCGTCCTCTTCCCCGGCACGATCTCCTTCCCGTTCGAGGTGCACGGTCATGCGGGCGCGGTCGAGGAGGAGGACGACTGAGATGGCGTACGAGCACCGTGACCGGCGGTGGGACGGCTACCGGGACTGCCGGCGGTTCACCCCCCGCGGGGGGCGCCGCGACCGCGTCCGCGAGCTCCGCCGCGACCGGGGCCAGGTCGCCCTCGAATACCTCGGCTTCGTGCCGATCCTGCTCCTCGTCGCCCTGGCCGCCGTCCAGTTGGGCCTGATCGCGTACACGGCCCAGCAGGCGGGGACGGCGGCCCGGGCCGGAGCCCGCAGCGCCTCCCTCGACAAGGGCGCCCAGCAGGCCTGCCAGGGCGCGGTCAGCTCCTGGCTGGCCGGCGGCACCAGCTGCACGAGCGCCGGTCTGGGCGACGAGGTCCGGGTCACCGCCGGCGTCACCATCCCGTCCGTCATCCCCGGGATCGGCGACTTCGGCCAGGCCCGCAAGACGGCCACGATGCCGGTCGACCACTGAAGGCCAGCGAAGGAAGGCACCGGACATGAGCCTGCGCGCACGCATCACCTCGCCCGAGGAGAACACCGGCCGGGGCGAGGACGGCCACCTGGTCGCCTCCTACCGGGCCAAGCTGCTGGAGGAGATCGACCTCGCGGAGATGAGCGCGCTGGCGGCGGCGGAGCGCAGGGCCCGCCTGGAGCGGGTGCTGGGGCACATCATCAGCCGCGAGGGCCCCGTGCTGTCCACCGCGGAACGCTCCCAGCTCATCCGCCGGGTGGTCGACGAGGCACTCGGCCTGGGCATCCTGGAGCCGCTCCTGGAGGACGCGTCCATCACGGAGATCATGGTCAACGGCCCCGACGCGATCTTCGTGGAACGGGCCGGCCGGGTCGAGCAGCTCCCGATCCGCTTCGCGTCGAACGACCAGCTCATGCAGACCATCGAACGCATCGTCTCCACGGTCAACCGCCGCGTCGACGAAACCAACCCGATGGTCGACGCCCGCCTCCCCTCCGGCGAACGCGTCAACGTCATCATCCCCCCGCTGTCGCTGACCGGCCCCACCCTCACCATCCGCCGCTTCCCGCGCTCCTTCACCCTGCACGAACTGATCGGCTTCGGCTCCCTCGACGAGCACATGGTGTACCTGCTGGCGGGCCTGGTGCAGGCGAAGTTCAACGTGATCGTCTCCGGCGCGACCGGCACGGGCAAGACGACACTGCTCAACGCCCTCTCGGGCCTGATCCCCGACGGCGAACGCATCATCACCATCGAGGACTCCGCGGAACTCCAGCTCCAGCAGTCGCACGTGATCCGCCTGGAGTCCCGCCCCCCGAACGTCGAGGGCAAGGGCCGCATCACCATCCGCGACCTGGTCCGCAACTCGCTGCGCATGCGCCCCGACCGGATCGTGGTCGGCGAGGTCCGCGGCGGCGAGTCGCTCGACATGCTCCAGGCCATGTCGACGGGCCACGACGGCTCCCTCGCCACGGTCCACGCCAACAGCGCCGAGGACGCCCTGATGCGCCTGCAGACGCTGGCCTCCATGTCGGACGTCGAGATCCCCTTCGTCGCCCTCCACGACCAGATCAACAGCGCGGTGGACGTCATCATCCAGCTCACCCGCTTCGCCGACGGCGCCCGCCGCATCACCGAGATCGCCCTCCTCGACAGCCACGGCGGCGAGCCCTACCGGCTGGCGACGATCGCCCGCTTCCACGCCCGGCCGATGACGGCGGACGGCCGCATCCACGGCTCCTTCGAGTACTTCCCGTTGCCGCGCCGCGCCGCCGACCGCCTCTACATGGCGAGCCAGCCCATCCCGCAGGCCTTCGGCGTGGCCCGCACGCTCGACGAACTGACGACCCGAGAAGCCCGGTAGAGCAGGACGGACAGGACGGACAGGACGGACAGGACACGACCCATGGATCTGAACACCCTGATCACCCTCACCACCGGCGTGACCCTCCTGACCTGCGTCCTGGCCGTGGCGGGCCTGCACACCTACGGGCGGGGCCGCGCCCAGCGGGCGGCCCTCGTCGACCGCCTCTCCGCCACCGGCCAGATCCCCCTCACCGGCCGCCGGCGCCGCTTCCGCGCCCTGGACCGGCGGCTGCGCCGTACGCACCTGGGCCGCACCCTGGAACGGAAGCTCAACGCGACGGGCCTGGACGTGACGCCGGGCGAGTTCTTCGTCTACATGCTGGCGGCGGTCGCCGCCCTGTGGCTGATCGGCCAGGCCACCCTCGCCCCCTTCTTCGGCCCCCTGGCGGGCGTCCTCGGTATCTGGGCGGCCTGGCAGTTCCTCACCTGGCAGCGCCAGAAACGCATCGAACGCTTCATCAACCAGCTCCCCGAACTCGCCCGCATCCTCGCCAACGCCACCCACGCCGGCCTCGCCCTGCGCACCGCGATCGGCATGGCCGCGGAGGAGCTGGAGGCCCCGGCCGGCGAGGAACTGGCCAAGGTCGCCAACCAGCTGGCCGTCGGCCACTCCCTCGACGACGCCCTCGGCGAACTCGCCGACCGCCTCCCCTCCCGCGAACTGGTCGTCCTCGTCACGACCCTGGTCCTCTCCAACCGGGCCGGCGGCCAGGTCGTCGGTGCGCTGCGGAACCTGACGGAGACGCTCGAGGAACGCAAGGAGACGCGACGGGAGGTGCGCACGCAGCTGTCGCAGGTGAACATGACCTCGTACGCCGTGCCGGTGCTCGGGGTCGGGGCGCTGTTCCTGATGAACAGCGTCGAGGACGGCACCCTCGACCGCATGACGGGCTCCCCCCTGGGCCAGGCGGCCGTGATCATCGCCTTCGGGCTGTACGCCGTCGGCTTCGTCCTCATCCGCCGCATGTCCCGCATCGACGTCTGAGGCCGGGGAGGAACCGCCCGCCATGGAACTGCTGCTCGCACTCGTCATGGGCCTCGGCGTCTGGGGCGCCTTCACCGGCCTGCGCATGTACCGCGCCGACGCCAAACTGCCCAGCGACCTCGCGCTGGCCCTGGAGATCGGCTCCAGCCGCACCGGCGCCGTCGGCTCCCTCGTCGACCGCCTCGGCATGCGGTACGCCCCCGCCGTCCTGCGCCTCATGGGCCCCGCGCAGGTCGCCAGGTACCGGCGCCGGATCGACCTCGCCGGAAACCCCGGCGGCCTCACCATCGACCGCTACGCCGCCCGGCGCGCGGTCTACGGCGCGGTCGGCGCCCTCGGCGGCCTGGTCGCCCTCCTCCAGGGCAGCTACTTCCTCGCCCTCCTCATGGTCGCCTTCGGCGTGTTCTGGTCCGAGGTCGGCATCTGGTCCGCCATCCGCGTCCGCAAGGACGCGATCGAACGGACGCTGCCCGACTTCCTGGACGTCCTGGCCGTCGTCGTGAGCGCGGGCCTCGGCTTCCGCCAGGCCCTCGACCGCGTGGCGTCCCGGTACGAGGGGCCGTGGGCCGACGAGATCCGCATCACGCTCCGCCAGATGGACCTCGGCATGAGCCGCCGCGAGGCCTTCGCCGAACTGCGCCGCCGCAACGACTCCGAACAGGTCGCCATGTTCGTCACGGCGCTCCAGCAGGGCGAGGAACTGGGCGCACCGATCGTGGACACGCTGGTCTCCATCGCCAAGGACATGCGCCGCACCGACGCCCAGAACGCCCGCCGCAAGGCGGCTCGGGCGGTCCCCAAGGCCACCTTGATGATCACCACGTTCATGGTCCCGGCCACCATGCTCCTCCTCGGCGCGGGCATGCTGCTCGGCTCCGGCACGGACTTCACCTCGATCACGGGCGAGTAGGGGGAGCGGGGTGACGCTCATGACGGCGACCACCAAGGGGCGCGACGACGGCCCGGACCGGCGCGACGACGGCCCGGACCGGCGCGACGACGGCCCGGACCGGCGCGACGGCCCGGGCGCGGGGGGCGGGGGAGCCGAGGGGGCACTCGCCGAGGGGCCGGTGTCCGCAGGGCCGACGCCCGAGGCCGGGCCGCCCCACGCCACCCAGCCCTCCCTCACCCTCCAGATCAACGCCCTCCAGGCCATGTGCCGCCAGGTCTTCGGCTTCCGTCTCGCCATGATCGCCCTGGCCGCCCCGGCCGCCCTCCTCAACGCCTCCCCGGGCCTGGGCGCCCGCCTGGTCGGCGCGGCCGTGGTCGTCACCTTCATGGGCTCGTACGCCCTCTTCCGCGACTGGGAACGCTTCGGCCCCCTCCTCCTGCGCCACCCCACCCTCCTGGCCGTGGACACCCTCTTCGGCACCCTCCTGCTGATCTCCGCCGGCCCGGAGACCACCCTCGCCTACGTCAGCGTCTGCACGCCCCTCCTCGCGGGCATCGTCTACGGCTGGCGCGGGGCGGCCTGCTTCGCCTCGCTCCAGGCGCTGATCCTCCTGCTCGTCCACGCCACCCTGGAGCGGGAGTCGGGCGCGAGCCTCGCCGAACGGCTGCTCCTGCCCGGCTTCTGCGTCATCACCGGCGCCGTCGGCTCCGCCCTGCGCAACCTCATGCTCCGTTTCGGTACCGCGACACACGCCCTGACCACCGTCAAGGCCCGGCTCGCCGCCACCGAGGCGGTGGCGGCCGAGCGTGCCCGTCTGGCCCGCGAGATGCACGACTCGGTGGCCAAGACCCTCCACGGTGTCGCCCTCGCCGCGGACGGCCTCGCCCGCTCGGCGGCGGCCGCCACCGTGGACCGGACCCGTGTGCAGCACCAGGCCGCGCTCATCGCCCGCGCCGCCCGCCGGGCCGCCGCCGAGTCCCGCGAACTCCTCACCGACCTGCGCCGCGAGACGGACCCCGCGCAGGGCGTCGACGTCCTGGCGGAACTGGCGGCGCGCACCCGCGACATCGCCGACCGCCTCGGCGTACCGGCCGCATTCCAGCCGACGGGCGACCGCGCGGCGCTCCCCGTCCCGCCGGCCGTGGCCCGCCACCTCCTCACGATCGCCTCGGAGGCCCTGGAGAACGCCCACCGTCACGCGGACGCGCACCGCGTCGAGGTACGGGCGGGCGTCCACGGCGGCGTGCTGCGCCTGAGCGTCCTCGACGACGGCCGCGGCCTCCCGCCCGGCACCACCCTCGAACAGCTCCGCCGCGGCGGACACTTCGGCCTCGTCGGCATGGCGGAGCGGGCCGCCTCCGTCGGCGCCCGCCTCCACCTCGGCGACGGCCCGCACTCCCGCGGCACCAGCGTGCTCCTGGAACTCCCGCTCACGGCCCTCGAATGACCCGTGGCGCCCGCCCTCCCCACGACGACCCGCCCTCCCCACGACGACCCGCCGTCCCCACGACGAAAGGAGGCCGCCTCCCATGCCGGACCGACCGCCGCAGCCGCCACCGAACCCCTTCGGAAACGTCTCCCGCCCCCGGCCGGGCGCCCGCCCGCCCCTGCGCGTCGTGATCGCCGACGACAACCCCGTGGTCCGCGCCGGTCTCGCGGCCCTCCTCTCCGACCGCGAGGACATCACGGTCGTCGCGGAGGCCGCCGACGGCCGCGAGGCCTGCGAGGCCGCCCACCGCCACCGGCCCGACCTCGTCCTGCTGGACGTCCGCATGCCCGGCGTGGACGGCCTCTCGGCCCTGCCCCACCTGGTCGGTATCGCCCCGGTCGTGATGCTTACGTACAGCGGCGAAGCGGAGGTCGTCGAGGAGGCACTGCGCCGGGGCGCGGGCGGCTACCTGGTCCACGGGGAGTTCACCGTCGAGGAGCTGGTGTCCGCCGTCCGGGACGTCCGGGAGGGCCGGGCCCACTTCACCCCGACCGCGGCGACCGCCGTACTGACCCGGCTGAGGTCGACGCAGAATGCGACTGCACACAATGGCGTAACCCAACCACCCCCATTTCCAGCGACTTCTCCCAAACGGCTTTCGCAACTGCAATCGGCTGTGGGACAGTCGCGTCGAGGATTCGAACTCAGCGCGAGGGAGGCGGAGATCATGGACCTCATCGCATCCGGCATGACCAACCAGCAGATCGCCGCCACCTGCTTCATCAGCGAGAAGACGGTCAAGAACCACATCAACCGCATCTTCGCCAAACTGCACAGCAGCAGCCGCTCCGAGGCGGCCGCCAAGTGGCTGGGAACGGCGGTGACCTCATGAGGCCCCGTCACCTCTCCGCCTGGGCCCGGATTTGGGCCCAGGGACCCTTCACCCGGCCCTCCGCTCCGCCCTACGTTCCCAGAGCCGGGAACGCCTCAAACGGAGAGGAACGCCATGAGCGACCTGAGCGACCTGCTGCTGAGGACCACCGTCGCGGCCCGGGTCCGGGTGAGCGGCTGGAAGAACACGACGGCACAGGCCGTACGACGCCGTGGCGACCGGGGACAGACCGCGGTGGAGTACCTGGGCATCATCGCGGTGGTGGTGGCGATCGTGGTGCTCATCGCCAATACGAACCTGGGTCAGACGATCGTGGACAAGTTGAGGACCCAGATCTCCAAGGTGGCTCCCTGACTCCATCCCGCAGGCGTGGCGACACAGGGCAGGTCTTCCCCATCTACATCACGGTGGTGGCGGGCCTGCTCTTTCTCGCGTTCGCGTACTTCGCGGTCGGCCAGGCAGCGGTGAACCGGAACGGCGCCCAGACCGCCGCCGACGCGGCGGCGCTCGCGGCGGCGCAGGAGACCCGGGACCAGTTGGCCGATCAGTGGCTGCTGGTCGTCAAAGACCCCACCAAATGGCAGGACGTCTTCGACGGCAACGGCGCCACCGACTCCTGCTGGCGGGCGGCGCAGCTCGCGGCGCTGAACGACGCCGGCAACGTGCAGTGCGGCCCGGACGGTCTGCTGGGATACAGGGTCACCGTCCAGGCGAACCAGTCTGCCGGAGACTCCGTCATCCCTCTCACCAGTACGACGCGGGCGCATGCTTCAGCGACCGCCGTGATCGAGCCGCTGTGCACGTTCGAACTTCCGGGCGAGGAAGCGGAGGACGAGGTCCTGCCGGAGCTCACCTGCGAGGCCAGGGACTGGGAGCTGGATCCGCAGGACCTCATCGATCTACCCGGGCCCGAGGACCTCTTCGATGTCCATCTGACCGGCTGACGTGTGAACGACGAGTGGAGAAGGAAGCAGAGTGATGAGCATGCGGTTCACCGCGAAAGCCGGCAGGGGGGCGGCCGTGCTGGCCGCCGTGATCGGGCTGACCTTGGGCGCGACCGCCTGCAGCGGTGGTGGCGACGACAAGAAGCCGCAGAGCTCGGCGTCCGCCGATCAGGGCAGTGGATCGCAGCCGAGTGCGCAGGAGGGCCAGTCCGCGGAGCCGTTGGCGGAGTTGAAGGGCCCGAGCGGGCTTCTTCTGCAGATCACCTCCGTGACGCGTGACTCCGGCGGCTTCATCACCGTGAACGGCGCCCTGAAGAACGACAGCGGGACCGAAGCCGTGATCCCGTCCGCGCTGAGCGGAAACGAGACGGAGATCATCAACAACGGGCTGTCCCTCGGCGGCGCCACCCTCGTCGACTCCAAGACCAAGAAGCGCTACTACGTCCTGCGTGACACGGAAGGCCGCCCCCTGACCACCACGGGCTTCTCGACCCTCAAGGCCGGGGAGTCGATCGACGTGTTCCTCCAGTTCCCGTCGCCGCCCTCCGACACGACCGACGTCTCCTTCCAGCTGCCGCTGTTCCCCAGCGCGGTCGTCAAGATCTCCGGGTGAGGCCGGCCATGACCCGCACCCGGACGGCGTCCGCTCCCCTCACCGTGGCGATGGTCACCGCCACGCTCCTCCTCGTCCCCCCGTCCCCCGCCCGGGCCGACGGCCCCAGCGTCCCGCCGGGCACCGAACCCACCGCCACCGCCCCCGTCGAGGTCGATCCGAACGACCCCGACCTGAAGCTCCCCGAGGGCGCCACCCTCGCCGAGCCCAAGGTGCTGGACATCAAGCAGGTCGTCGAGGACCAGAGCGGCGACGAACGCCGGGAGGACACCAACGCCGACGTGACCTTCGCTCTCCAGGCGGAGGTGCTCTTCGGCAAGAACAGCGCGACGCTCAGCGCTGCCGCGAAGGCGCGGATCGCCACGATCGCCCAGGAGATCAACACGCAGAAGGCCACCCAGGTCCGCGTCTTCGGCTTCACGGACAACCTCGGCTCCTCGGCCCACGGCGACGTCCTGTCGAAACAGCGCGCCGACGCCGTCCAGGCCGCTCTCGCGGGCGGCCTGAACGACCCGAACATCACCTTCGAGGTGCGCGGCTACGGCGAGCAGTTCCCCATCGCGGACAACTCCACCGAGGCCGGCCGCAAGAAGAACCGCCGCGTGGAGGTCACCTTCCCCCGTACCGCAAGCTGACCCGGGCCGTCACTCACCCCTCCCGCCTCCGCTCACCGCTCACCGCTCTCGCCGTCACTCCCGCTGCCGCCGTCCCCGCCACCCCCGTCGGCCACCTCCACCCGCACCGTCACGCCCACGCGAACCCCCCACCCCGCCAGGGCTCCCGCGGCCGCCTCCACCACATGCCGGGAACGCGGCCGGGGCAGCCCCAGCCGCCCCGGCGGCATGGTCCGGACGGCGATCACGGTGAGGCGGCGGTCGAGATAGGCGACGTCGATGGGGACGCGCATGCCGAAGGTGTGGACGCTCCCGGCGGGGGAGAGCAGCAACGCCCCCTCGACGCGGTCCCGGCCGAGCAGCCCTCGCGTCCGCGCCCGGTACGAGGTGGCGATCTCCAGGGGGACCCGCAGGACGACCTCGCCGCCCACCACGAGTTCCCCCCGCCCGTCACGCCAGCGTGCCATACCCGTCTCCCCTCGGCCGCGCCGCTACCCTCTGCACGGTAGCGAGCCGGGACACGCAGAGGTGGGCGTCGTATGCGCAGGATCGTCCTGATGATGTCGGTGTCCCTCGACGGGTACTTCGAGGGCCCGGACCACGACATCTCCTGGCACCGGGTCGACGACGTGCTGCACCAGCACTTCAACGACACCATCCGGGACATGGACGGCCTGATCCACGGCAGGGTCACCTACGACCTCATGGCCGCCTTCTGGCCCACGGCCGACGCCGACCCCGAAACGAGCGCGACCGTGGCCGAGTTCGCGGGCATCTGGCGCGACATCCCGAAATACGTGTACTCGCGGACCCTGGAACGGGCCGACTGGAACACGACGATCGTCCGGGAGGTCGTACCCGAGGAGGTCATCGCCCTGAAGAACCGGCCGGGCAACGGCGACCTCGGCCTCGGAGGCGCCGACCTCGCCGCCGCCTTCCTCCGGCACGACCTGGTGGACGAGATCCGGCTCTACGTCCACCCTGTCCTCCTCGGCCGCGGCAAACCCCTCTTCCCGTCCACCGGCACCACCACCTCCCTCCACCTCATCGAATCCCGCGCCTTCCCCAACGGAGTCACCCTGCTGCGCTACACGGTCCACCGCTGACCACGGCCACGGCGCGCTCACGTGGCGGCACGGTCCCACCGCGCCCCCGCCGCAGCCGATCGGAACAGCGCATTCCGTCTTACTCCGCGACAGAACGCCACGCCATCTCCACAGGGTTTCCACATCGTTATCGTCGGCGGTTCGCATCACCCGTCTGCCTCACGTAAGTTCATGGCCAGGCAATTCGCGCCAGCAAATCAGCGCGGGCGTCACCGCGCGGTGGAGGGGGCTGCGCGGTGCCGTCCGCGTCAAGGCGGTGCGCGCCCCCGGGGTAGCCCGTCGGAGGGACGGCCGTCCGCCTGCCCGATACGGGGCGAAGTGAAGCGGATACCTCCACTTCCGTTGCCGTATGACTGATCGACCTGTGAATCCGCTGTCTTTCGGCCATGCGCCATCGGAAAACCTGGTCGCGCGGGACCAGCGCCGCGTCGTCGCGCGGCTTCGGAGAGTAATTGTGGCGCGCTGATGCACGCACCATCCCTCACGAAGGGTTATGGTGGAGACCCCCCCTCGGGCCGGTCCGTCTCCCCCCCCACGGACCGGCCCGTTTTTTTGCCCGCGTGCGCCCCCGGGCGGCGGGGCCGGAGCGTGCGTCCGGCGAGTGCCACACCGACTCCAAGCCGCGCCGACTCCAAGCAGCACCGACCCCGTGCCACGCCGTCCCGTGCCGCCCCGACCCCGTGCCGCCCCGACCCCGTGCCGCCCCGACCCCGTGCCGCATCGGCCCCATGCCGCGCCGTCGGCGGCCCCCGAGCGCCACGGGCCGGGCCCCGCGGGGGTAGGCTTCCGCCTCGCGGGGACCGCATCCGCCCGGAGGGACCGCATCCGCACGGAGGGGCTGACATTCACGTGAACCTGCGCGACAAGCTGCGCGGCCTGCTGGTGAGGCTGTACGCACGCCGGGTGGAGGGCCACCTGGACCACGCTCAGGTGCCCAAGCACATCGGCGTCATCATGGACGGCAACCGCCGCTGGGCGAAGGCCGCCGGCTCCACCACCGTGCACGGCCACCGGGCCGGGGCCGAGAAGATCGAGGAGTTCCTCGGCTGGTGCTCGGAGACGGACGTCGAGGTCGTCACCCTCTGGCTGCTGTCCACGGACAACTTCGACCGCGCCAAGGAAGAACTCGTCCCCCTCCTCGGCATCATCGAGGACGTCGTGCGCACCCTCGCCGCCGACGGCCGCTGGCGGGTGCACCACGTCGGCACCCTCGACCTGCTCCCGGCCGGCATGCAGCACACGCTGAAGGAGGCCGAGGAGAGCACCGCCCACACCGACGGGATACTGGTCAACGTGGCCATCGGCTACGGCGGCCGCCAGGAGATCGCCGACGCCGTCCGCTCGATGATCCTCGACGCCCAGGACAACGGCGTCTCGATGGAGGACCTCGCCGAGTCCGTCGACATCGACATGATCGGCCGTCACCTCTACACGGGCGCCCAGCCCGACCCCGACCTCGTGATCCGCACCAGCGGGGAGCAGCGGCTGTCCGGATTCATGCTGTGGCAGACGGCCCACTCCGAGTACTACTTCTGCGACGTCTTCTGGCCGGCCTTCCGCAAGGTCGACTTCCTGCGCGCCCTGCGCGACTACGCGGCCCGCCACCGCCGTTTCGGCGGCTGACACACCCCCCGCCGGCCACCCGTTCGGGCGTATCCCGCCCCGCCCCGGAGCCCACCCCCACCGCCCCCGCGAAACGTCGCGAGTGCCCCGGTCGGTGCGGAAGTAACAAGGAGTTCACCAGCGCGCCGTTCCGGGCCGTGGCATGGCGGCGCGTGTTCGAGGGCATAGTCCAACCAGGTCGACGCCCGAACCACGGGTGTCGCATCCTCAGTGGGCGGCACGGGGCCGTCCGCCCGGGAGGCCCTTTGCACCAGCCCGATCGTGCGGTCAGCACGGACGCAGCGGAGGGCCGGTTTTCGGCCCGTGCAGGGGCGCCGAACTCCGGTCCAGCTCCACTCCGTCGCTCCCCGACCTCATCCGAGGGGGTACGTCCTTCCGTGGTGACCAGCACAAAGCGCCACAAGCCCGACCGGCGCACCTACGTTCTCGACACCAGCGTCCTGCTGGCCGACCCGAACGCCCTGACCCGCTTCGACGAGCACGAGGTCGTGCTCCCCATCGTCGTGGTCACGGAGCTGGAGGCCAAGCGGCACCATCCCGAACTCGGCTACTTCGCCCGGCAGGCCCTGCGCCTGCTGGACGACTACCGGGTGCGGTACGGACGCCTCGACGCGCCCATCCCGATCGGGGAACTGGGCGGGACCCTCCGTGTCGAGCTCAACCACTCGGACCCCAGCGTGCTGCCCACCGGCTACCGCCTGGGGGACAACGACTCACGCATCCTCGCGGTCGCCCGCAACCTGCAGGCCGAGGGGTTCGACGTCACCGTCGTGTCGAAGGACCTCCCGCTCAGGATCAAGGCGTCCTCCGTCGGGCTCCTCGCCGAGGAGTACCGGGCGGAACTCGCCATCACGGACTCCTCCGGCTGGACCGGGATGTCCGAACTGACCCTGTCGGGCGAACAGGTGGACATCCTCTTCGACGAGGGGCACGTGTACGTGCCGGACGCCTCCGACCTCCCCGTACACACCGGCCTGACCATCCAGTCCGAGCGCGGCAAGGCGCTCGGCCGGGTGACGCCCGAGGGCAACGTCCGGCTGGTGCGCGGCGACCGGGAGGCGTTCGGCATCAAGGGCCGCAGCGCCGAGCAGCGCATCGCGCTCGACCTGCTGCTCGACCCGGACATCGGGATCCTGTCCATGGGCGGCCGGGCCGGCACCGGCAAGTCGGCGCTCGCGCTGTGCGCGGGCCTGGAGGCGGTCCTGGAGCGCCGTCAGCACCAGAAGGTGATGGTCTTCCGTCCGCTGTACGCGGTGGGCGGGCAGGAACTGGGCTATCTGCCCGGCACCGAGGCCGAGAAGATGAGCCCATGGGCGCAGGCGGTCTTCGACACCCTGTCGGCGGTCACCAGCCGCGAGGTCATCGAGGAGGTCACCGCCCGCGGCATGCTGGAGGTCCTCCCGCTCACCCATATCCGCGGCCGCTCGCTCCATGACGCGTTCGTGATCGTGGACGAGGCCCAGTCGCTCGAACGGAACGTCCTGCTGACCGTTCTGTCCCGTATCGGCGCCAATTCGCGGGTCGTTCTCACCCACGACGTGGCACAAAGGGACAATCTGCGCGTCGGCCGATATGACGGAGTGGTCGCCGTGGTGGAGAAACTGAAGGGCCATCCGCTCTTCGCGCACGTCACCCTGAACAGGTCCGAGAGGTCCCAGATCGCGGCCCTTGTGACCGAAATGCTGGAGGACGGGCCGATCTGAGCCGTCTGCTCGATTCGGCAGAGGTCACACGGTAGTTGGCGCCGTCCGGCAAAGGCTGTGAGCCTAGTCGGGCGGCGCCTTCGTGTGTGGCCGAACGGCGAAATCCCGGGGGGCGAACAGGATGTGAGCTTTCACACCCGACTCGGAATTGCCTTGCGGCGCTGGATTACGGCAGAGTCTCACTCCTGTCAGGCCCCGCATACGACACATCTGCGCCCCCATCGGTGCGGCACCACAAGCGCTTCACAGCCAACTCCATACCGACCGTCGTATGCCGCCCGAGCACCACGCGGCGCTCCCCAGGGGGAGTTGCCCACCGGGCCCGCGCCTCCGTGACCCCGCAGTGGGGAGGCCAGTGCCAGGGGCACGATCGCGTCCGCCAGGGTCACCTCAGCGGGCGATGCTGGAAGGAAACCGTGTGAGCCGGATCTCGGTCCGGGGATTCGCAGTGGCTTCGGCCACCGCGGTCACCGCTGTCGGAAGCGTCGTCGGCGTTGCCTCGGGCAGCACCGCGCAGACCATCGACGCTGAAACGACGGCCAGCGACGCGACCCTCCTCGCGGACATCCCTGTCGGCCAGCAGGCCCAGGTCCAGACCGCGTCCCTGACGCAGCAGGCCAGCGTCCAGGCGATCGCCGCGGACGAGAGCGCCAAGAAGGACGCCGAGGAGGCGGCCCGCAAGGCGGCCGCCAAGACCGCGATCGCCAAGAAGGAGGCCGCCGAGAAGGCGGCCGAGGAGGCCAAGGAGCGCGCCGAGGCGAAGGCCGCGGCGGCCAGCCGCAGCGCGTCCGCCTCCAGCTTCCCGGTCCAGAGCTCCTACACCGTCGCGCAGATCCAGGCGATGGCGGCGCAGATGGTGCCCAGCGGCCAGTTCCAGTGCTTCAGCAACATCGTGAACCACGAGTCGAGCTGGAACTACCAGGCCGTCAACGCCTCCTCCGGCGCCTACGGCCTCTTCCAGGCCCTGCCCGGCTCCAAGATGTCGTCCGTCGGCTCCGACTGGCAGACGAACCCGGCCACCCAGATCAAGTGGGGCCTCAACTACATGAACGAGCGGTACGGCAGCCCCTGCGAGGCCTGGACGTTCTGGCAGGCCAACCACTGGTACTAGGTCCTCCGGTACCGCGCGCCGAGCAGGGCCCACCGCCCGCGCCCGGCGGCTCAACCCCGCGCAGCCCCTCCCCGTCCTAGGGGGAGGGGCTGTCGCCCTGTACGGTCGGAGCCGACGACTCCAGGGGGAGTGGTGGGGAGAGACGGGGGAAGAGGACGGATCATGTCGCGAGTGCCACGTTGGCTCGGTCGGATCGGTGCCGGTCTGACCAGGATGGGGGAGCGGCTCGACGAGCGCCGTGCCGAGGCCCGGCGGGAGAGCGCGGAGGCCGGGGGAACCGGACCGCTGGCGCCCGACACCCTGGTCGTCCCCCCGGAGGAACTGCCGCCGCCCACCCCCCGCCCCGACCCCGCACAGGTCGTGCCGTGGGGGGTCCGGGTCGCCGCCGAGGCGGGCTGGCGGCTGCTGGTGCTCGCGGGGACCGTCTGGGTCCTGATGAAGGTCATCAGCGCCGTCCAACTCGTGGTGCTGGCCTTCGTGGTGGCGCTGCTGCTCACCGCCCTGCTGGAGCCCACCGTCGCCCGCCTCAAGCGCCTGGGCGTGCCCCGGGGCCCCGCGACCGCCCTGACGGCCATCCTCGGGTTCGTCGTCATCGGGCTGATGGGCTGGTTCGTGACCTGGCAGGTCATGGAGAACATCGACACCCTCTCCGACCAGGTCCAGGACGGCATCGACGACCTGCGGCGCTGGCTGCTCAACAGCCCGTTCCACGTCACCGACAAGCAGATCAACGGCATCGCCGAGAACCTGCGCGACGCCGTCGGCGCCAACACCGACGAGATCACCTCGGCCGGCCTGGAGGGCGTCACCGTCGTCGTCGAGGCCCTCACGGGCATCCTGCTCGCGTTCTTCTCGACGCTGTTCCTGCTCTACGACGGCAAGCGCATCTGGCAGTGGACCCTCAAGCTGGTCCCGGCCACCGCCCGGGCCGGCGTGGCGGGCGCGGGCCCGCGCGCCTGGGCGACGCTCACGGCGTACGTGCGCGGCACGGTGATCGTCGCGCTGATCGACGCGATCTTCATCGGCCTGGGCATCTACTTCCTCGACGTGCCCATGGCGGTGCCGCTCGCCGTCTTCATCTTCCTGTTCTCCTTCATCCCGCTGGTCGGCGCGGTCGCCTCCGGCGCGCTGGCCGTCGTGGTCGCGCTGGTGACGCAGGGCGTGTTCACCGCGGTGATGACCCTGGCGGTGGTCCTCGCCGTCCAGCAGATCGAGGGCCACATCCTCCAGCCGTTCATCCTCGGCCGGGCGGTACGCGTCCACCCGCTGGCGGTGGTGCTGACGGTCGCCGCCGGAGGCATGGTCGCCGGCATCGGCGGCGCCGTGGTCGCCGTACCGCTGGTGGCGGTGTCCAACACGGTCGTGAGCTATCTGGCCGCGTACTCGCGGGAGTCGGCGCTGCGGCAGGCACCACGGCCGCGGGGGGCCACGGCGCTGGACGTGGCGCCGGTGGCGCCGATGGCGCCCATCGAGGCCGGGGACCACTCCGGCCCGTCGGGGGGTGCCCCCTCCGGGGAAGCCTGAAGGGACTGGGGGAGCCCGGAAGTCGGGGGAACCTGAAGGAGCCCGGGGGAACCTGAAGGAGCCCGGAAGTCGGGGGAGCCTGAAGGAGCCGGGGGAGCCCGGAAGTCGGGGGAGTTCGACGGAGCCCCGCCCACCACCCGGGTGGACGGGGCTCGCGTACGACCGGCCCTACTCGGAGAGCACCGCTTCCGTCTCCAGGGTCACGCCGACCGCCTGGACCACCGAGGCGATCTTGAACGCTTCCTGGATCACCTCGCGCTCGACGCCCGCCTTGCGCAGCACCTGCTCGTGCGAGTCCAGGCACATGCCGCAGCCGTTGATGGCGGAGACGGCGAACGACCACAGTTCGAAGTCGGTCTTGTCGACCCCGGGGTTGCCGATGACGTTCATCCGCAGTCCCGCCCGCAGGTTGCCGTACTCGTGGTCCGACAGCAGGTGCCGGGTGCGGTAGAAGACGTTGTTCATCGCCATGATCGCGGCGGCGGACTTGGCGGCCGTGTACGCCTCCGGCGAGAGGTTCGCCTTCGCCTCCGGCTCCAGCTCGCGCAGGACGATCGGGGAGCGGGAGGCGATCGCGGTCGCCAGCACCGTGCCCCACAGCTGCTGCGCGGGAAGGTCGGAGTTGCCGATGACCGAACCCAGGTTGAGCCTCAGGTCCTTGGCGTAGTCCGGTACACGGGACTTCAGGGTGTCGAGGGCCATGTCAGGTCACTCCCCGGCCAGCAGCTTGACCGGGTCGAGGGTGTCCTCGCCCTTGGACCAGTTGCAGGGGCACAGCTCGTCGGTCTGCAGGGCGTCCAGGACCCGCAGGACCTCCTTGGGGTTCCGGCCGACGGAACCGGCGGTGACCATCGTGAACTGGATCTCGTGGTTCGGGTCCACGACGAACACGGCACGCTGGGCGAAGCCGTCCTCGCCCTCGATGCCGAGCTCGCGCATCAGCTCGTGCTTGGAGTCGGCCATCATCGGGAACGGCAGGTCCGTCAGGTCCGGGTGGTCCTTGCGCCAGGCGTGGTGGACGAACTCGGAGTCGCCGGAGAAGCCCAGGATCTGCGCGTCGCGGTCGGCGAACTCGTCGTTCAGCTTGCCGAAGGCGGCGATCTCCGTCGGGCACACGAAGGTGAAGTCCTTCGGCCACGCGAAGACCACGAGCCACTTGCCCTCGTAGGACTTGTGGTGGATCTGTTCGAACTCCTTGCCCTTCTCCAGCGAGACGCAGGCGGTCAGTTCGAATTCGGGGAACTTGTCACCGACGGTGAGCACAGGCCCTCCTTGCAGCGAGGAAACGTCCGGATCGCGGACATTTCCCATGGGTTGGACGGAGGCGATCGTGGCACATAGTGCATTGATTACGGAAATGGCTACACTCGATTGGGTTGATCGGAGGTGGTTATCAGTGACCGTCAGTAATGTCGGCGCCAAGGGTGTGGGCGGCGCGGGGGCCAAGCGGCGGCAGCCCACCCTGGCCCAGTTGAGGGCCTTCGCGGCCGTCGCCGAGCACCTGCACTTCAGGGACGCGGCCGCCGTCATCGGCATGAGCCAGCCCGCCCTGTCCGGCGCCGTCTCCGCGCTGGAGGAGACTCTCGGCGTGAGCCTCCTGGAGCGTACGACTCGCAAGGTGCTGCTCTCCGCGGCCGGCGAGCGGCTCGCCGTACGGGCGAAGGCGGTGCTGGAGGAGGTCGGGGCGCTGCTGGAGGAGGCCGAGGCGGTCCGGGCGCCCTTCACCGGCGCGCTGCGCCTCGGCGTCATCCCCACGGTCGCGCCCTATCTCCTGCCCACCGTCCTGCGCCTGCTCCACGAGCGCTACCCGCTCCTCGACCTCCAGGTCCACGAGGAGCAGACCGCCAACCTCGTCGACGGCCTGCACAGCGGCCGGCTCGACCTGCTGCTGCTCGCCGTACCGCTCGGGGTGCCCGGAATGCGGGAACTCCCGCTGTTCGACGAGGACTTCGTGCTCGTCACCCCGCTCGGCCACCGGCTCGGCGGCCGGCAGGGCATCCCGCGGGAGGTGCTCAAGGAACTGAACCTGCTGCTCCTGGACGAAGGGCACTGCCTGCGTGACCAGGCGCTCGACATCTGCCTCGAGGCCGGGCGCGGCATGAGCGGGGCGGGGCGGCCCTCGCCCGAGGGCGGGGGCGGGCGTCGGAAGGGCGCGCCGGTGACGACCACCGCCGCCGGACTCTCCACGCTCGTCCAGCTCGTCGCCGGCGGACTCGGCTGCACCCTGCTGCCGCGTACCGCCGTCACCGTCGAGGCCAGCCGCTCCACCCGGCTCCTCACGGGCTCCTTCGCCGATCCCGCCCCCACCCGCCGGATCGCCCTCGCCATGCGGGCCGGCGCCGCCCGCGGGGCGGAGTACACGGAGCTGGCGGCCGCCCTGCGCGAGGCGCTGCGGCCGCTGCCGGTGCGGGTGCTCGACGCCGACGACTGAGACCCGCCAACCGGTCGGACGAGCGCCGGACCAGGCGGATCGAGCCCAGCGATGAGGTCACCTGGGGGAGGTCGCAGATCGCAGGCCACAGGTCGCAGGTCACAGGTCGCAGGTCACAGGTCGCAGGTCGCAGGTCGGACATCCGCCATGGGTCGCTCCGCCCCGGCGGGCGGGACGGCTTCACCTCGCGGCATGGGCCCCTCACCCCCGCGCCGGGTGAGGGGCCCATGCCGTGCGGGCTGAGGGGCCGGGTCGTGCGGGGGGGGGAGGGCCGGGTCGTGCGAGGGGGAGGGCCGGGTCGTGCCGGTCTACTCCGTGCGCAGCCCGTCCGGCCGCATCAGCCGCACCAGCGGGGGCAGGCTCAGCAGCGTCACCAGGAGGACGACCGCCGTGCCGCAGCCGGCCATGGCCAGGACGCTCGCCCAGTCCACCCCCACCGGCGTGCCCGTCATCCGCAGCAGCACCGCGCCCAGCGTGAGTCCCACCACGCAGGCCAGCAGCAGGCCCAGCGCGACCGGGATCACCGTCTGCCACAGCACCGACAGGCCCAGCGTGCGCCGCCGGGTGCCGAGGGCGACCAGCGACGACAGCAGTCTGCGGCGCTCACGCAACTGCTCCAGCTGCGACACCAGAAGGCTCGCCCCGATCAGCGCCAGCACGCAGACGGCGCCGACGAGCAGCCCCGTGCGCAGGGAGTCGAACTGCTCGGACGTGGTCGTGGCCGACCAGGTCATCGGATCGGCGAGCGGGTCGATCGCGGCGGCGGTGTTGCGGACGTGGTCGACGGCGTCGGGCACCGACTCGTCGACCGAGAGGTAGAGCTGACCGGCGACCGCGGTCTCCAGGTCCTCGGGCAGCGCGGCCGGTGTCATCAGGAAGCCGCCGCGCCGGGTGCCGGTCGGGTCCTCGACCGCGTGGGCGCGGGTGACACCCGCCGGGACGGTCCAGACGACCTCCGCGCGGCCGCCGGGGGAGGACGGATCCAGGTACAGCTTCCTGCCGGGCACGTTCAGCTTCGGCCCGTCGGTGGAGTAGTCGGAGCCGTCGAGGACGAACAGGTCGCCGTCCGCGCAGGACGGCAGCTCGGCCACCTCGCGCAGCGCCGCGCAGTCGCCGACGGTCAGCTCGGTGGCGAGGTCCGGCCCGCTCTCGCCGCGCCAGCTGGAGTCGCCGAAGGAGCCCTCCCACAGGGCCGTGACCTTCCGTACGCCCGCGGTGCCGGCGAACTTCTCGGCGGTCGGGGCCATCGGGGTGCCGTCCGGCACGCTCACCTGCATCTGGGCCCGGCCGAGATCCTGCTCGGTGCGCTCGGTGTAGTCGCCGTCGACGCCCGCGAACAGCATCTGGAGCGCGATCGCCCCGGCCACCGCCACCGCGATGCCGTTGACCATCCGGGCCGCCGAGCCGCTGCTCACCTGGAGGCGGCGCACGGCGAGCTGCCAGGCGACACCGCCCGCGCCCAGCCGGGCGACGAACCGCTCCACCAGCCACGGCAGCAGCGCGGTGACCCCGACCAGGAGGAGCAGGACGCCGCCGACCACCAGGTACTGGTTGAAGTCGCCCTCGGCGCGGCCCTGCCCGACCATCGGGTGGAGCATCGCGAGTCCGGCCAGCGGCAGCAGCAGCCGCCACCACAGCCGGCGCCGGGCGGGCCGCGCCGCCCGCACCACGCCGAGCGGCTCGATCACCACCGCGCGCAGCGCGAACAGGGTGACCAGGACGGCGGCGGCCGGGACCGCCACCGCGACCAGCGCGGCGAGCGCGGGGGAGGGGTCGAGGTAGCCGGGCCACACGCTGATGTCCATCACCTCCACCGAGCCCGCCAGCTGACGTCCGGTCAGGAAGAACACCGTGCCGACGGCCAGGCCGAGGAGGGAGCCGGCCATCGCCTCGCCCGCCGCGATGCGCCGGGTCATCCGGCTGTCGGCGCCGACCAGCCGCAGCGCGGCGAGCCTGCGGTCGCGCCGCTCGCCGCCCATGCGGACGGCCGCCGCGACGAACACCGCGACCGGCATCAGCAGCACCACGATCACGACGATGTTCAAAAGGACGAGGACCGGGTCGGTCTCCTCCTCCGTCGGGTTCCGGTCCCCGAACCGCTCCAGCCGGGACACCGTCGAGCCGTCGATGTGCGCGGCGAGCCCGGAGGCACCCGCGTAGTAGGCGAGTTCCCGCGAGCCGATGAGCCCGCTCTCCCCGATGGTCCCGACGATCCGGTACGGCAGCCGCTCGCGCAGCAGCTTCGCCCCGTCCGAGGCGAGCAGTTCCCCCAGCGCGGGGGAGACCACCATCTCGCCGAGCTCCGGGTAGGCGTCCACGCCGGGCGGCAGCGGCGCGCGCGGCCCCTCCGGCTGCACCAGCCGGCCGCGCACGTCCCGGTCCCGGAACTCCGTGTCGACGTCGGCGATGAGCAGGGTGTCGTCGGCCGCGGGCGGCGGCTCGGAGTCGAACGTGTAGTCCATGCGGGCCTGTTCGCGGGCGTGCCGCTCCGCGAGCGCGTTCGGCAGCGCGGTCGACAGCAGCAGCAGTGCCACGCCGAGTCCGACGCCCACCGCCGTCAGCACGGTCCTGACCCAGCCCTCCCGCCCGCCGGCGAAGGCGAACCGGACCCCCAGCCCCAGGTCCCGAGGCCACTGCGGCAGGCTCATACGATCCGCTCCATGTCCCGGGACCTACCGTCCCGTACGACGATCTCGCGGTCGGAGTAGGCGGCCACCCGTGCCTCGTGCGTGACCAGGACGACGGCGGTGTTCGCGGACCGGGCGGCCTCGGTGAGGAGCTCCATCACGCGCTCGCCGTTGAGGGAGTCCAGCGCGCCGGTCGGCTCGTCGGCGAACACTACCCGCGGGCCGGTGACCAGCGAGCGCGCCACGGCCACCCGCTGCCCCTGCCCGCCCGACACCTCGCCGGGCCGCTTGGCGCGCAGGTCGTCGACCTCCAGCCGCTCCATCCAGGCCAGCGCGGTCCGCTCCGCCTGCTTGCGCGGGGTGCCGTTCAGCCGGAGCGGTAACGCCACGTTCTCCACACAGGTCAGCTCCGGCACGAGCTGCCCGAACTGGAACACGAACCCGAACTCCGAGCGCCGCAGCGCGCTGCGCCGGGCGTCGCCCAGGGCGGTGAGCTCCTGCCCGTCGTACGTGATCGAGCCCGAGTCGGGTGTCACGATCCCGGCGAGGCAGTGCAGCAGCGTGGACTTGCCGGACCCGGACGGGCCCATGACGGCGACGACCTCGCCGGGGTGGATGGAGAACTCGGCGCCGTCGAGGGCGAGGGTCGGACCGTAGGCCTTGCGCAGGTTCTCGGCGGCGAGCAGCGAGCCGGCGGGGGCGCTCATGCGGTCACCGCCGCGCGCAGCCTGTCGAGGCGCGCGGCGGTCAGCTCCAGCCAGCGCAGGTCGGCCTCGAGGTGGAACAGGGCGTGGTCGCAGATCAGCTGGTCGGCGAGGTCTCCCCGGCGCTTGCGGTCGGTCAGGATGCGCATGCCGCGCAGGTGCTCGGCGCGCTGGGTGTCGAGGATCTCGGCCGCGTCGCGGTGGGTGAGCAGCGCCAGGACGACCTTGGTGTACAGCGTCGACTGGAGGTACGGCTCGGGCTTCTCGGGCGTGGCGAGCCAGCGGGCGAGGTCGGTGACGCCGGCGTCGGTGACGGCGTACCGCTTCCGCTCCGGGCCGCCGCCCGCCTCGATGCCGTCGACTTCCACGAGCCCGTTCTTCAGCAGGCGGGACATCGTCGAGTAGACCTGGCCGTAGTGCAGCGGCCGGTCGTGACCGAATTTCTCGTCGAAGGCCCGCTTGAGGTCGTAGCCGTGGCGGGGCCCGGACTCCAGGAGTCCCAGAAGGGTGTGACCGATGGACATGGGGGCAACTGTACACACGGTGTATACGCGGTGTGTATAAAAGCGATGCGGAGTCGGTGCGGAGTCGGTGCGGGGAGCGGGTGAGTGCGCAGGTGGGGGCCGATTGTCACAGATCCGCCACAGCGCCGGCGGCCGCTCCCGCGCGACGACTGCCACCCCCGATGCGACGACTGCCACTCCCCAAGGCGACGACTGCCATTCCTCGCCCAGGGTGCCTGCGGCCCGTGCCCTCAGAACGCCTGCGGCCCTTGCCCTCAGGGTGTCTGCGGCCCGTGCCCTCAGGGTGTCTGCGGCCGTCGTCCTCAGGGTGTCTGCGGCCGTTCTCGGGGCGACGGCGGCCGGGGCGCGGAGTCCTTTGGCGGCCGTCCGCGACGCGGGAGGGGGCCGGCCTCGCCCGGCAGCCTCCCCGCCTCCTTCAACGCCTTGCGCAGCAGGAACTCGATCTGGGCGTTCGCCGACCGCAGCTCGTCCGACGCCCACCGGGCCAGCGCGTCGTGGACCGACGGGTCGAGCCGCAGCAGCACCTGCTTGCGCTGCCGCGGCCGACGCTGAGGGGCATCGCCCCCGGCGGGATCCGTCACTGGTAGAGGGTCCCGGTGTTGAGCACGGGCTGCGGCGCCCGGTCCCCGCAGAGCACCACCAGCAGATTCGACACCATCGTCGCCTTCCGTTCGTCGTCCAGTTCCACGATGTCCCGCTCGGCGATCCGGCTGAGCGCGTCCTCGACCATGCCGACCGCGCCGTCCACGATCTGCCGCCGCGCCGCGACCACCGCGCCCGCCTGCTGCCGCTGGAGCATCGCGGAGGCGATCTCCGGGGCGTAGGCGAGGTGGGTGAAGCGGGACTCGATGATCTGCACGCCGGCGGCCTCCACGCGCACGCGCAGCTCCGCGGCCAGCTTCTCGGTGATCTCCTCGGCGTTGCCGCGCAGCGAGAGCCCGTCCACGTCATGGGCGTCGTAGGGGTACTCGATGGCGATGTGCCGGACGGCGGCCTCGGTCTGGGTGGAGACGAACTCGAAGTAGTCGTCCACCTCGAAGGTCGCCTGGGCGGTGTCCTCGACCTTCCACACCACGACCGCGGCCAGCTCGATCGGGTTGCCGTAGGCGTCGTTGACCTTCAGGACCGCGGTCTCGTGGTTGCGGACCCGGGTGGAGATCTTCGTGCGGGAGGTGAGGGGGTTCACCCAGCGCAGGCCGTCCTCGCGGATGGTCCCGCGGTACCGCCCGAAGAGCTGCACCACGCGGGCCTCGCCCGGGGCCACCATGTTCAGTCCGCACATGGCGACGAGCGCGGCCAGGGCGACGAGGACGCCCCCGGTGATCAGGGCGGCCTTGGCGGCGGTCGCCGTCACCGCCGCGGCGGCCGCGATCAGGCCTGCGCCGGCCAGCAGCCCGACCAGCCCCGCCAGCAGCGCGAGCCCGCCCCCCACGCTCCGCGCGGGGAACTCCCGCACGCGCGGGGCGGGCATCGCGGGCACGTCGATGTCGGCCGCGACGGGCGCGACGGGCGCCGGGATCTGCGGGTCGTGCGTGGACATGGGGTTCCCCCGTTTCTCGCGGGTGCTGTCCCGCGAACCGGCTCTCTGCTCTTCGCATCTTCTATCTAAGTGATAGCACTTTATGGCGGGATGGCAACCCTGGGGCCCTGTCGTACGTCGATTTCGGTGGAACGGTGTGTCGGTTCCACTGCGCGGGGTGCTGATTCTCACGCCCGGGCCCGGCCGGATCGGGCCCCCTTTGTCACAGAGAGCGGTGTTAGCTTGCTGAGCTGACCTGCCTCCGGGCACTGGTGTGACTGCCGAACAGGAAGCGGAGCGAGCGGACTCATGGGACGAGCGGACGAGAGACGAGCGCGACAGCGCGGTGGCCGCCGCGCAGCGCCCAGGGACCGTTCGCCGGGGGCGGCCCCGGACCCGCGCGAGGAGTCGGTGCCGACGGCCCAGGCGGCCACCGGCGTCGCGGCAGGCGGACGCGCGGCGGCCCGCCGGAGCGCCGGCCGGAGCGCCAGGAAGGGCGCCAAGGGCGGCGACAAGGGCCGCATACGCCGGCTCTTCACCTGGAAGAAGATGATCGGCACGTTCCTCGGCGCCTGTCTGCTGGGCATCGGCGCGTTCGTCGTGCTGTACCTGACGACGCCGATCCCCGAGGGCAACGCGGCCGCCCAGTTGCAGAGCAACGTCTACAACTACAGCGACGGCACCCTGCTGACCCGCGACGGTGAGCTCAACCGCGAGAACGTCGACCTGTCCGAGGTCCCCAAGGCCGTCCAGCGCACCTTCGTCGCCGCCGAGAACAAGACGTTCTACCAGGACGCCGGCGTCGACCTGAAGGGCACCGCCCGCGGTCTGCTCAACACGGTCATGGGCAAGGGCGCCCAGGGCGGTTCGACGATCACCCAGCAGTACGTCAAGAACTACTACCTGACGCAGGAACAGACCGTCACGCGCAAGCTGAACGAACTGGTCATCTCGCTGAAGCTGGACCGGGAGAAGTCCAAGGACTACATCCTCGCCGGCTACATCAACACCAGCTACTACGGCCGCGGCGCCTACGGCATCCAGGCCGCCGCCCAGGCCTACTACCGCGTCGACGCCGACCAGCTCACCGTCGCCCAGGGCGCCTACCTCGCCGCGCTGCTCCAGGCCCCCAGCCAGTACGACTGGGCCGTCGCCTCCGACACCGGCAAGAAGCTGGTCCAGCAGCGCTGGAACTACGTCCTGGACAACATGGTCGAGGAGGACTGGCTCGACAAGTCCGAGCGGGACGCCCTGAAGTTCCCGGTGCCCAAGGAGCCCAAGGCCGCCCCCGGCCAGGAGGGCCAGGTCGGCTACCTGGTGAACGCGGCCAACAGCGAGCTGGAGCGGCAGCTCGTCGAGCAGGGCGTCGCGGACAGCAGCAAGGAGGCCGAGGCGATGGTCAACGCCGGCGGCTGGAACATCACGCTCAACATCGAGAAGAAGAAGCAGAAGGCGCTGGAGACCTCCGTCAAGGAGCAGCTGACCAGCAAACTGGACGCGGAGAAGCGCTCGGTCGACGGCGATGTGCAGGCCGGGGCCGTCTCCGTGAACCCGAAGACGGGCGCGGTCGTGGCCATGTACGGCGGTGTGGACTACGTCAAGCACTACACGAACAACGCCACCCGCGCCGACTACCAGCCCGCCTCCACCTTCAAGCCGGTGATCCTCGCCGCGGCCCTGGACCAGGGGGCCCAGACCCAGGACGGCGAGGAGATCACCGCCGACACCCTCTACGACGGCACCAGCAAGCGCCCCGTCGTCGGCAGCGACATCGGCTTCGCCCCGGAGAACGAGGACGACGTCGACTACGGCGACGTCACCGTCCAGACGGCGATGAACAAGTCCATCAACTCCGCCTTCGCGCAGATGGGCGTCGACGTCGGCATGGACAAGGTGCTCCAGACCGCCAGTGACCTCGGCATGGACACCGAGGGACTGAAGGCCGTGCCCGCACAGACCCTGGGCACCATGGGAGCCAGCCCCCTGCAGATGGCCGGCGTCTACGCGACCCTCGACAACCACGGCAAGAAGGTCACCCCGGCCGTCATCAAGTCGGTGGAGAACAGCGCCCACGAGGTGGACCTCTCCGACCCCATCGGCGAGCAGGTCATCAGCCGCGAGGCCGCCGACACGGTCACCTCGATCCTGACCGGCGTGGTCGACGACGGCACGGCCCAGACCTCCGTACGGGACAACCCCGAGCGCAACGGCCAGAAGGTCGCGGGCAAGACGGGCACCTCCGACAACAACCTGTCGGCCTGGTTCACCGCCTACACCCCCGACCTGGTCACCTCCGTCGGCCTGTTCGGCGAGTCCGCCAAGTCCCCGCACCCCCAGGTCAGCCTGACCGGCGCGACCGGCCTGATCCCCGGCAAGGGCCGCATCAACGGCGGTGGCTACCCGGCGCAGATCTGGGCGGCGTACACCTTCGGCGTCTCCAGCAAGGTCACCAAGTTCGACCTGGAGACCGACCAGGGCGCGGCGGTCCAGCCGACCGTGACGGCCGAGCCGTCCCCGTCGGAGTCGCCGGAGCCGACGGAGGAGCCGACCACCGAGGCCCCGACGTCCAGTGCGCCCGCCGAGAGCGCGACCCCGTCCGAGGAGCCGACCACGGAGGAACCCTCGGAGGAGGCGACCACGGAGGAGCCGTCGGAGTCGCCGACGGCGGAGGAGTCCGAGACGGAGGAACCCGAAAACCCGTTCGAGCAGATGGGTCAGTAGCCGACGGCCCAGTAGCCGACGGCCCAGTAGCCGACGGTCCAGTAGCCGACGGCCCAGTAGCAGACGGGCCGGCAGCAGACAGCCAGTGGACGACAGGGCGCCCGGTGATCACCGGGCGCCCTGTCGCGTCACACGGTCTACCCGTGGTTGAGCTCGAACCAGACCACCTTGCCGGTGCTCAGCCGGGTCGCCCCCCAGCGCCGGGCCAGCCGGTTGACGAGGATCAGGCCCCGCCCGCCCTCGTCCGTGGCGCGGGCCTGCCGCAGCCGCGGCAACTGCGGCACGTCGTCCCCGACCTCGCAGCGCAGCACATCGGTACGCAGCAGCCGCAGCGTCACCGGCCGGGTGGCGTACCGCACCGCGTTGGTGACCACCTCGCTCACCAGCAGTTCGACGGAGTCGGTCAGCTCCTCCAGCCCCCAGCGGGCCAGCGCCCGACGGGCCAGCCGCCGGGCCCGGCCCGGCGCGGCGTCCTCCGGTTCCAGGTACCAGTACGCCACGTCGTTCGGCGCGATCCCGTCGAAACGCGCGGCGAGCAGCGCGATGTCGTCGTCCCGGTCGCCCGGCCCGAGCATGTCGAGCACCTCGTCGCACAGCGCCTCGAGGGGCGGCGGATGATCCGGCCCGGTGAGCTGGGCGGTCACCGCGAGCTTCTCCCGCAGTTGCTCTATGCCGGTCGCCACGTCCCGCAGCCGCGACTCGACCAGGCCGTCGGTGTACAGCAGGAGCGTCGCCCCGGCGGGCGCGTCCAGCTCCACGGCCTCGAAGTCGACGCCGCCCACCCCGATCGGCGCGCCCGGCGGCACCCGCAGCACCTCGGCCCGCCCGCCCAGATGCAGCAGCACGGGCGGCGGATGGCCGGCGTTGGCGATGGTGATGCGGTGCGAGACCGGGTCGTAGACGGCGTACAGGCAGGTCGCCATGCGGTCGGTGCCCAGGCGCTGCGCCTGCTCGTCCAGGTGGTGCAGCACCTCCTGCGGCGGCAGGTCGAGCCCGGCGAGCGTCTGCGCCGTGGTCCGCAGCTGGCCCATGATCGCGGCCGACGTCATGGAGTGCCCCATGACGTCCCCCACCACCAGCGCCACCCGGCTGCCCGGCAGCGGGATCGCGTCGTACCAGTCACCGCCGACCCGCGCGGTCTCCGCGGCGGGCAGATAGCGGGAGGCCAGCCGGACGCCCGTGGGACGCGGCAGGGTCTCCGGCAGCATCGTGCGCTGGAGCTCGTCGGCGATGTACGCCTCACGGTCGTACAGCACCGCCTTGTCGATGCCGAGGGCGCTGTGCGTGGCGAGCTGGGCGGCGACCAGCAGGTCGTCGCTCTCGAACGGGATGCGGTCCGGGCGGCGGATGAACACCGCCGCCCCGATCACCCGGCGCCGGCCGCGCAACGGGGCCAGGATCGCCCGCTGACCGTCCGGCACGTCCAACTGGCTGTCCTCGCCCAGCAGTTCCGGCAGCGCGGCGCGCGCGGCCGGATGGTCGGCGAAGACCGGGCGCACACCGCGCAGCACCTCCGCCAGCGCGCCGCCGGGCCGCACCTCGCACAGCTCCGCGATCGCCGCCGACAGCTCCGACAGCTCCGGTGTCTCCGGGGGCGGCAGGCCGAGCGCCGCGAACCCCGTCTCGGTGTCGCGCTCCTCGGGGATGCGGTCGGTGCGCCGCAGCCGCAGCACGACCCGGTCCGCGACGGGCCGTTCGTCGCCCACCGGCAGCGGGTCGCGCAGGTAGACGAGGATCGCGTCGGAGAACGTCGGCACGGTGGCCCGGCACAGCCCCATCACGATCTCGTCCAGGTCCAGGCCCCGGGCGATCCGCCGGGTGGCCGCGCCCACGAAGCGCAGCCGGTCCCCGTCCCGCCGCATCGGCGTGGGCCGGCCCGGAGCCGGCGCCTGGCCGGTGCGGCGCTCCTGCCCCCCGTCGGGGCCGTGCTCGGGCCGCGTCTCGGCGCCCGGCTGGACCGGGATGGACTCGGGCGCGGGCCGCGGCCGGTGCTCCCCCACGCCCGGCTTCGCCCCCGCGGACGGCACCCCCAGCGGCTCGGCGGCCATCGGCTGGGAGTGCTCGGAGTCGGGCGCGGCCGGTTCCGTTCCCTTGCCGCGCGGCGCGGTTCCCGGGGTGTCCTCGGTGCGGCCCTGGGCGGCGGCGGACGGTAAGGCGGTGGAGCCCGGCGCGGAGGCCTGGGTACGCAAGAGCGCCCCGCGGGGGTCCGTGGGGTCGACGCCCTGGGGGCGTTCGTAGGAGGTGGGCTGCTCCGTCACGCGTGTCGCATCCGTCCGTCCGGGGCTGCGCGCCGTGCGCGCAGTCGGTCCCGCCGAGAACCCGATACCCGGAACACATGTCCCCGGAACGGGATTCCCGCGTGGTCAGAGGCTGTTCCTGTGTCACCGGTGGACCGGGCACGGCCCCCGGGGCCCACGTCGAAGGCCCTGCCGGTGTCGCCCTCGTACCCCTCGCTCACGTCCTGCCGCCCCTCGGTGACGTTCGGTCAGACCCGGCGTCTGATCCGGGAGTTGCTCTGTGCTGCTCTTGCGGAGGACGATCCTACGTTTGTTGCCCGGGGGCGCAGCAAGGGTCTCATGTGGACAGGCGCGCGGGCACGCGGTCCCAGTCCTCCGGCAGCAACGGTACGGCCCAGGACGGATCCGGGCGCCAGTGCTGCCAGCCCTCGTCGAACGGCGGCCCCCAGGCGCGGATCGCCTCGACCGCGGCCCGGCCCGCCTCCCGCACCCGCTCGGCCGCCGACGCGTCCATCAGGCCGTCCTGCTGGGCCTGTGCGAACTCGTCCTCGTCGCGCCACTCCCAGGTCCGGTCCTCATAGACGCAGATGTCCAGGAAGTGGTCCTCGGAGTCCACGCCGCCGTCCCAGCGGGACAGCGGCTCCTCGAGATTGACGTACCAGTTCTTGAACTGCCAGCCCGGCTCCCAGAACAGCCACACCGACCAGGGCTCGCCGGGCCGGGCCAGCTTCAGCACGCCCGTGCCGAACCAGTGGTCGAGCGCCACGCTGCGCGGCTTGACGTACCGGCTGTGCAGCGGTTCCTGGTGCGGCGGGGTGCCGTCCGCGAGGACGGGCTTGACGCACTGGGTGCCGGGGGCGAGCCACACGGCGAGCACGTCCTCGTCGTCGCGGACGACGGTCACCGGCCGGACGATGTGCGATCGCTCGCCGCCGTTCTCCCGGTAGCGCCACAGGATCTGGTCACCGGGCTCCCAGAAGGCCGCCGCACCGCCGGTTCCCACGTGTCTCACCGCTCCGCCGTCTGCCATGCACAGATATTAGGTGCCATGGGCATACGACGCTGCGGTGCGCGTCACGGTTCTCGCGCCGGGCGCGAAACGTCACGGACGTGTCATCCGCAGGACATCGAGCGCCTCGTCGAGCTGTCCGAGCGTCAGGTCGCCGCGCTCGACGTACCCGCCCTCCAGGACCGCCTCCCGGATGGTCTTCCGCTCCGCCAAGGCCTTCTTCGCGACCTTCGCGGCCTCCTCGTAGCCGATGTACTTGTTGAGCGGGGTGACGACGGACGGCGACGACTCGGCGTACTCGCGGGCCCGTTCGCGGTGGGCGACGACGCCGTCGACCGTCCGGTCGGCGAGCAGCCGGGAGACGTTGGCGAGCAGCCGGACCGACTCCAGCACGTTTTTGGCGATGACCGGCAGCATGACGTTGAGCTCGAAGTTGCCGGCGGCGCCCGCCGCGGCGACCGTGGCGTCGTTCCCGGTCACCTGCGCGGCGACCATCAGCACGGCCTCCGGGATCACCGGGTTGACCTTGCCGGGCATGATCGAGGAGCCGGGCTGGAGGTCGGGCAGGGAGATCTCGGCCAGTCCGGTCCGCGGCCCCGAGGCCATCCACCGCAGATCGTTGGCGATCTTCGTCAGTCCCACGGCGATGGTCCTGAGCTGCCCGCTGGTCTCGACGACGCCGTCCCGCGCGCCCTGCGCCTCGAAGTGGTCGCGGGCCTCGGTCAGCGGCAGCCCGGTGACCCGGGCGACCTCCTGGATCACGGCGGAGGAGAAGCCGGGGGGCGTGTTGATGCCGGTGCCGACGGCGGTGCCGCCCAACGGCAGTTCGGCCAGCCGGGGGAGCGAGGCCCGCAGCCGCTCGACGCCGTACCGCATCTGGGCGGCGTACCCGCCGAACTCCTGGCCCAGCGTCACGGGGGTGGCGTCCATGAGGTGGGTCCGCCCGGACTTCACCACGTCGGCGAACTCCTCGGCCTTGCGCTCCAGCGCGGCGGCCAGGTGCTCCAGGGCCGGGATCAGGTCGTGGGTGACGGCGGCGGTGGCGGCGATGTGCAGGGAGGAGGGGAAGACGTCGTTGGAGGACTGCGAGGCGTTGACGTGGTCGTTGGGGTGGACGTCCCGGCCCAGGCGCTCGGCCGCCAGCGTCGCGACGACCTCGTTGGTGTTCATGTTGGACGAGGTCCCCGACCCGGTCTGGAACACGTCCACCGGGAAGTGCTCGTCCCACCGGCCCTCGGCCACCTCGGCGGCCGCCTCCTGGATCGCCTCGGCGATCTCCTTGTCGAGCACCCCCAGTTCGGCGTTGACCTTGGCGGCGGCGCCCTTGATCCGGGCGAGGGCCTCGATGTGCGCGCGCTCCAGGCGCTGCCCGGAGACGGGGAAGTTCTCCACGGCCCGCTGTGTCTGGGCCCGCCACTTCGCGTGCGCGGGGACGCGGACCTCGCCCATGGAGTCGTGCTCGATGCGGTATTCGGTCATACCGGGTTCAGCGTGGGGGCGGGCGCGGTTGTTCCGGGAGTGGTCTGATCGGGGGCACCCGAATAGCCCGTCCGGCGTTTGAGGACGAGGCCCGTCCAGGGCCGAAGCGGGGGTCCGGGGGCGCAGCCCCCGGGGACGGGACGGGAAGGGGCGGCGGGGGCGAAGAAACCCCCCACCGCCCCCGCCGTACAAGGCGCTACGCCAGCCCCGGCCCCCGCACCGGAATCGACGTGAACGTCGGGGCTGGCGCCGGGTCCTTGAAGAAGTCGTTGCCCTTGTCGTCGACGACGACGAACGCCGGGAAGTCCTCGACCTCGATCTTCCAGACGGCCTCCATGCCGAGCTCCTCGTACTCGACGACCTCGACCTTCTTGATGCAGTCCTGGGCCAGCCGGGCCGCGGGCCCGCCGATCGAGCCGAGGTAGAACCCGCCGTGCGCGCCGCACGCGTCGGTGACCTGCTGCGACCGGTTGCCCTTGGCCAGCATCACCTTGGAGCCGCCCGCCGCCTGGAACTGCTCGACGTAGGAGTCCATGCGGCCGGCCGTCGTCGGACCGAAGGAACCGGAGGCGTACCCCTCCGGGGTCTTCGCCGGACCCGCGTAGTACACCGGGTGGTCCTTCAGGTACTGCGGCATCTCCTCACCCGCGTCCAGCCGCTCCTTGATCTTGGCGTGTGCGATGTCACGCGCCACGACCAGCGGACCGGACAGCGACAGCCGGGTCTTGACCGGGTACTTGGTCAGCTCGGCGAGGATGTCGTCCATCGGCTGGTTCAGGTCGATCCGGACGACGTCGCCGTCCTGCTCGAGGTGCTCGTCGGTGGTGTCGGGCAGGAACCGCGCCGGGTCCGTCTCCAGCTGCTCCAGGAAGACGCCCTCCGCGGTGATCTTCGCGACGGCCTGCCGGTCGGCCGAGCAGGAGACGGCGATGGCCACCGGGCAGGAGGCCCCGTGGCGGGGCAGCCGCACCACGCGCACGTCGTGGCAGAAGTACTTGCCGCCGAACTGCGCGCCGATGCCGATCTTCTGCGTCAGCTCGAAGACCTTCTCCTCCAGCTCCTTGTCGCGGAAGCCGTGCCCGAGCGGCGAGCCCTCGGCCGGGATCTCGTCCAGGTAGTGCGCGGAGGCGTACTTCGCGGTCTTCAGGGCGTACTCGGCGCTCGTGCCGCCGACCACGATCGCCAGGTGGTACGGCGGGCAGGCGGCCGTACCGAGCGAGCGGATCTTCTCCTCCAGGAACTTCATCATGGAGGCCTCGTTCAGGACGGCCTTCGTCTCCTGGTAGAGGAAGGACTTGTTGGCGGAGCCGCCGCCCTTCGCCATGAACAGGAACTTGTAGGCGCCGCCGTCCGTGGCGTACAGCTCGATCTGCGCCGGCAGGTTGGAGCCGGTGTTCTTCTCCTCCCACATGGTGAGGGGAGCCATCTGGGAGTAGCGGAGGTTCAGCTTCGTGTACGCGTCGTAGATGCCGCGGGAGAGCGCCTCCTCGTCCCGCCCCCGCGTGAGCACGTTCTGCCCGCGTTTGCCCATGACGATCGCCGTGCCGGTGTCCTGGCACATCGGCAGCACGCCCGCCGCGGCGATGTTGGCGTTCTTCAGCAGGTCGAGGGCGACGAACTTGTCGTTGCCCGACGCCTCCGGGTCGTCGATGATCCGGCGCAGCTGCGCGAGGTGCGCCGGGCGCAGGTAGTGCTGGATGTCGTGGATCGCCTCCTCGGCCAGCTTGCGCAGCGCCTCGGGCTCCACCCTGAGGAAGGTCCGCCCGTCGGCCTCGAAGGTGGAGACACCCTCGGAGGTCACCAGCCGGTACGGGGTGGTGTCCTCTCCCATGGGGAGCAGATCGGTGTACGCGAACTCAGGCATCTCGCCCATTCCTCACTCGACTGACGCGTGCGGCCGGTTTCCAGAGCACGACGGCTGGCCTCCTTCGGCAGCGCCCACCAGCGTAGGACCTGCGGTCGGCGGCGAGCTTGTGAGGTAAGGCTCAGTTCGGCCTCTACGGGGACTATCGCGATCTATCGTGTGTCGGTACGCTGCTGTCGTGGACCTTCAGAAGCGGACCGACCCGCGTGCTCCCGTCGCCGACCCGCGTGCCTCCGTGGCCGAGCTGCGCGCCTCGGACGCCGACCGTGACCGCATCGCCGACATCCTGCGCGAGGCCCTCGCGGAGGGGCGCCTCACCGCCGACGAGCACGCCGAGCGCGTCGAGGGCGTGCTGGCCGCCAGGACGGTCGGTGAACTGGACGTGTTCATCAGGGACCTGCCCGCCGCCCACCACCGGCACGCCCCGCCGTACGCCCCGGCCCCGCACCGTCCGCCGTCCGGCGCGCTCCCCGCCGACCCGGACGTCAACCTGGTCGCCGTCTTCAGCAGCAGTGTCCGCAGGGGCCGTTGGCGGGTCGGCCGCCGCATCCACGCGTACGCGGTCTTCGGCAGCGTCGAGATCGACCTGAGCGAGGCGCTGTTCGAGTACCGGCACGTCGTCGTCAAGGCGGTCTCCGTCTTCGGCAGCGTCGAGGTCCGCGTCCCGGAGAACGTCTCGCTGTTCGGTACCGGCGGCGGTGTCCTCGGCAGCTTCGAGGTCGACACGCTCGACTCCGCCGATCCCGACGCGCCCGTCGTCCACGTCGAGGGGTGGGCCGTCCTCGGCCACATCGAGGGCCGGCCCAGGCGCGGCCGGGTCGTCGCGGACATCCTCGACAAGGTGCACCGCAAGGTCGACCGCGGTTTGCGCAGGCATCTGGACCGTTGACGGTCGCGAACCGGCGGGCGGGCCGGCGGGCGGGGCGGTGGGGGGGACGGTGGGGCGAGCCGGCGGGGG
Source organism: Streptomyces sp. NPDC059895 (assembly GCF_042731035.1). NCBI lineage: Bacteria > Bacillati > Actinomycetota > Actinomycetes > Kitasatosporales > Streptomycetaceae > Streptomyces > Streptomyces sp. NPDC059895. The sequence goes on from NZ_JBHWKO010000022.1 coordinate 48,468, forward strand.
CCGGCCGGCGAGCGCGGACCGGCTGCCCGGGCGGGGGCCGGTCCCCGACGCGAGCGCGTACCGGCCCGGTACCCGGCCCGGTAGCCGGTGCGGGCCCGGTCCGGCGGTTCGGAACTCAGTGCATAGGCGCGCGCACAGCGGGTAGGCCTTGCTGCATCGTCTCTCGCTCGCGAAGCCGTCGTCAGGAGTAGACCGTGCTGCAACCGCCGCATTCGTCCCTGCAGGTCGCCGCCGTTCCGGCCCAGCGGGTGCCGGCGCGGGACAGGGACCAAGACGCTCCGTGGCACACCGAGGCCGTGTGCCGGCGCGACGAGGCAGGCCTGTTCTTCGCCCCCTCCAAGGAGCCCACCGCCGCCCGGCTCTCCCGCGAGGAGGCCGCCAAGCGGGTCTGCGCCCGCTGTCCCGTGATGGTCGAGTGCCGCGAGCACGCCCTGCTCCAGCCCGAGCCGTACGGTGTCTGGGGCGGCCTCACCGCCGCCGAGCGCCGTGTGGTCCTCGCGCGCCGCAGGCGCCGCGACATGGAGCTGAAGAAGGCGGTCAGGGCCACCGACCGCATAGCGGCGGCCGGCTGACGCACATCGAGAAGGGGCGCCCCCTCCGCACCGGGGGCGCCCCTTTCGTCCGGGACGGGCCGTCACGCTCGTTCGGCCCTCCCGCAGTCCACCTACTTCGCGTGGTCGAAGTCGATCGCGCTGTAGGCCCGCAGCTTGCTGAGCCGGTGCTCGGAGTCGATCCGCCGCACCGTGCCCGACTTCGACCGCATCACGATCGAGTCGGTCGTCGCGGTCTCCGACCGGTACCGCACCCCTCGCAGCAGCTCCCCGTCGGTGATCCCGGTGGCGACGAAGAACACGTTCTCGCCGGTCACCAGGTCCTCGGTGGTCAGCACACGGTCGAGGTCGTGCCCGGCGTCGATCGCCCGCTGCCGCTCCTCGTCGTCCTTCGGCCAGAGCTTGCCCTGGATGGTGCCGCCAAGGCACTTCACGGCACAGGCCGAGATGATGCCCTCCGGCGTGCCGCCGATACCGAGCAGCAGGTCGATGCCGGTGCCCTCGCGCAGCGCCAGGATCGAGCCGGCCACGTCGCCGTCCGAGATCAGCTTGATCCGCGCCCCGGTGTCCCGGACCTCCTTGATGAGGCCCTCGTGCCGCGGCCGGTCCAGGATGACGACGGTGACGTCCTCCGGCGTGCCCCGCTTGGCCTTGGCGACCCGGCGGATGTTGACGTCGACGGGGGCGTTGATGTCGACGAACTCGGCGGCCTCCGGGCCGGTGACCAGCTTGTCCATGTAGAACACCGCGGACGGGTCGAACATCGCGCCGCGCTCGGTGGCGGCGAGGACGGCGATCGCGTTCGGCATGCCCTTGGCCGTCAGCGTGGTGCCGTCGATCGGGTCTACGGCGATGTCCACCTCCGGCCCGGTGCCGTCGCCGACGCGCTCACCGTTGAAAAGCATCGGCGCCTCGTCCTTCTCGCCCTCGCCGATGACGACCACGCCGTTCATCGAGACGGTGGAGACGAGGGTCCGCATGGCGCGCACCGCGGCACCGTCGGCGCCGTTCTTGTCGCCGCGCCCGACCCAGCGGCCCGCGGCCATCGCCGCCGCTTCGGTCACCCGGACGAGTTCCAGGGCGATGTTGCGGTCGGGGGCCTCGGAGGGCACATCGAGTTCGGACGGCAAGTGATGATGCTCGGTCATCGGAGCGCACCTTTCTGATACGACGACGGCCGGATGAGGGTTCGAGCCCGACTCTATCGTCAGTCCGACAAAATGAGCAGGGGACCCCACGGATGAGCGCACCGGGCACCTGCGACGATAGGGGGCGTGGCAGGTTCGAAAGGCAAGATGCAGACGGTCCGGGACATGGTGCTCTCCCTGGGAGTGATTATGATCGCGGGCTTGGTGATGTACCTCTTCATCCCGCACGACGACCACTCTCCGGACGTCCAGCGCGTCGACTACCGCGTGGAGCTGCTCACGGCACGTCGCGCCGCCTCGTACCCGATCGCCGCGCCCGAGGGCCTGCCGTCCACCTGGAAGGCGACCTCGGTGCGCTTCGACGGCACCCAGTACGACGCCTGGCACCTGGGCTTCCACACCCCCGACGGGGAGTACGTCCAGGTCGAGCAGTCCACTCAGAAGCCGTCCACGTTCATCGACGAGGCGACGCAGGGCGCCCAGCGGGCGGAGCGGACGGAGCAGCTCGCCGGTCGCACCTGGACCCGCTACACCGACGGCCGCTACGACGCCCTCGTCGTGGAGAGCGCGGACGGCTCGACGACGGTGGTGGCCGGCACGGCGTCGTGGGCCAAGCTGGCGCAGTTCGCGGAGTCGCTGGAGTCGGAGTCGCTGGAGTCGGAGTCGCCGGCGACGGAGTGAGCGCGCCGCGCCCCTCGGCGGACGCGCGCGCCCCCTGACATGAGCGAGGCCCCCGGCGGGATCTTCCGATCGCCGGGGGCCTCGTCATGTCATCGTTCAGGCCGTCAGACCGTGGTCACGACCTGCTCGTACGCCAGGCGCGGGGAGCGCGGGAACCAGGCGTTCTCGCCCGGCTTGCCGATGTTGACGACCATCAGCGGGGTGTGGTCGTCGTCCAGGAACTCCTTGCGGACGCCCTCGAAGTCCAGACCGGTCATCGGGCCGGCGGCCAGACCGGCGGCGCGGACGCCGATGATGAAGTAGGCGGCCTGGAGGGCGGCGTTCAGCAGGGCGGCGCCCTCACGGGCCGGACGCTCGCTGAAGAAGAGGTCCTTGGCCTGCGGGAAGTGCGGGAGGAGCTGCGGCAGCTCCTCGTGGAACTCGTTGTCCGCGGAGAGGATCGCGACCAGCGGCGCGGCGGCGGTCTTGGCCTGGTTGCCCTCGGCCAGGTGCTTCACCAGGCGCTCGCGGGCCTCGGGGGAGCGGACCAGGGTGATGCGCAGCGGGGTCTGGTTGAAGGCGGTCGGGCCGAACTTGACCAGGTCGTAGATCGCCTGCACCTGCTCGTCGGTCACCGGCTCGTCGGTGAAGGTGTTCGCGGTGCGGGCCTCGCGGAACAGCAGGTCCTGGGCGGCGGGGTCAAGAACGAGAGACATGCGTGGACTTCCCTGGGGTGCGCGTCCGGATCCGGGGGCACCGGACCGGCTGACGTGATCGACCGTACGCCATGGAAGTTCAATCTTCAACTAGCGGTGGGGGGCGGGGTGACCGCCCTCACAGCCGTCCGCCGCGTCACCCCTCCTCCCGCGCCTCCCCCTCCTCCGCGAGCGCCGCGTCCAGCCGGGCCCGCGCGCCCTCCAGCCAGCGCCGGCACACCTTGGCCAGCTCCTCCCCCCGCTCCCACAGGGCGAGGGACTCCTCCAGCGTCGTACCCCCCGCCTCCAGGCGGCGTACGACCTCGATCAGCTCGTCGCGCGCCTGCTCGTACCCGAGCGCCTCGTCCGTCCTGCCCGTCATGCACCCAGCCCCTGATCGTCGACTCGTACCGTGAACTCACCCGCGGCGACCCGCGCGCGCAGCGCCTCGTCCGCCGTCACCTCGCCCGGATCCCGCACCACGTGCCCGTCGGCCCGCTGGAGCACCGCGTACCCCCGCTTCAGCGTGGCGGCCGGCGAGAGCGCCACCACGCGCGCGCGGGTGTGCGTCAGCTCGGAGTCGGCGCGGTCCAGGAGATGACCGAGGGTACGGCGGGACCGGTCGACCAGCGAGGCGAGGTGATCCGCCCGCTCGTCGATCATCCGGTGCGGATCCTGGATCACCGGCCGCGCCAGCGCGTGGGCCAGCCCGCGCTCCTCCCGCTCCACGAGCGCCTGCGCGCACCGGCGCGCCCGGCCGCGCAGCATCCGCACCCGCTCCAGCTCCTCACCGACGTCCGGCACGACCTTCTTCGCCGCGTCGGTGGGCGTCGAGGCCCGCAGGTCGGCCACATGGTCCAGCAGCGGATTGTCCGGCTCGTGGCCGATCGCCGACACCACCGGCGTACGGCAGGCCGCGACCGTCCGCACCAGCTGCTCGTCGGAGAACGGCAGCAGGTCCTCCACGCTCCCGCCCCCGCGCGCCACGACGATCACGTCCACCTCCTCCAGCGCGTCCAGCTCCTTCACGGCCTGCACGACCTGCGGCACTGCGTGCACGCCCTGCACGGCCACATTGCGCACCTCGAAGCGGACGGCGGGCCAGCGGTGCCGGGCGTTCTCCAGCACGTCCCGCTCGGCGGCGGACGCCCGCCCGCACACCAGCCCGATGAGCTGGGGGAGGAAGGGCAGCGGCTTCTTCCGCTCGGGAGCGAACAGCCCCTCCGCGGCCAGCGACTTCTTCAGCTGCTCCAGCCGGGCCAGCAGCTCCCCGACCCCCACCGGCCGTATCTCGACCGCCCGCAGCGACAGCTGCCCCCGCGGCGCGTACCACTCCGGCTTGGCGTGCACGACGACCCGCGCGCCCTCGCCGACGACGTCCGCGACCGCGTCGAACACCTGCCGGTAGCACGTCACACTCACCGAGACGTCGTATGACGGGTCCCGCAGCGTCAGAAAGACGACACCCGCACCCGGGCGCCGCGACAACTGGGTGATCTGCCCCTCGACCCACACCGCGCCGAGCCGGTCGATCCACCCCCCGATGAGCCGGGACACCTCGCCCACGGGCAGCGGAGTCTCGGCGGACGTGTTGACAGCCATGCCCGCGAGGGTAGTGGCAGCCGCTGACAACCGGGCGTCCGCCTCGACGTCCGGCACCGCGACCCCCGCGGTGTCCGGCGCCCGCCCGTCCGATCAGCCGGTGATGGCGTTCCGGGCCCTGCGTCTCTGCGGTGTCCGGCGTGCGCCTGTCGGGTCAGCCGGTGGTGGCGTTCCGGGCCCTCCGCCCACGCTGAGCGGTGTCCGGCGTTCGCCCGCCCGCTCAGCCGGTGGCGGCGTCCCGGGTCCTCCGCCCCCGCTGCGCCCCCAGCACCACCAGCCCCACCGCCAGCCACACCGCTCCCACCACCTGAGCCGTCCGGGACGCCTCCACGATCACCGCGACGGTGATCACCGCCCCGGCCACCGGCATCAGCACGTGCCGCCACCACACCACCGGACCCCCCGCCCGGCGCACCGCGAACCACCCCACCACGCTCGCGTGCAGCAGCGTGAACGCCGTCAGCGCCCCGACGTCCACCACCGACACCAGGTGATCCATCCCGTCGTCCCGCCGGGCCGCCCACACCGCCGCCACCAGCGTCACCACGGCCGAGCAGGCCACCGCCACCCGCGGCACCCCGGAGTCCGTCCGCGCCAGCACCGCCGGCAGCCGCCGGTCCCGCCCCATCGCGAACAGCAGCCGCCCGGCCGCCGCCTGCCCGGCCAGCGCGGCGAACGCGGCCCCGACCGCCTTGCTCACGGCCACCAGGTCGTGCAGCCAGGTCCCCACGGACACGTCGACGGCGTCGTAGAAGGCCGACCCCTGCCGCCCCGGCTCCGCGGCCAGCTCGGCCGACGTCACCGGCTCCAGCAGCGCCACCAGATACGTCTGCGCGACGAACAGCGCACCCGCCAGCGCCAGGCAGAACAGCAGCGCCCGCGCCACCTTCGCCGAACCGCCCGTGACCTCCTCCGCGAACGTGGCGATCGCGTCGAAGCCCAGATACGACAGCACGGCCACCGACACCGCCCCGAGCACCGCGGACAGCGCGAACGCCCCCTGCGTCCCGTCCCCGGCGAACGGCGACAGCCATCCCCGCTCCGCGCCGTCCCGCGCGAGGACGACGACCGCCGACACCACGAACACGGCCAGCACCACGATCTCCATCGCCAGCACCAGGAAGCCCACCCGGGCCGCGGCCCGCACCCCCCACAGGTTCAGCAGGGTGGTGACGACCACCGCCAGCGCCGTCCACACCCACCGCGACACCCCCGGGACCAGCGCGTTCATCGCGATGCCGGAGAAGAGGTAGGCCACGGCCGGGATCAGGACGTAGTCGAGCATCGCCATCCAGCCGGCGACGAACCCGGCCCCCCTGCCGAGCCCCACGCGCGCGTACGCGAACACCGACCCCGCCTGCGGCACCACCCGCACCATCTGCGCGTAGCTGAACGCGGTGAACGCCATGGCGACGGTCGCGACGACGTAGACGAGCGCGACCGCCCCGTGCGACTTCGCGTCCAGCGTGCCGAACACGCCGACCGGCGCCATGGGCGCGATGAACAGCAGCCCGTAGACCACCAGGTCCCGGAAGCCGAGACTGCGCCGCAGCTCGTGCGCCCCGGCGGGCGGGCGCGTCGACGTACCGGCGTCGGACATCCGTGCCTCCGATCCTCCGCGGGGAGCGCCTGCCCCCTCCTCTCCCCGCTCACCCGCCAGTCTCCCCGCCCGCACCGTCCACAGGCGATCTTCGACCCGCCGGACGCGGCCTTACGATGGGACGCATGACCGCTTCGCCTGGCCGCCGTGTCCTGCTCGCCGCCCCCCGGGGCTACTGCGCGGGAGTGGACCGCGCCGTGATCGCCGTCGAGAAAGCCCTGGAGCAGTACGGCGCTCCCGTCTACGTCCGCCACGAGATCGTCCACAACAAGTACGTCGTGCAGACCCTGGAGAAGAAGGGCGCCGTCTTCGTCGAGCGGACGGAGGAGGTCCCGCCGGGCAACATCGTCATGTTCTCGGCGCACGGCGTCGCCCCCGTGGTGCACGAGGAGGCCGCGCGCGGCAAGCTCGCCACCATCGACGCGACCTGCCCGCTGGTCACCAAGGTCCACAAGGAAGCCGTCCGCTTCGCGGGCGAGGACTACGACATCCTCCTGATCGGCCACGAGGGCCACGAGGAGGTCATCGGCACCTCCGGCGAGGCCCCCGACCACATCCAGCTCGTCGACGGCCCCGCCGACGTCGCCAAGGTCGAGGTCCGCGACCCCTCCAAGGTCGTCTGGCTGTCGCAGACCACCCTCTCCGTCGACGAGACCATGGAGACCGTCGACGCCCTGAAGGAGAAGTTCCCGCAGCTGATCTCCCCGCCCAGCGACGACATCTGCTACGCCACGCAGAACCGTCAGCTGGCGGTGAAGCAGATGGGCGCAGAGGCGGACCTCGTCATCGTGGTCGGCTCGCGCAACTCCTCCAACTCCAAGCGGCTCGTCGAGGTCGCCAAGCTCGCCGGCTCGCGCCAGGCGTACCTCGTGGACTTCGCCGGCGAGATCGACGAGACCTGGCTGGAGGGCGTGACCACGGTCGGCGTCACCTCGGGCGCCTCCGTGCCGGAGGTCCTCGTCGAGGAGGTCCTGGAGTGGCTCGCCGAGCGCGGGTACGGGGACGTCGAACTCGTCAAGGCCGCCGACGAGCACATCACCTTCTCCCTGCCCAAGGAACTCCGCCGCGACCTGCGCGAAGAGGCCGCGGCCCTGGTCGCCCAGCGCGGCGGGACCGGCGCGGGGACCACGTCGGCGCGGTGACCGCGCGGCGGGGCGGTGGCGGCGTCCGCGTGACGGGGGCACCGTGGGCGGTGACCGTCAGTCGATCGTCGTAACGTGGTGCCATGCAGATCTTCGGCGTGGACATCGGTGGATCCGGGATCAAGGGCGCCCCTGTGGACCTGGACCAGGGAGACCTGGCCCAGGAGCGCTGCAAGGTGCTCACCCCGCACCCGGCGACGCCCGAGAGCGTGGCCGACGGCGTGAAGCAGGTCGTCGACCACTTCGGGTGGACGGGACCGGTGGGGCTCACCTTCCCGGGCGTGGTCACCGGCGGATCCACCATCCGCACGGCGGCCAACGTCGACAAGGGCTGGATCGACGTGGACGCGCGCGCGCTGTTCAGCGAACGGCTCGGCGGCCTCCCGGTGACGGTCGTCAACGACGCCGACGCGGCGGGCGTCGCCGAGATCGCCTTCGGCGCCGGCCGGGACCGCAGCGGCACCGTGATCCTGCTCACGTTCGGCACGGGCATCGGCAGCGCCCTCTTCGTCGACGGCGCCCTCGTGCCCAACACCGAACTCGGCCATCTGGAGCTGCACGGCCACGACGCGGAGAAGCGCGCCTCCAGCAAGGCCAAGGAGGACGGCGACCTCAGCTGGGAGCAGTGGGCCCACCGCGTCCAGAAGTACCTCGCCCACGTCGAGATGCTGTTCTCGCCGGAGCTGTTCATCATCGGCGGTGGCGTCAGCCGCAAGGCGCAGAAGTTCCTGCCGCTCATCGAGGGCATCAAGGCGGAGATCGTCCCGGCGCAGCTGCTGAACAACGCGGGCATCGTGGGGGCGGCGATGCGGGCGGCCAAGGACAGCCACCAGACGGCCTAGGAGCCCCTTGGGGCCCCGCCGGACGGCACGGCTACCGACCCCGGCTACCGACCGGCTACCGAACGGCCCCGGTGTGACCGCGAGCCCCGGTGCGACCGCGGGCCGGTCGGCCGGCCGCGCCGATCCGGCGGATCAGCACCACCAGCCCCGCGACGAAGGTCCCGCAGTACAGCCAGCCGACCTCCGTGGCCAGCGCGGTGATCACCCCCGTCAGCCGGGAGCCGTGCCCGTCGCCGCCGTGGGCGACGGGCACGAGCCCCACCGCGAACGCGATGGGCACGACGGTGGGCGCGGACAGCGGTTCGGCCCGGCGCACCCACAGCGCGGTCAGCAGGCACACCGGCAGGAACAGCACCCCGTACACCGTCGGCGAGGCGTCGAACAGCGCGTGGTCGAGCCAGCCGACCAGCAGCATCAGCGCCATGCTGAACAGCCCGCAGCCGAGCCCGGTGAGCCGGGGATCGGGCAGACGGCGCGCGACGCCCGCCGGAGCCGGAGCGGACGCTCCCGGCACGCGAGCGGGCCGGGGAAGGGCCGGGGAGCGACCGGCCCCGGAACCGGCCCCGGAACCGGCCCCGGAACCGGCCCCGGAACCGGCCCCGGAACCGGCCCCGGAACCGGCCCCGGAACCGGCCCCGGACGGCGCACCGGACCGGGAGCCGGAGCCGTCTCCTCCCCGCGCGGGAGACGCCGGACGGGCACCGCGGCCCGCCTGCGGCGGGAGGGGTGGCGTCCCGCGTCGCACTCCGTTCCGCCGCGGACGCGTCCTGTGTTGCTCCATCGGTCCAACATAAGTCGTTTAATGTGCCGAATCCGGCGCGGGACACGCCGGGGCCGGGACCTTGACCGTGCGTTCGACAGGTCCGCAGGGCTGGGCGCGGGCACGCCGTAAACTGGTGGATCGGCCAGCCCTCTGGCCCTCTGGCCGTCTGGCCCCTGGCCGTCTGGCCCCCTGGCCCTCTGACTACGGGAAGTCGCAACGTGTCGCTCACGATCGGAATCGTCGGTCTGCCGAATGTCGGCAAGTCGACCCTGTTCAACGCCCTGACCAAGAACGACGTGCTGGCGGCCAACTACCCGTTCGCCACGATCGAGCCCAACGTCGGCGTGGTCGGCGTGCCCGACGCCCGCCTGACGAAGCTGGCGGAGATCTTCTCCTCGCAGCGCGTCCTCCCGGCGACCGTCGACTTCGTCGACATCGCGGGCATCGTGCGCGGTGCGAGCGAGGGCGAGGGCCTGGGCAACAAGTTCCTGGCGAACATCCGCGAATCCGACGCGATCTGCCAGGTCATCCGCGCCTTCAAGGACGAGAACGTCGTCCACGTCGACGGCAAGGTCTCCCCGAAGGACGACATCGAGACGATCAACACCGAGCTGATCCTCGCCGACCTCCAGACCATCGAGAAGGTCCTGCCGCGTCTCCAGAAGGAGTCGCGGATCAAGAAGGACGTGGCGCCCAAGGTCAAGGCCGTCGAGGAGGCGAAGGAGATCCTGGAGAAGGGCGACACGCTCTTCTCGGCGGGCATCGTCCAGGGCTCCGGGAACGAGGAGCTCCTCCACGACCTGCACCTGCTCACCACCAAGCCCTTCCTCTACGTCTTCAACGTCGACGAGGACGAGCTGACCGACGAGACCTTCAAGGACGAGCAGCGCGCCCTGGTCGCCCCCGCCGAGGCGATCTTCCTCAACGCCAAGCTGGAGGCGGACCTCGCCGAGCTCGACGAGGAGGACGCCCTGGAGCTGCTGGAGTCGGTCGGCGCGGAGGAGCCCGGCCTCGCCACCCTCGCCCGGGTCGGCTTCGACACCCTCGGCCTCCAGACCTACCTCACGGCCGGCCCCAAGGAGTCCCGCGCCTGGACCATCAAGAAGGGCGCCACCGCCCCCGAGGCCGCCGGCGTGATCCACACGGACTTCCAGAAGGGCTTCATCAAGGCGGAGGTCATCTCCTTCGGCGACCTGGTGGAGACCGGCTCGGTCGCGGAGGCCCGCGCCAAGGGCAAGGCCCGCATGGAGGGCAAGGACTACGTGATGCAGGACGGGGACGTCGTGGAGTTCCGCTTCAACGTCTAGTTGATCTAGTGAAAGGCCGTCTGACCTGCGACGGAGCGGGTTGGGCGGCCTTTGCGGTCCGCACAGAGTCCGCAGCGTGCTGACTTCGGTCAGCGCGCGGGGGAGCGGCTACGCCGCTTCGTCGACCTGTGGCTGGACATCGGCGGACTGGTCCGCGTACGCCTTGTCGACGGCGGCCCGGGTCCACTCCTCGGAGTCGGGCCACAGGTGGGTGTAGATGTTCAGCGTCATGGCCGCGTTGGTGTGGCCGAGGCGCTCGGAGACCGTCTTCACGGACTCGCCGTGCTTGATCAGCAGGCTGGCGTAGTGGTGCCGGAGGGCATGGGGTCCGGTGCCCTTCGGTATGCCCGATAGAGTCGCGTGTCAGATCGATGGGGCGCCACGCGGGGTCGAGGGGCTCGTCCTCGGCCGGAGGGCGGACGTACTGGCGGCCGTGCTCGTCGCAGGCGCCCAAGTCCTGGTAGTTGCGTTGGGCTTCGATCAGGGACACCTTGTTCGCCCCGCCGCCCATGGCCGGCCAGCGGAACTGGACCCCGTCGTCCTCCCAGAAGCAGACGGGGCAGATCTCGTGCGAGCCGGGCATGGCGTCGAGCACGCGGTGCCCGCAGCAGGGACAGGGGTAGCAGTCGCTCACCTGCGCAGTCTCGTTGCGGATCCCGCCGGTGTGCCATGCATTTCTCCGCCTCAGCACACCCGGCCAGTCCGCAGACAGTCCGCGGGACACCCGTGAACGATCGTCGGGACCCAACGCAAGCTGACGGAGAAATGTCTGCGTCGGACCGACCTCAAGATGCTCGGGGAGCTGGTCAAGGGCAGGCGGGACCGGCGATGGCGGCCGGTGGCCCGCACCCCTCACGATGCGGACTCCGAGGTCCAGGTGCCCAGGGCGATCTCGGCGGTGACGCCGGGCCCGAAGCCGGTCATCAGGCCGCGGTGCCCCTCAAAGCTGATGCTTCGTCGAAGCTGCGGGCCAGGCGTCGAGTACCACCGCGCTGGCTATGGTCACCAGGTGACGGGCAGCGCGAGCGGATAGCGCCAGATCGACGTCTTGTTCCAGCGCACTTCCTCGGCCGGCTTCGCCAGTTTCAGGTCGGGGAAGCGCTCCAGAAGGGTTCCGAGCGCGACTTGGAGTTCCGTGGTGGCGAGCGGAGCGCCGAGACAGTGATGTCCACCCCAGCCGAAGGTCATGTGAGACGGGCCGGAGCGACGCAGATCCAGCTCGTCGGGCCGGTCGAACTTCCGTCCGTCACGGTTGGCCGTCAGATAGGAGACGTGCACGATGTCCCCTGCCTTGATCGTCACCCCGCTCAGTTCCACGTCCTCCAAGGCGACGCGGGGGATGCCGACGCCCTTGCGGAAGGGGATGAAGCGCAGCAGTTCCTCGATGGCCTGCGGGAGCAACGCGGGATCGGCGCGCAGCATGGCGAGCTCTTCGGGGCGGGTGAGCAGGAGGTAGGCGATGTTCCCGATCTGGTAGGTGGTGGTGTCCTGTCCGGTGATGAGCAGGACCATGGCCATGACGGCCAGTTCCTGGTCGTTGAGGATCTCGTCTCCGTCGCGAGCTGTGGCCAGCGCGCTGATCAGGTCGTCGCCCGGGTTCTCGCGCCGGTGCCTGGTCAACGTCTGGAAATAGGCGCGGAGCTCGGCCTTGGCCCGTACGGCGTCGTCCCGGTTGTCGACGCCGGTGTCCATCATGGTCCGTGCGTGGGCGCGCAGTTGGGCCCGATCGGTCTCGGGGATGTCGAGGACCTCGCAGATGGTGGCGAGGGGCAGAGGGTCGGCCAGGTGCTCGGTGAGGTCTGCGGGAGAGCCGTGCTCCGCCATCCGGTCGAGCAGTTCGTTCACGACATGCTGGGTGCGGGCCCGCATGCGTTCCATCTGACGGGGCGCGAATCCTTTGGAGATCAGGCTGCGCAGGCGGCTGCTGGCCGGCGGGTCCATCACGTTGATCGCCTCGTCCTGAACGATGGGTTCAGGCGTCATGCGCGGGAAGTTCCGGCCGATGATGGCGCGGCGGCTGAAACGCCGGTCTGTGGTCACCGTGCGCACATCGTCGTAGCCGGTGACGAGCCATGCTTCCCCCTCGCCGTGGGGCAGCCGGATACGGGAGACGGGCTCTTCGGTCATCAAGCGCTGGAGCATGGGATCGAACTCGAGGGCCTCGGCGTAGTCGAACGGACAGTTTCGCGGGGTGGCGACTGGTTCCATGCGTGGCTCCCGATCGGATCTGACAGGCGGTCCCAAGTGTCCGGAGTGTCCGGCGCGACATGGGTGCCCGATCGCCCGCGCAGGCACGCACCACTGCGGCCGTTCGGCCTAAGAACTTCTCCTCGGCGGTGACGCGTCCGCCCGCCGACTCCCCGCCGTCGAGCCGTCGAGCAGCCCCTGACGGAGCGCCACCCACACCCTCCCGGGAGGCGACCGGGGTGCGGGCCCCGGCGGGGCGGGACCCGGCGGGGGGCCTTCGGCTCGCCGCCCGGATCGTCGCGTTCGCGCCCCCCGTACCGCCCCCGCTCGCGCCGTGCTTACCATGCGCCCAGTCGTCGTACGTCAGTTCGCCAGTCAGGAGCACGTCGCTCGTGTCCATACCCCCACCCTCCGGGCCCCAGCCGCCGCAGGACCCGTACCGGCCTCCGCAGCCGCAGGGCCCGTACGCTCCCCACCCCCGGGGGCCGGTTCAGGGAGCCCCCCAGGGGCCGTTCCCCGGGCCGTTCCAGGGGCCGTTCCAGGGACCGCCGCAAGGGATGCCGCAGGGCCCCTACGGGGGGCCGCCGTACCCGGGCTGGGGGCAGGGGTATCTGCCCTTCAACCGGTCCGCGCCGGTCAACGGGGTCGCCATCGCCGCGCTCGTGCTCGGCGTGCTGTGCTTCCTGCCCGCCGTGGGGCTGGTCCTCGGCATCGTCGCGCTGGTGCAGATCCGCCGGCGCGGTGAGCGCGGCAAGGGGATGGCGATCGGCGGTGCGGTGCTGTCCTCCCTGGGGCTCGCGCTGTGGGTGACGATGCTGGCCACCGGGGGCGCCTCCGCCGTCTGGGAGGGGTTCAAGGAGGGCGCGAGCGGCAACAGCAGCCTCTCGCTCGCCAAGGGCGAGTGCTTCGACGTGCCCGGCGACACCTTCCGCGACGACGTCTACGACGTCGACAAGGTGCCCTGCTCCGGTGAGCACGACGGAGAGGTCTTCGGCACGGTCGCCCTCACCGGGAGCGGCTACCCGGGCGACGACTACGTCACGGACACGGCCGAGGACGAGTGCTGGACCCTCCAGGACAGCTACACCATGGACCCCTGGCTGCTGACCGAGGAGGTGGACATGTACTACCTCACGCCCACCCAGGACAGCTGGGACTGGGGCGACCGCGAGATCACCTGCGTCTTCGCCAACACCGACGAACGCGGCACCCTCACCGGCTCGCTGCGCGCCGACCGGACGACCCTCGACGCCGACCAGCTCCACTTCCTCGAGGCGATGGCCGCCGTCGACGAGGTGCTCTACGAGGAGCCGGAGGAGTACGCCGAGGACGACCTGGAGGTGAACCGGACCTGGGCGGGCGAGGCCGGGGACGTGACCGGCGAGCAGGCCGAGGCGCTGGGCGGGCACACCTGGTCCGCCGAGGCGCGGCAGCCCGTCGCCGACCTGGTGAAGGACATGCGGGAGGCCGCCGGGGAGTGGGCGGAGGCGGCGGCCGCCACCGACGTGGACACCTTCTACGAGCACTACGACAACGCCTACTCCCACGTCGACGGCGAGGCCACCGTCACCGCGCGCGAGGCTCTGGGGCTGGCCACCACCGCGCCGACCTACGGTGAGGACTACGAGGGCGGCAGCGCCTCCGGGGACGACGGGGACGAGGGCGGGCTCGATGTGTGATCACGTCCATAGCGGGGAGAAAGTGCCTGCGTAAAGCCTCTCCCCGGCATAAGTCATCACATCGAGTGATTCTCTGGCCTTTGCTTGCACGGCCCAACCCACGGTTGCCAGTCTGTTGCTGTCTGTACAATCTGATGGGAGCGGCCAGTGACATTCGGTGAGCAGCCGGCGTATCTGCGGGTCGCGGGTGATCTCCGCAAGAAGATCGTCGACGGCTCGCTGCCACCGCACACCCGCCTCCCGTCGCAGGCCAGGATCCGCGAGGAGTACGGCGTCTCCGACACCGTCGCCCTGGAGGCGCGCAAGGTGCTGATGGCCGAGGGGCTGGTCGAGGGCCGCTCCGGGTCGGGGACGTACGTGCGGGAGCGGCCGGTGCCGCGCCGGATCGCCCGCTCCGGCTACCGGCCGTCCGGCGGTGCGACGCCGTTCCGGCAGGAGCAGGCCGACGCCCGCGCGCGCGGGACCTGGGAGTCCAGCAGCGAGCAGGCCGAGGCGAGCCGGGCTGTCGCCGAGCGGCTCGCGATCCAGCCCGGTGACCGCGTGATGTGCACGAGATACGTCTTCCGGGAGGGGGGCGAGGCGATGATGCTCTCCACCTCCTGGGAGCCCCTCTCCGTCACCGGCCGCACCCCGGTCATGCTGCCCGAGGAGGGCCCCCTGGGCGGCATGGGCGTCGTCGAGCGGATGCGCGCCATCGACATCGTCGTCGACAACGTCACCGAGGAGGTCGGCGCCCGTCCCGGCCTCGCCGAGGAACTCCTCACCCTGGGAGGTGTCCCGGGCCATGTCGTCCTCGTCGTCCACCGCACGTACTACGCGTCGGGCCGCCCCGTGGAGACGGCGGACGTGGTCATCCCGGCCGACCGCTACCGGGTCGCCTACCACCTGCCGGTGAAGTAGTGGTCCGCCGGTCGCCGGTGAAGTAGGTGAAGTAGTGGTCCGCCGGTCGCCGGTGAAGTAGCCGTCCGCATCTGCTGGTGGGGTCGTCGGCGGCCGGCTGTCGGCGAGCCGCCGGTCCGCGGTCCCCGTCGGCCGCCCAATGGTTGGGGTCCCGGCTCCCCGGTGGGGCGCGGGCGGTCGTGGGTGAGGCGGCGCGTCCGGTGAGACAGCGCACACCCCTTTGGCAGATGCCCCCGGAAACCGCCCGGTGCGAGGCCGTCCGCGCGCCGTCGGAATCCGGTCGAATCCCGTCGTTCCCGCAGGTGGCCCGCCAGATGCCCGGCGTGCCGCCGACCGGAGGCGTCGCGCCGCGCGCACGGCGCGTCCGGTCCCGTGCGCCCCCTCCGCAATGGCTGGTTGCGTACCTGTTTGTGAAAAGCCGTATTCGCTGCGTAAAGGTTAGGCGTACGCTCGGGCATATGCGGATTGCGGTTTCCTTGCAGGGCCGGGTGCGGGGCGCGCTCGGGACGGGACCGGGATGGGCCGGGGAGGGAAGGGGGCGCGGGGCGTGATGAACGACAGCACCATCTCTCTGCCCTGGCTCGTCATACGGCAGGACGACAACGGCAATCGCTACCGCGTGGGGCGGTACGCGACGCGCGCCGAGGCCCAGAAGATCGCGGACAGTCTCGACGTCCGCGGACACAAGCAGCTCTACTGGGTCGAACGCATCGGCCAGAACGGGGACGCCTCCCGTAACTGACCGCCCCGGCGGTCCCGTAGGCTCCGGCGCATGACGGATCGCATCGTGGTGGTCGGCGCCGCCCTGCTCGACGGCGACCGCCTGCTCGCCGCGCGCCGCAGCGCACCCCCCGAGCTGGCCGGGCGCTGGGAACTGCCCGGCGGCAAGGTCGAGCCCGGCGAGCGGCCGCAGGAGGCGCTCGTCCGTGAACTGCGCGAGGAACTCGGCGTGGCCGCCGAAGCCGTCGAACGCGTGCCGGGGGAGTGGCCGCTGAGGCACCCCTACGTCCTCCACGTCTGGACCGCCCGTCTGCTCCCCGGTTCCCCGGCCCCCGCCCCCCTGGAGGACCACGACGCCCTGCGCTGGCTCGCCCCCGACGAGATCTGGGACGTGGGCTGGCTCGACCAGGACGTACCCGCCGTACGGGAGACGATCCAGCGGCTGGGACCGGCGGCGCCCCGCCCCGGCGTGCCGCGTCGCTGACGGAGCCTCCACCCCGCCACCTCCCCCGGCAACCTCGCCACCTCCCCCCTCCGCAACCTCGCCGCGTCCCGTCACTCCGTCACCTCATCCCCCTCGTCGCCCATCCCCCTCGTCGCCCATCCCCGCGTCGCCCCATCCCCCCGTACGTCGTCGGTGTCGCCGTACGCCGTCGGTGCCACCGTGCGCCACCCGTGCCACCGGTCGCGGTACTGCACCCCGCATATCGGGTATGTGCCAATTAACCCAGTGAAAACGGACATGGGATGCACCTGCTGGCCCGGGAAGTGATCGGCGTGATCGACACCGAAGGCGACTGCGCCGAGTGGACGTTCCCCGCGGACCCCGGAGCGGTGCGCACCGCGCGCGGCGCGGTGCGGGGGCAGTTGCGCCACTGGGGGCTGGACAGCGTCGGCGACCTGGCGGCCCTGCTGGTCAGCGAACTGGTGACCAACGCGCTGCGGCACGCCACCGGCCCCATCGGCGTCCGCCTGGTCCGTCCCGCCGGTCTGGACGGCGTGCTGCGCGCGGAGGTCTCCGACCCGCTGCCCGACCCGCCGCGCGAGCGGGTCGCCCGGCCCGACGACGAGGGCGGGCGCGGGCTGCAACTGGTGGCATCCTCCTCGCGCTCCTGGGGCACCCGGCCCGGAGACACCGGCAAGACGGTGTGGTTCGAACTGGTGGTGCCCGACTGAGTCCGTCCGGGAAGCTGGGGGCGGACGGGGCGGGGTGTGCGTACGTCGGCACCCCTGCCCGGCGACCCGTGCCGGAAGGTGGGGTTCGGCGGTGTGTCCGCTGGTTAGAAGACTGGAAGTGTTGTCACGGAACGGTTCTGAATACGTCTGGACCGTGCTGTGATCGTGAACACCGTGCCGTGCGGCGCCGTAGTGCTGGATACTGCGGGCAGCCGCCCCCGGTGACCGGTGCCGGGCGCGGTGAGCTGGAGGGGACGGTTCGCGTGAGCGAGATACCAGCGAAGGCCGCGGAGTCCGAGGACCCGTCGGACGGCGCGAGGGCTGAGGACGCGGGTGCGCTCGCAGCCGATACGGGACACGTCCCGGTCGTCGGCGGTGGCGCCGGCGGCGAGGGCGAGGTGCCGGCCGGGGACGCCCTGTGGCAGAGCAGTCCGCCCGGCTCGATCTACGACTACATCAGGGTCGCCTCCTTCTCCATCGGCCCCGACGGGCTGGTCGACCAGTGGAGCCTGCGCGCCGAACACATCTTCGGCATCCCGGCCGAACGGGCCGTCGGCATGGATCCGATCGACGCGTTCATCGACCCGGATCTGCGTGAACGCGGCCAGCGCAAGATGGCCGAGATACTCGACGGGCGGGAGTGGACCGGCGTGGTCCCGTTCCGGATGCCCGGCGCGCAGGACGGCAAGCCCGGCGAGGACGGCCTCGCCGAGGTGTACGTCATGCCGACGCGCACCCAGGAGGGCGAGAAGGCCGCCGTGTGCATCGTCGTCGACGTCCGCACCCTGCGCAGCATCGAGACCGACCTGGCCGCCTCGCAGGCGATATTCGGTCAATCTCCGTTCGGGTTCCTGCTGATCGACCCCGAGCTGCGGGTGCGGCGCGCCAACCACCGGTTCGCGTCCCTCTTCGGCGGCACCCCCGACGACCACCGCGGCAAGGGGGTGTACGACTACCTGCCCCGCCCCGAGGCCGAGCGGGTCACCGCCATCCTGCGCCGCGTCCTGAAGACCGGCGACTCCATCACGGACATGCACGTCACGGGATTCGTCCCCGGCTCCGACGAACGCCGGCACTGGTCGATCAACCTCTACCGCGTGAAGAGCGGATCCGGCCGCCCGATCGGCATCGCCTGGCTCGGCACCGACATCACCGCCCGCCGCGCCGCCGCCCGCGAGGCCGCCGCCGCCCGGCGCAATCTCGCCCTGCTGAACGAGGCGGGCGCCCGCATAGGGAACTCCCTCGACCTGGAGACGACCGCCCGCGAACTCCTCGACGTCGTCGTACCCGGCTTCTGCGACCTGGCCACCGTCGACCTCTACCAGGGCCTGCTGGCCGGCGACGAGACCCCGCCCGGGCTCGCCGACGGCAGCGCCGAACTGCGCCGCGTCGCCTTCGCGTCCGCCGTCTCCGACGCGCCCTTCGCCGGCACCGGCGCGCCCGTCGCGGTCGGCGCGGTGCACCACTACCCGTTCAACTCGCCCTGCGCGGACGCCCTGCGCACCGCCCGCCCGCAGTACATCCCCGGCGAGGACGGCGGCCTCGTGCAGTCCACGCTCGCCATTCCGATGGTCGCCCACGACACCGTCGTGGGCCTCGCGCAGTTCTCGCGGACCAAGGGCAGCGAGCCGTTCGGGGACCGGGACCGGGACCTCGCGGTGGAACTGGCCGCCCGGGCCGCCGTCTGCATCGACAACGCCCGCCTCTACCGCCGCGAGCACGAACGGGCGCTGATACTGCAACGGTCCCTCCTCCCGCCCGGCGACCCGGTCGCCTCCGGCCTGGACATCGCCTGCCGCTACCTGCCCGGCAACGTCTCCACCGGCCGCCCCAGCGAGGTCGGCGGCGACTGGTTCGACGTCATCGAACTCCCCGGACACCGCACGGCGCTGGTGGTCGGCGACGTGATGGGGCGGGGCCTGCGCGCCGCGGTCGCCATGGGCGAACTGCGCACGGCGGTCCGCACGCTGGCCCTGCTCGACCTCGAACCCGCCGAGGTGCTCTCCGCGTTGGACGAGATCGCACGCGGGCTCGGCACCCCCGGCGGCGTCCAGCAGGCCACCCGCGCCGCCCGCCGCCCCCGCGAGGCCGACCTCTCCGAGGTGTACCTCGCGACCTGCGTCTACGCCGTCTACGACTCCGTCACCCGGCGATGTACGTTCGCCAACGCCGGCCATCTGCCGCCGGTGCTGGTCGAGCCCGGGGAGCCGGCCCTGATGCTCGACGTGCCGCCGGGCATGCCGCTCGGCGTGGGCGGGGAGCCCTTCGAGGAGGTCGAGGTCGAACTCCCCGAGGGCGCGCTGCTGGCGCTCTACACGGACGGCCTGGTCGAGTCCCGCGACCACCCCCTGGACGAGGGCCTCCAGGCCTTCGTAGGCGCGCTGACGGACCCCTCGCGCCCCCTGGAGGACGTCTGCGACCACGTCCTCAACACCCTCGACACGCACCACGGCGAGGACGACATCGCCTTGCTGATGGCACGTGTACAGGGCCTGCCCACCGAGTCGGTCGGCGACTGGACCCTGCCGCGCGAGCCGCGCAGCGTCGGCCGCGCCCGCGAGTACGCGCGCGGCCAGCTCCTCAGCTGGGACCTGGAACCCCTCGTCGACACCACCGAACTGCTCGTCAGCGAGCTGGTGACGAACGCGCTGCGGTACGGCGAGGGCGAGATCCGGCTGCGCCTGCTGCTGGACCGCACCCTGGTCTGCGAGGTCTGGGACGCGGGCCTGGTCCAGCCACGCCGCCGCCGGGCCCGCGACACGGACGAGGGCGGCCGGGGCCTGCAACTCGTCGGCCTGCTCTCGGCGGCCTGGGGCTCACGCCGCACCCCGCACGGCAAGACGGTGTGGTTCGAACTCCCGCTGCCCGACAGCGAGACGACCCTGACGGATCCGGCGGAGGCGCTGCTGAGCTTGTTCTAGACGGCACGGGCGGCGGCGCGGCACAGGCATTGGAGACGGAACGGCCGCGCCCCCGCCGTGCCCTGCGCCTGCATGGGGAACTTCCCACACCAGTTGCGCTCCAGGGGGGCGGCAGGTAGTCGGACCCGACCTCGACGGTGATGTCGGCGTCATGGGCCACCGGAGGGCGTCGGCGAGTGCCCGGGTGAAGCCGACGTCGTCGACGCCCGTCCGGCCACTCCGGGGGATCAGGTGGCGAACTCGCCCAGCCAGCCTCGCTCGAGCAGATGCTTGGGGAGGTAGTCGGATTCGACCTCGATCGGGATCCCGCCGTCGTAGGCGAGGCAGGTGATGGCAAGGAGGCCGAGAGCGACAGCACCCGACGGATCCTCCGCGCGGTCCTCGTCGGCCGTCCAATACGCCTTGTGGAGTTCTAGGGATTCAGTCAAGGCCTGATTGAATCCCTCCTCGTCCTTGCGCAGGAAGCGGTAGAAGAGGTTAATGGGCGGATAGAGAACGTTCTGCACCAGGTCACGAGGAGCGATCGTCACCATGTCGGGGTGCGAGTCCTGCAGTGTGGCCGTCAGTTTCTCCACCAGTTCGGGACGCTGTAGCCAGTATGCCTGCAGGGTTTCCACCCAGTGGTAGACGTACCCGTCGTAGGACCCATCGGGCGAGCGCAGCCGATCGAGGGGGATTTCGCACAGCTGACTCATCCGCTTCTGGTCGCGGCAGACGATGGCCAGCCAGAAGGCGGTGAGCCAGTTGCCCGCATCGGCGTACGAACGCGGACCGATAGCCGGGAGCGTACGCATCTCGCGGGCGATACGGCACTGCACCGTACCTTCGGCCGCACCTGTCATGGCGAACAGCGCGGACCCCACTTGCATCGCGGTGACGACCGCTTCCCAGGTCTCCAGCTTTGCGGCACGGGGGTCCGGGGCGCAACGAGCCTGAAGGTGCAGGAGCGCGGTACCGAAGACGAAGTCGATGGAACCGGGCGACCGTTCGAGCCTCTCCAGACTCTCTGCCAGGTCCTCGCCCAGTCCCTCCGCGTAGGCTTCGTCGTCGGGGCCTGGCGCACCGTGCCGTGGGATCGTGATCGTCACGGAGTGGTCCTCTCAGAGATGTCGAACTGCCTCATGTGGTAGCCAGCGTACTTGCCGGCGTTCTTCTCTCCCTTGACGACTATGTAGTCCAGTTTCCCTTCATCCAGGGCCTTCATCAGTTGTGCTGCGAGTTTACGCTCGGAGGGGATTTTCTTTCCCCTCTTCTGCATTTCTCGGATGATGTCCTCGAAATACTCCCTGGTTCCCTGGGAGACGCGCTTTCCGCTGGGTAGATTACGGGCGCCCAGATCCGTGGTGACGCTGCTCTTGGCTTCTACGACGACGTAACCGCCGTCTTCGCGCCGCCACACCTGGTCGAACTGGTCGTTGCCGTTCTTCGGGCCGTGCACTGTCTCCCGGGTTGCCCCTTCGTAGTGCTCCGGGATGACGTGGTGCTCGGCGATGAGCTCACCGTAGGCCTCCGACTCGTCCCGCATGTCGCGATGCGCGGCCTTGTATTCGTTGGTGCGTTCGAGCTGGGTCAGTTCCGTCTCGGGTGTGGGGGCCTGCTTGTGCGCCTCCACGGCCTCGGCCTTGTGGCGCCCGGCGGCCTGGTCGTATCCGATGGCCTGGTGCCGCTTGGCCGCCGCCTCGTCCAACGTCTTCAGCGCCTCGTCGCTCGCGTGCTTCCGCCCGCGCTTGAGCGCGTCGTCGATGTAGTTCGGCTTCAGAGGCTCTGGCGCGTCCTTGGCCGAGACCCACGGGTGCTGGGGCGACTCCCGGGTCAGCTGGGGAGGAGTCGTCATGCTCTCGTCGGAGAACTCCAGGTTCTTGCGGTTTCCGTTGGACTTGTAGAACTCCTCGAAGTATCCGGGCTCGTGGTTGGCTCGGTAGACCTGGATCTCCTGGATCTGCTCCGGCGTGAGGGAGCCCTCGGGCCCGTAGGGGTTGTCACCGTCCCGCATGAAGCTGGGGCGTGCGGCGTCCGCGTCCCGAGCGGGTGCATCGCCCTCCGGCGCGTGTGTGGCGGCGTCCCCGGCTTCGTCGCCGAGGCCGCCCGTGTGGTCGAGGGCGTCATCGCCGAGACCCGCGAGGTCGTCCAGGCCGTTGACGGGTGTCTCGGGGATGTGGCTGGGGAGGGGGGCGGTTCCGCCGCTTCCCGGCAGGTCCCGGCCGGGAGTGTTGACGGCGTCCGCGTGGCCGCCGCCGGGCAGGTTGTCTCCCGTCCGGGGACCGGGCACCGTACTGCCGGTGTGGGTGTCGACGCTGTTGGTCGGCAGGTTGTTGCCGGCCGAGCCGCCGGGGAGGTGGTCTGCGGTGCCGCCGGGGAGGTGGCTGCCCGTGTTGCTTCCGGGCAGGTCGGTGCTCGCGTGGACGGCCGGGATGTCGCCGCCCGCGTGGACGACCGGTGTCGTGGTGACGTCCTCGCCGACGCGGCCGACGTCCCCGACGTTGTCCAGGCTGTTGCCGAGGTTGACGTGCTGGGCGGCGCCGGCGGCGTTGTCGGCGGTGTTGGGGGCCGCGCCGACCAGGGCCGGTTCCCTCACCGGGGAGTCCACCCGGGGCACGTCCGCGCCCGCCGCCGGGCTGCCCGGGTCGGGCTGGTCGACGATGTCGCCGGGACCGTCCTCGGCCTTCTGCAGGACGTTGCCCCGCTCGTCGAGGAGGTTGCCCTCGGGATCCCAGTACCGGGCCGGAGCACCCGGCCCGGTCGGCAGCTTCGTGCTGCCCTCCGGCAGCACCGGCACGTCCTCGGGCAGCTTCACACTCCCGTCCGGGAGCTTCGCCGCCCCGGCCGGGACCACCGCGCCCTCCGGCAGCCGGACCGTGCCGTCGGGCAGCATCACCGTGCCCTCGGGCAGCGTGACCGCGTTGTCCGGCAGCTTCGGGATCTCGATGTTCCCGACGCCCTTCAGCGCCTTCGTGATGTCGCCGATCTTCGACAGGCCCGCACCCGCGCCCTTGGCGATGTACGTCATCGGATCGATGGCCCGGCCGGCCTTCCCGGCCACCGACAGCACCTTCGCCACCGCGCCCGCCTTGCCCGCACCCGCCACCGCACCGCCCGCACCACCGGTGAACACCGTGGTCAGCACATTGAAGGTGACCGCACCCGCCGCACGGGCGGGGTTCTTGCCCCACTCGTCCCACGCCACCAGCGCCTTGCCGGTCTCCTTCATCGCCGTGCGCGACTCCCGCAGCCACGACGGCAGCTTGTCGTCCGGCAACGCCCAGAACGCCGCACCCACCAGCGGCATCCCGGTGAGGACCAGACCGGTGGCGAGCTGCGCGAGGCCCTTCCAGGCCTGGCCCATCGCCTCCCAGCCGCCGAACCCGACCAGCGTGCCCAGACCCTTGATCGTCCCCCACACACCGTCGACGATCAGCCCGTCCCACACGAACGACTTCACCCAGTGGCCGACCTCGTACCAGTGGTGCTTCTCCTCCACCGGGTCACCCCAGGGAAGCTTCGCGTTCTTCATGTCCTCGGCGTTGAACCCGTACTGGTCCTCACGCTCCGAACCGTCCCCCGCCACCATCTGCGTCCCGCCCCACAACGCGGTGATCTTGTTGTGGCAGGTCCGCTCCGCCGCCCAGAACGCCGCCACCGTCGCGGTGATCTCGTCCCGGAGCCGGTTGTGCTCGGCGACCTTGTCCTCGTCGTACTCCCACTCGCCGTCGTCCTTCACCGAGCCGACGAAAGTGTGCGCCTTCGTCTTCAGCTCCAGCAGCTTCGACACCAGGGGCCGTATCTCCGCGGCGTACGACGACAGCGCCGACGACACCGTCTCCAGATTCGTCGCGAAACCGTCCGCCCGGTCCCGCACCGGCTTCGTCGTCGCGAACAACTGCTCCGCCTCCGGAGCCCGGTAGAACGCCGACAACCCCTGGAACTGGGAATGCACATCACTGCCCGTGTCCCGAATGCTCCCCGCGTCCTTCTTCAACGCGGCATGGTCCAACTCCAGTTGGAAGAGGTTGCCGGTGAACTGCGGGATCTCCTCCGGATTGATCACGCTCAACCACCCCCGTTATGCGTGTCAAAACCAGGTCATCATACGAATGGGGGTCATGGGGAGTCGGACAGCGTCACTGAACCGCTACAAGTGCGGGGGCCCCTGGGGGCCTTGATACGCCCGGTCCTACAACCGGCCGAAGCCCACCGGGCCGTACGGGCCGATGTGCGTGCCGATGTCCGTGCCGGTGCCCGGCAGGATGCCGCCCAGGACGGCTCCTGCGGTTCCGCTCTCCTCGCCGGCCGCCTCGGGAAGAGGGTTACCGCGCAGGCGTACGTCCTGTTCGGCGAGGGCGCGTGCCTCCAGGGCCAGGGTGTCGGCGCGGAGGCGGTCGGACGTGGTGCCCGTGGTCAGAAGGCGGCGGGCCTCCGCGAGGCGGGTACGGGCCGTGGCGCCCACCGCACCCCGGTGCGTCGCGACGAAGTCGTCCGCGGCGGCGGTGGCGCTGCCGGCGGCGAGGCGGGCGGCGGCCGACAGGACCCCGGACCGGCCCGGGGCGAAAGGCGCCGTCGCGCGCACGATCCGGCGCAGGACGCCCACCGGGTCGTACGGCTGACGAGCCGTCACCTCCTGTCGTACGGCGGCGAGGACGGTGTCGGCGTGGAACAGCGGGACGAGGATCTCGCCCCCGGGGACGGCCGGGCCGCGCACCGCCGCCAGGTCCGCCTCGGCGCCGGTCAGCGCGGCCGGGACCATCGACTCGGCCTCCCGCAGTTCGGCGGCCAACCGGTGCACGCCGTCGAGAAGGACGGCCGCCTGCACCACGGCGCCCTCGGCGGCCCACAGATGCCGGGCGGCGTCCTCGGACCGCCCCGAATCACTGGCCTGACGCGCCAGGTTGAGGCGTACGGTGGCGAAGAACAGCCGGTCCTTGGCCTGTTCGACGTTCCCGGCGACGGAAGCGGTCGCGGTCGCGGCGTAGCGCGCACCGATCTCCACCAAGACCGCCTCGGCCGCGCCCGTACGGCCCGTCAGCTCACGGAACCGTGTCTCCGCCACCTCCGACGCCCCGCCCGGCCCTTCCGCCGGCCCCCGCAGCCGCGCGAAGTCGCCGGCCACCGCGTCCAGCCGCCGACCCGCCTCCTCACACCGCCCGACGACCCCGGCGAGCGCGTGCCGCCGGGCCGCCGCCTCCTCCGGCACCCCTTCGTCGAAGCGCTGCCGTATCCGGAACGCGGCGGCCAGCTCGCCCTCCGCGTCCCGCAGCGCGCGGCCGAACCGGGCCACGGCCTCCGCCCCGAACCGGGCCTCGGCGAAGCCGAGTTCCCCGCGGGCGGTCCGGACGCGGCCGTCCGCCTCGACCAGGGCCGCACGGGCCCGCTCGTCCAGTTCGGCCAGGGGCGGCGAGGAACGCGTCGGCGGAGGTGTGCCCGCTCCGCCCGGTGTCGTCCGGCCACGGGCGCGGCGGACGCGCCGTACGTACCCGTAGCCCGCCACCGCGCCCGCCGCGCCGACCGCCACGAGCGGCAGCACCAGGTCGGCCGTGGACGTGCCGTCCTCCACCGGTGCGGCGGACATCGGTGCGGCGGACATCGGTGCGGCGGACACCGGTGCGGCGGACATCCGAGAGTCTGGAGCCCGAGAGTCTGGAGCCCGAGAGTCTGGCGCCCGAGAGTTCGGCGCCGGAGAGTCCGGTGCGGGAGAGTCCAGTGCGCGAGAGTCCGAGGTCGGAGCGGCGGACGCCGGACGGGTGATCGCAACCGGAGCGTCCGTCCCCGACGTCATCCCCGGCAACACCAGCCACAGCGCCCCGGCGACGCCGCCCCACGCGGCAAGGGCCACCCGCACGGATATGTGCGACGTGGCCCGCCGGGGCCGGCCTCGGTAGAGCGATGGCGTCACCTTTCGGAGCGTATGACCGCCCATGCGGCCACGCGAGCGGGATACGCCCGAGGTGGGAGGCGTGTGGCCGGGCGACAGGGGAGGGGAACCGGTGGATCGGCAGTCGGCGCAAACGGGAGCGCAGTCGCAGTCGCAGCAGCAGTCAGAGCCGCAGCAGCAATCAGAGCCGCAGGCGCCGTCGCAGTCGCAGGCACAGCCACCGTCGCAGTCACGGACGCAGGGGGACGCGGGCGCGGAAACGGATCCGCGCGTCGCCGCCCCGGCCACCGCCCCACCCGAGGTCCCCGATGCCGCCGACGCCTCCGCCGCCGCCCGGCCCGCCGAGCCCCCCACCCTCCGGCGCCCCCACCGCCCCTGGCTCCGCCGCGCCCGCCGGACCGTCCTCGTGCTGGTCCTCCTGGTCCTCCTCCCCGTCCTCGCCTCCCAGGTCGTCCTGAGCGTCAACTCCATGGGCGACCCCGCCGACGGCGCCCGCACCCGGGGCCGGGACGCGATCTGGCTCGGTCACGCCTGGGTCGACGGCCGGAAGAAGGACGCCGACGTCACCGCCCTGGCCGCCCGGCTGGAGGACACCGGCATCCACGATCTGTACGTGCACGCCGGCCCACTGGAACACGACGGCACGCTCCCCGCGACGGCCTACCCCGAAGCCCGCTGGTTGATCGCGGCCGTGCACCGCGCGATGCCCGGCGTCAGGGTCCAGGCCTGGCTCGGTGACGTCCTGGCGAGCGAGAGCCCCCACGGCATGCGGCTCGAGGACGCCGGGACGCGCGCCAACGTCGTCACCTCCACCCGGCAGATCCTCGCCGCCGGCTTCCAGGGCGCCCACTTCGACCTGGAGCCGCTGCACTCCGACGACCGGAACTACCTCACGCTCCTCGACAGCCTGCACGACGTCACCGGTGCGCACGACGCCCCGCTCTCCGTCGCCGCCCACCAGATCGACCCGCTGCCCGGTCTCCACTCCGTCCGGGGCGCCGTCACCGGCCACCCGAAGTGGTGGTCGCAGGAGTTCTTCGGCCAGGTCGCCCGCCGCGTCGATCAGATCGCCGTCATGTCGTACGACACCGGGCAGCTGATGGAGAGCGCCTACGCCGGCTACGTCGCCCAGCAGACCTCGCTCGCCCTGGAGGCCACCCCGCCCGGCACCGACCTCCTCATGGGCCTGCCGTTCTTCCACGAGAACGATGTCGGCCACTGGGATCACGCCGAGACGGTCCCGGCGGGCGTCCGCGGCGTCCGGCTCGGCCTGTCCCGCACCGACGCCGACCGCGCCGCCTTCGGCGTCGCCCTGTACGTCGACTTCGCGGCCACGGAGTCCGACTGGACGGCGTACCGGGAGGGCTGGGTCCGCTGAGGACCGGCGGAGGCCGTCCGGTCCGGTCGGACGCCCGGGATGTAACCCAGGCGTCGGCCACACGTCATCCGGGCTTCTCCCCGATGGCCCGCCGTCGCGGTTGTGCATGGGCTGTGGACGTCCTAGCGTCCTCGTCCCCTACCTCTGCGAGGGTCACACTCCGATGCGATCACCACTCACCGGCAAGGCCGTCCGCCGGGCTCTGCGCCCGGTGGCACACCTCATCGACCAGCGCATCGAACGCCAGGTCCGGCGCCTCGTCGGGACCGGCGGCACCCCGGCCGGCGCGGCGCGGCGGCCGGAGGCGCACCGCGACCAGCGGCACCCGCTGGAGCTGTTCTTCGACGGCACCGGGCGCGGGGTGTCCCGGGTGCCGTCCGCCGCCGCTCTCCAGCGCCTGATCGCGGAGCTCGCCGAGGTGACCGGGGACCGGGCCGGCGCCGAGCGCACCGCCGCCCAGGCGTTCCGGCTGCTCGTCGCGCTGGAGGCGCTCGGGGTCGGCCGGATCGCCGGTGGCACCATGAACATCGTCGGCAAGCTGTCCGCCGTGCCGCTGCTGGACCCGCCGAACGACGAGATCCTGGAGATCGGCACCCTGTACGGGATGTTCGGCGCGGCCCTGATCCGGATGATGGAACGCGCGGGGCGCGACCCGCGGCTGACCATCGTCGACCCGCTCGCCGGAACGCAGGTGCAGCCCGGCGCCACCATGGGCGACGACGCGTCCGGCACGCCCGTGCGGGAGGCGGCCGTGCGCACCAACCTCTCCCTGGCGGGCCCGGCCGGCGCGGCGGCCCGCGTCCAGCGGGGCTTCTCCGAGGACCCCCGGGTCCGTGCCCTGGTCTCCGACCGCTCCTACGGCGTGATCGTCGTCGACGGCGACCACTCCGCCGCCGGGGTCGCGGCCGACCTGGAGTGGGCCGAGAAGGTCGCCGCCCCCGGGGGCATCGTCGTACTGGACGACTTCGGGCACCCGAAGTGGCCCGGCATCACGGAGGCGTTCCACCGGCACATGGCCGGGGAGACCCGGTTCACCTTCCTGGGCCGCGTGGCGCACTCCGGGTACCTGCGCGCGAAGGCCGCCTGAGCCGGGTCTCGCACGTCGTCCTGAGCCGGGTCTCACGGGCCCTGAGCCGGGTCTCGCACGTCGTCCTGAGACGGCTCGCGCGCGCCCCGGCACGGCTCGCGCGCCCCGGCACCGCTCACGCCCGTCGGCGGATCTTGTTCCCGAGCCAGACGAGCGGGTCGTACTTGCGGTCCACGGCCCGCTCCTTCAGGGGGATCAGCGCATTGTCGGTGATCTTGATGTCCTCGGGGCAGACCTCCGTGCAGCACTTGGTGATGTTGCAGTAGCCGAGACCGTGCTCGTCCTGGGCGGCGCGCCTGCGGTCCAGCCCGGTCTCCTCCGCCGCGTCCAGCGGGTGCATGTCCAGCTCGGCGACCCGCATCAGGAAGCGCGGTCCGGCGAAGGCCCGCTTGTTCTCCTCGTGGTCGCGGACCACATGGCAGGTGTCCTGGCACAGGAAGCACTCGATGCACTTGCGGAACTCCTGCGACCGGTCCACGTCCTCCTGCATCATCCGGTACTCGCCGGGGGCCAGGCCGGCGGGCGGGACGAAGGCCGGCACCTCCCGCGCCTTGGTGTAGTTGAAGCCCACGTCGGTGACCAGGTCCCGGACGACCGGGAAGGCGCGCAGCGGCGTGACGGTGATCGTCTCCGCCCGGTCGAACACCGACATGCGGGTCATGCACAGCAGCCGGGGCCGCCCGTTGACCTCCGCGGAACAGGAACCGCACTTGCCCGCCTTGCAGTTCCAGCGCACGGCGAGGTCGGGGGCCTGGGTGGCCTGGAGGCGGTGGATGATGTCGAGGACCACCTCGCCGTCGTGCACCTCGACCGTGAAGTCCTGGAGGCCGCCGCCGTCCGTGTCGCCGCGCCACACCTCGAAACGCGCCTGGTAGCCGCTCATTCGTACAGCTCCTCCTCGGCGAGGTACTTGACCAGCTCCTCCTTGTCGAAGAGGGCCAGCAGGTCGGTGCGGATCGGCTCGGTGGTCTCCCGGTCGAGGG
This sequence comes from Streptomyces sp. NPDC059895, assembly GCF_042731035.1. Classification (NCBI taxonomy): domain Bacteria; kingdom Bacillati; phylum Actinomycetota; class Actinomycetes; order Kitasatosporales; family Streptomycetaceae; genus Streptomyces; species Streptomyces sp. NPDC059895. The sequence continues at coordinate 77,675 of NZ_JBHWKO010000022.1, forward strand.
CGATCTGGCCGCGGACCGGGTCGGTCGCCGCGAGCCCGCCCGTGGGGTCGGTCAGTCGGCACAGCAGGTTGATCCGGCGCCACGGGCGCTCCATCGCCGGGTGGTCCTCACGGGTGTGGCCGCCGCGCGACTCGGTGCGCTCCAGCGCGGCCCGCGCCACGCACTCGCTGACCAGGAGCATGTTCCGCAGGTCCAGGGCGAGGTGCCAGCCCGGGTTGAACTGCCGGTGCCCCTCGACACCGGCCCGGCGGGCCCGTACCCGCAGCTCCGCCAGCTTCTCCAGGGCCTGCTCCATCTCCGCCTCCCGGCGGATGATGCCGACCAGGTCGTTCATCGTCTGCTGGAGCTCCTGGTGGAGGGTGTACGGGTTCTCCGGCGGCCCTCCGGACGGCTCCTCCACCTCCGCCTCGGCCGAGAACGGGCGCAGCGCCTCCGCCGCGGCGGCGGCCACCTCGGTGTCGTCCACCCGGGGGCGGTCCGCCGCCGCGGCCGTCGCGTACCCGGCGGCGTGCAGTCCAGCCCGGCGTCCGAACACCAGCAGGTCGGACAGGGAGTTCCCGCCGAGCCGGTTGGAGCCGTGCATCCCGCCGGCCACCTCCCCGGCCGCGTACAGCCCCGGCACCCCGCGCGCCGCCGCGGTGTCGGAGTCGACGGCGACGCCGCCCATCACGTAGTGGCAGGTGGGCCCGACCTCCATCGCCTCCGCCGTGATGTCGACGTCGGCCAGCTCCTTGAACTGGTGGTACATCGACGGCAGCCGGCGTCTGATCACCTCGGCGGGCATCCGCGTCGACACGTCCAGGAAGACCCCGCCGTGCGGGGAGCCGCGGCCCTCCTTGACCTCCGTGTTGATCGCCCGGGCGACCTCGTCGCGGGGGAGCAGCTCGGGTGGCCGCCGGTTGCTCTCCGGGTCGTCGTACCAGCGGTCGGCCTCGTCCTCCGTCTCGGCGTACTTCTCCTTGAAGACGTCGGGGATGTAGTCGAACATGAACCGCTCGCCGTCGGAGTTGCGCAGCACCCCGCCGTCGCCGCGCACGGACTCGGTGACGAGGATGCCCTTCACCGACGGCGGCCAGACCATCCCCGTCGGGTGGAACTGCACGAACTCCATGTTCAGCAGCGGTGCCCCGGCGAGCAGCGCCAGCGCGTGCCCGTCACCGGTGTACTCCCAGGAGTTCGACGTCACCTTGAACGACTTGCCGATGCCGCCGGTCGCGATCACCACGGCGGGCGCCTCCAGGACGAAGAAGCGGCCCGTCTCACGTGCGTAGGCGAAGACGCCGGCGACCCTCCCCCGGTCCTCGGCCGGGGGGACCCCCGCCTCGCCTCGCCCGCCGTCCTTGAGGACACGCGTGACCGTGCACTCCTGGAAGACCTTCAGCCGGGACTCGTGGTCGCCGGTCTCGCGGTAGTCCTCCTGCTGGAGCGCGACGATCTTCTGCTGGAGGGTGCGGATCAGCTCCAGGCCGGTGCGGTCGCCGACGTGCGCGAGGCGCGGGTACTCGTGGCCGCCGAAGTTGCGCTGCGAGATCCGGCCGTCCTTCGTGCGGTCGAACAGCGCGCCCCACGTCTCCAGCTCCCACACCCGGTCCGGGGCCTCCTGGGCGTGCAGCTCGGCCATCCGCCACTGGTTGAGGAACTTGCCGCCGCGCAGGGTGTCGCGGAAGTGGACCTGCCAGGTGTCGTGCTCGTTGACGTTGGCCATGGCCGCCGCGATGCCGCCCTCGGCCATCACCGTGTGCGCCTTGCCGAACAGCGACTTGCAGATCACGGCCGTACGGGCGCCCCGCTCGCGCGCCTCGATGGCGGCGCGCAGGCCGGCGCCACCGGCCCCGACCACGACGACGTCCCACTCCTGCCGGTCGACCACGGACATCAGAAGGCCCCACTCATCTCGTCTAGAAGAAGCGCGGATCGTCGAAGGCGCCGGACGCGACCAGATAGACGTAGAGATCGGCGAGCGCGACGCTCAGCAGCGACGCCCAGGCGAGCTGCATGTGCCGGGCGTTCAGCGTGCCGACCCACTGCCACATCCGGTAACGGACGGGGTGCCGGGAGAAGTGCTTGAGCTTGCCGCCGACGATGTGCCGGCAGGAGTGGCAGGAGAGCGTGTACGCCCAGATCAGCACGATGTTGATCAGGAAGACGAGGGTGCCCAGGCCCATGTGGCCCCAGGCGTAGTGCTCGTCGCGGAAGGCGAGCACGGTGTCGTAGGTGAGGATCCCGGCGACCAGGAGGGCCGCGTAGAAGAAGTACCGGTGGACGTTCTGGAGGATCAGCGGGAAGCGGGTCTCGCCGGTGTACGTGCGGTGCGGCTCGGCCACCGCGCAGGCCGGCGGGGACGCCCAGAAGCCCCGGTAGTAGGCCTTGCGGTAGTAGTAGCAGGTCAGGCGGAAGCCGAGCGGGAAGATCAGGATGATGATCGCGGGGGAGATGCCCCACCACCCGCCGAAGACCTCCCAGTTCGGGCCCGCGCGCATGGGCACGCAGCGCTCGGCCAGACAGGGCGAGTAGAACGGCGAGACGTAGGGGGCCGCGTAGTAGTCGGCGTCCGCGAACGCCCGCCAGGTCGAGTACACGACGAAGGCCAGCAGCCCGGCCGCGGTGGCGGCGGGGGCCAGCCACCAGCGGTCGGTGCGCAGATGGGGCGCGGAGATCGCGGCGCGCGTGGCGGTGTGCACGCCGCGGGGCGCATGGGGGTCGGTGGCGGGAGGTTCCGTACCAGTGGCCAATTCATGACTCCGGTCGGCTCGGGACTCCGGACGGTTCAGGGGGCGCGTCGGTCACGGGCGCCGAGTCCCTCGTCGTCCGTGTCGATCCACAGGGAGTCGTCGTAGGGGGTGTCGGGGATGGTGACGAGGTCCGGGCGCTTGGCCGCGGCGGGCGTGGCGACCGCCGCGCGCAGCAGCGCGACGCTCTCGCGCAGGTGGTCGGTGTCGGTACGGACGCGGCGCATGTCCAGACCGCCGCTGCCGAGCTGCTGCTCCAGACGGCCCACGGACCGTGCCAGGTCGTCCAGGCAGCGCTGGACCGTTGTCAGATCGTCGTGCACGGACATGACGTGACCTCACTTCCGCGGGCCGGTGGCCCTGGACGGCGACGCTCATGCGCCTGCGAGTGTTGCGCGTCACACCTGTGGATGTGAAGGCGTGTGCAGCGATTGGCCGACGCACGCCCCCGGACACACGCGGGACACGCTCTGTGTGCGCCGGGGGCGCGCGTTGCTCCACGCGGGTGAGGTTGCCCGCCTCCGCCGCCGTGTCGTCCCCGACAGGCGAACCCTTTCCTCTTCAGTGGGCCGTAGATCAGATCAACTCCAAAATACCGCCAAATGTGAACAGAACGCACTAACAGGACGCACTAACAGAACGCACTCGTGTCACCGGCGCGTGCGACCGGCGGCAGCGGCTCCCCGGAGGTACCTGAGATGTCCCACGACGGCGTCGGACTGCGCGCGGTCATGCGCTCGGTCGCCTTCCTCACCGCGGGCGCGCTCGCGGTGCCCACGCTGGCCGGCTGCGGCACCGACGACCCGGCCGGCAAACCGCTGGCACCCCAGGACATCGCCCGGGCCGACCGCGTCCAGGTCGCCGAGGGCGGCACCCTGCGCTGGGCGGTGGACGCCCTGCCGGAGACCTTCAACGCCTTCCAGTCCGACGCCGACGCCACCACCACCCGGGTCGCCCAGGCCGTCCTGCCGTCGATGTACCGGCTGGCCGCCGACGGGCGGCCCGCGCGCAACCCCGACTACCTGGAGTCCGCCGAGGTCGTCGAGACCGAGCCGAAGCAGGTCGTCCTCTACAAGCTCAACCAGCAGGCCGTCTGGAGCGACGGCCGCGAGATCGGCGCCGCCGACTTCGCCGCCCAGTGGCGCGCCCTGTCCGGCAAGGACAGCGCCTACTGGACCGCACGCAACGCCGGCTACGACCGCATCGAGAAGATCGAGCGCGGCGCGAACGACCTGGAGGTCCGGGTCACCTTCGGCCGCCCCTACGCCGACTGGCAGTCGCTGTTCTCGCCGCTGTACCCGAAGGACGTCATGGGCACGCCGGACTCGTTCAACGACGGGGCGCGGCGCAAGCTGAAGGTCACCGCCGGGCCGTTCGCCGTGAAGCAGGTCGACCGGGACGAGGACCGGATCCGGCTCACCCCCAACCCGCGCTGGTGGGGCCGGCCCGCCAAGCTCTCCGAGATCGTCCTGACGGCCGTGCCCCGCGAGAAGCGGGCCGCCGCGCTCGCCGCCGGCGAGATCGACCTGGCCGAGATCGACCCGGCCGCCGCCCAGCGCATCGACGGCGCGGCCCAGGGCGGGGCCGGACCCCTGGCCGGCCCCGGCGGCGGCCGTACGGCGGCCAAGGCGCTGCGGTCCTGGGCCCTGGCCCACGGCTCCGACGAGGACGCCGCCGAGGACGAGACGCACGCCCGCAGGAAGCTGAGCAAGGCCATCGCCACCTGGGAACGCCAGCAGAAGGCGCTGCGGGACTTCGAGGTGCGCAAGTCGCTGGAGCCCGCCTCCACGCAGCTCGCCCTGAACGGCGCCGACGGCCCGCTCGCCGACGAGCGGGTGCGCCGGGCGGTGGCCCGGGCGCTGGACCGCGAGGAACTGGTCGAGGTGGTGCTCGAGCCGCTGGGCCTGCCCGCCGTCCCCGTCGGCAGCCACCTCGCCCTGTCCGGGCAGGAGGCGTACGCCGACGGCAGCGGGGCGCTCGGCGGGCAGGACACCAAGGAGGCCCAGGCGCTGCTCGCGGACGCCGGCTGGGTGTCGGGCGGCCCGGTCGAGGAGCGGAAGAAGACGGAGAAGGCGGCCGGCTCCGAGGGCGAGGACCGCGAGAAGGGCGAAACGGAGAAGGGCGAGAAGGGGGAGAAGGGCGAAACGGAGAAAGGCGAGAAGGGCGAGGCAGGAGAGAAGGGCGCCAGGTCCGAGAAGGGCCGGTCCGAGGGCGACGACGACGGCACGTACATCGTCGGCGAGGACGACAAGGCCCCGGGCGAGGCGGGACGCGAGCGTGAGGAGCGCGTCCGGCAGCTCGCCCAGGACGGCAAGCGGTCCGTCGACCAGCAGGGCCCGCCCGGCGCCTACGCCCCCCAGGGCACCGCCGCCCCGGCCGGTGCCGCGCGCGGGGCGCTGGCCAAGGACGGCAAGGCACTCACCCTGCGGTTCGTGCTGCCGAGCGGCGCGGGCTCGGAGCCCCTGCACGCGGTCGCCGGCCGGATCACCCGGATGCTGGACCAGGTCGGCATCGGCACCGAGATCACCAAGGTCTCCGACGAGAGCTACTTCAAGGACCACATCGCCTCCGGCGAGTACGACCTCGCGCTGTACTCCTGGCCCGCCTCCGCCTACCCCGCCACCGACGCCCGGCCGATCTACGCCAAGCCGGTGCCGGCCGCCGACGGTTCGCTGAGCGTCCAGCAGAACTACACCCGCGTCGGCACCGACCAGGTCGACCAGCTGTTCGACCAGGCGATCTCGACGCTGGACGCGGAGGAGGAGCGGTCCCTGCTGCGCAGGGCCGACGCCCGGATCTGGGCGGCCGCCGGATCGATTCCCCTCTACCAGCGCCCCCAGCTCACGGCCGCGAAGAAGAGCGTGGTCAACGCCGGTGCCTTCGGCTTCCAGACGCCGGTCTACGAGGACATGGGCTTCCTCAAGAAGGGCGCGCGGATCGCCGCGAGCCCGTCCCGGGAGTGACGCGAGCCCCGTCCCGGGAGTGAGGCGACGGGCACGGGGGAGTGAGCTGCGTGGCCCTGCGGAGGTCAGTTCCCGCGGGGCCACGTACCATGGGGTGAGGCCGTGGCATGTCAAGCCCGGCAGGGCCCGCGTAACACAGACGTACGCAGCAGGGCCGCCCTCACACTCCGGGAGAACGCCGCTTTATGGCCACGCGCCACGACATTCGCAACGTAGCCATCGTCGCCCACGTCGACCACGGCAAGACGACCATCGTCGACGGCATGCTCAAGCAGGCCGGTGCCTTCGCCGCCCACCAGCTCGACTCGGTCGACGACCGCATGATGGACTCGAACGACCTGGAGCGTGAGAAGGGCATCACGATCCTCGCCAAGAACACCGCGGTGAAGTACCACCCGAAGGACGGCGGGGACCCGATCACCATCAACATCATCGACACCCCCGGCCACGCCGACTTCGGTGGCGAGGTCGAGCGCGGTCTGTCGATGGTCGACGGTGTCGTGCTGCTCGTCGACGCCTCCGAGGGGCCGCTGCCCCAGACCCGCTTCGTGCTGCGCAAGGCGCTCCAGGCCCGCCTGCCGATCATCCTGTGCATCAACAAGACCGACCGGCCGGACGCCCGGATCGACGAGGTCGTCAACGAGACGTACGACCTCTTCCTCGACCTGGACGCGGACGAGGAGCAGATCGAGTTCCCGATCGTCTACGCCTGCGGCCGCGACGGCATCGCCTCGCTGACCAAGCCGGAGGACGGCACGGTCCCGGCGGACTCCACCAGCCTGGAGCCGTTCTTCTCCACGATCCTGGAGCACATCCCGGCCCCGACCTTCGACGAGGAGGGCCCGCTCCAGGCGCACGTCACCAACCTGGACGCCGACAACTTCCTCGGCCGTATCGCGCTGCTCCGCGTCCACCAGGGCGAGCTGAAGAAGGGGCAGACCGTCGCCTGGATGAAGCGCGACGGCTCCGTCACCAACGTGCGCATCTCCGAGCTGATGATGACCGAGGCGCTCACCCGCAAGCCCGCCGAGAAGGCCGGCCCGGGTGACATCTGCGCCGTCGCCGGCATCCCGGACATCATGATCGGCGAGACCCTCGCGGACCCGGAGAACCCGGTCCCGCTGCCGCTGATCACGGTCGACGAGCCCGCGATCTCCATGGTCATCGGCACCAACACCTCCCCGCTGGTCGGCCGTGGCGGCACCGGCAAGGGCGCCGACGCCAAGGCGGCCGTCAAGGACCGCAAGGTCACCGCCCGCCAGGTCAAGGACCGTCTGGACCGCGAGCTGATCGGCAACGTCAGCCTCCGCGTCCTGGACACCGAGCGTCCGGACGCCTGGGAGGTGCAGGGCCGCGGTGAGCTGGCGCTGGCCATCCTGGTCGAGCAGATGCGCCGCGAGGGCTTCGAGCTGACCATCGGCAAGCCGCAGGTCGTCACCAAGGAGGTCGACGGCAAGGTCTACGAGCCCGTCGAGCGCATGACGGTCGACGTGCCCGAGGAGCACATGGGCGCGGTCACGCAGCTCATGGGCGTCCGCAAGGGCCGGATGGACAACATGTCCAACCACGGCTCCGGCTGGGTGCGCATGGAGTTCGTGGTCCCCTCCCGCGGTCTCATCGGCTTCCGGACCGAGTTCCTGACCCAGACCCGCGGCACGGGCATCGGCCACTCCATCCACGAGGGCCACGAGCCCTGGTTCGGCACGCTCCAGACCCGCAACAACGGCTCCCTGGTCGCCGACCGCTCCGGTGCCGTCACCGCGTTCGCGATGACGAACCTCCAGGAGCGCGGCGTCCTCTTCGTGGAGCCGGGCACCGAGGTGTACGAGGGCATGATCGTCGGCGAGAACTCCCGCGCCGACGACATGGACGTCAACATCACCAAGGAGAAGAAGCTCACCAACATGCGGTCCTCGACGGCCGACGTGGCCGAGTCGATCGTGCCGCCGCGCAAGCTGTCGCTGGAGCAGTCGCTGGAGTTCTGCCGCGACGACGAGTGCGTGGAGGTCACCCCGGAGGCGGTGCGCATCCGTAAGGTGAACCTGGACGCGCGCGAGCGCGCCCGCGCCGCGAGCCGCGCCAAGCACGGCTGATCAGCCACCGCACCCGACGACACCGGGCATCCCGCCAGGCGGGATGCCCGGTGTCGTCGTTGACGACGTGGTGGGGCGACTGAACTGCTGCCGGCCGACGGTACAGGGGTAGGGAAAACCCTCTATTTGCCGCGGTGTGCCCCTCTGACGGCGCCGCGCCCACTACCCTGCTTGCGAAAGACGGCCGTGACGGATCGTCCGCGGGCCGGCGCCGGCCACCGCGCCGGCGGCGCAACGGCCTCGGCGCGAGCACTCGGAGGGCCCCGGAGTCCGCGGGGCACCTTGCACGCCGGCCGTGTTCATCGCAATCGAATTTCCTCCCTCATGCGTCCGGAAACCGGACACCTGTCGCCGGTAGGCGTGTAACAAGTCCGTTTCGCAGGGATCTCTCACCAAACTGTTTGTCCGGATTTTGGAAGATGTTAGCGCGAGCTGTGATCGAACCGAGACCTCGGGGGTGTGGTTCGGCCTTGGCGCATGGCAGATAGTTAGGCGCGTAGAGCTCGGACAGAACGGGTCACACGCTGAGGCGGCGCCCACTCACGAGCGCGGGGGCACCCGAGCAACTCCGGCACCGGCGACGGGCGGTGCGGTGCTGCGTCGCACGCTCCCTTTGCGGAACCTATGGATTCATGAGGAGGAACCCATGCGCGGTGGCCACGAGCGCCCTACGGGTCGCGTCGTCCCCGAGGACAGGTGTAGGCCCCGCGGGTTCGCCCGGTCCCGTCATGGTGGTTGCGGCAGCGACGCGTCGACGCGCACTTCCTCGACGGCCCGTTCCCTCGGTCGGTAGGCGCCGACCGCGAACCAGGGTTCCCCAGGGGGCTGGTGTCGCCCCTCCGTCGTTGTTCCCCTCGCGCGCTGCGCATGACGTACGCCGTGCGAAGGCCGTCGGGTCGCCGTGCACTCCCGACGACCTCCAACCTGTGAAATGGACGAATCATGACGAGTCCAATCGAGATTGAGGGTGCTGAAGCCTCTTCCGTCTTGGACGAAGCGAGCGTGCCCCCCGGTGGCGCCAAGGAGTCGAAGAAGCTCGAGGGGCGCAGTCCCGGGCAGTTGATGTGGGCGCGTTTCAAGCGTGACCGGACCGGTGTGGTCTCCGCCGTCATCGTCCTGTTCTACTTCCTGATCGCGGCGGCGGCACCGCTGATCGCGAAGCTGTACGGCAAGGACCCGTACACCCTGTACGGGCAGGACAACCCCGAACTGCTGGACATGTTCACCATGCCGGCGAAGCCGGCCGGCGGCATCGACGGCGAGTTCTGGTTCGGTATCGAACCGGGCCTCGGCCGCGACGTCTTCACCCAGCTCGTGTACGGCATCCGGACCTCGCTGCTCACGGCGCTGGCCGCCACCCTGCTGATGACCGTCACGGGCGTGCTGATCGGCCTCGCCGGCGGCTACTTCGGCGGGAAGGTCGACTACTGGCTCGGCCGGATGACCGACTTCTTCATGGCCCTTCCCAACCAGCTGTTCTTCGTCGCGGCGATGCCCGTCATCACCACGGTGTTCGTCGCCCCCGACGAGGAGACGCCCACCTATGTGCGCACCGCCGCGATCATCATCGTGCTGTCCTTCCTCGGGTGGATGAGCATGGCGCGCATCGTCCGCGCCGCCACGCTGTCCCTGCGCGACCGGGAGTTCATCGAGGCCGCGCGCATCTCCGGAGCCTCGTCCTGGCGCATCATCCGCAAGGAACTGCTGCCCAACATCGTCACTCCCACGCTGGTGCAGGCGACCCTCACCCTGCCGAGCACCATCCTCAGCATCGCGTTCCTGTCCTTCGTGGGTGTCGGATACGTCGAACCCACCCCGGACTGGGGGCGGATGTTCTCCATCGGCGCCAACATCGTGGAGCAGGACCCGTACTACATGCTCTTCCCCGGCGTGGCCATGGTGATCTTCGTCGTGGCCTTCAACCTCCTCGGTGACTCGGTGCGGGACGCCTTCGATCCCAAGACCGGACGCTGAACCCCGGCAGGTTTTCCCCCCACACGCTCGCCCGGCCGGTCCCGGGGGCTCCACAGCCCGGAACCGGTCACGTACCAGCATTGCTCACTACTCACAGGCAGGTGGATACGTCCCCATGAGCATCTTCCGCAATCGCACCGCCACGGCCGCCATAGTCGCGGTCGCCGCCGGCGCCCTGACCCTGACCGCTTGCGGCGGTGGCAGCGACAGCTCCGCCAAGGACAACAGCAAGAGCAAGGAGGATGCCAAGTCGCAGTCCAAGCCGGTGCAGATCGGTGACGCCAAGGCGTCGACCGGTCCGGCCCCCGCGGTGACCGGTGCCCAGGCCGGCGGCACGGTGACCGTCTACCAGGAGACGGACTTCTCCCACCTGGACCCGGGCCAGATCTACGTGTCGGACGGCAAGCTCCTCAGCCGCCTCATCTACCGCGGTCTGACCCAGTACTCCGAGGACGACAAGGGCAACCTGACCGTCGTGGGCGACCTCGCCACCGACGCCGGTACGGCCTCGGACGGCGGCAAGACCTGGACGTACACCCTGAAGGACAACCTGAAGGACGAGAACGGCAACCCGATCAACGCGGCGGACATCCGCCACACGGTCGAGCGCCTGTACACCTCGTACATCACCGACGGTCCGGTCTACCTCCAGCAGTGGCTGTCCGGCGCCGGCACCACCTACCGCGACGCGTACGCGGGGCCGGACAAGGGCAAGCACCTGCCCGACAGCGTCCTGGAGACGCCGGACGACAAAACGATCGTCTTCCACTTCAAGGACGCGCAGCCCGACCTCCCGCAGACGCTGACCATGCCGGGTTACAGCGTCGTCCCGGAGGAGACGGACACCAAGGAGAAGTACGACACCGACCCGGTCTCCACCGGCCCGTACAAGATCTCCGAATTCAAGCCGGGCAAGTCCATGACGCTGGTGAAGAACCCCCAGTGGGACGCCACGTCCGACTCGGTGCGCCACCAGTACGTGGACGGCTTCGCCATCGAGGTCAACCACGATGACGAGGACCAGACCAAGACCCTCCTGGCCGACCAGGGCGAAGCCAAGAACGCGATGATGTTCACCGGCCAGGTCGCCACCACGCAGCTGCAGAAGGTGGTGAGCGACAAGACGGCCATGGCGCGCACCATCCAGGGCTACGCGCCCTACGTGTGGCAGCTCAACTTCAACCTGGACCGTGTCAAGGACAAGAAGCTCCGGGACGCCATCACCCTGGCGCTGCCCTCCACCTCGGTCTTCAAGGCCGACGGCGGTGCCTACGGCGGTGAGGTCGCCAACTCGCTGATCTCGCCCACCACGCCGGGCTACGACGAGTCCTTCGACCCGTTCAACCGCGAGTCCAAGCCCAACGGCGACATCGAGGCCGCCAAGAAGCTGATCAAGGAAGGCGGCTTCGAGGGCAAGAAGCTCGTCTACGCCTACGGCAACACCCCGGTCCGCCAGCAGCAGGCCGTGCTGATCGCCACCGCCCTGGAGAAGATCGGTCTCGACATCCAGAAGAAGGAGATCGACTCCGCCACCTGGTACGAGCAGGTCGGCAAGGTCAAGAACGGCTTCGACCTGTACATGACCGGCTGGGGCCAGGACTGGCCGTCCGCCTCCACGGTCATCCCGCCGGTCTACGACGGTACGCAGCTCCAGGACGGTTCGTCGAACTACTCGCACATCAACGACGACCACGTCAACTCGGAGATCAAGCGCATCCAGAAGATCACCGACGCGACGGAGGCCACCAAGGCCTGGGCCGAGCTGAGCGAGTACATCTCGACGGAGATCAACCCGGCCGCCCCGATCTACTACACCAAGGTGTTCCAGATCTTCGGTTCGAACATCGGCGGCATCCGCTACAGCTCCGACTCGAGCTACGTGGACGTCACCCGGATCTTCCTCAAGAAGTAACCGTCAGACCGGGAACCCGGTGGGGGACGCGCGGCGGAGCGCCCCCACCGGGCCCCGGACATCCCGCAGACCCCTCCCGATCGCCGCCGTCCTGAGAGCAGCTGCCTGCCATGCTTCAATTCCTCATTCGCCGGACGTTCGGCGCGGCGCTGATCTTGCTGTTGATCAGTGCTTTCACGTTCTTCATGTTCTTCGCCATCCCGCAGGACCCGGCCCTGCTGGCCTGTGGCAAGAACTGCACTCCGGACGCGCTGGAGATCATTCACAAGAACCTCGGCCTCGACCAGCCGGTCACCGTCCAGTACTGGGACTTCCTGGTCGGTATCTTCGCGGGCCGTGACTTCGCCGTCGGCCACTGCGACGCCCCCTGCTTCGGCGTCTCCTTCGCCAACAACCAGAACGTCTGGGACACCATCCTCGACCGCTTCCCGCTGACCGTCTGGCTCACCATCGGCAGCCTGGTGGTCTTCCTCACCGTCGGACTGGGCGCCGGCCTGCTGGCCGCCAAGTTCCGCGGCACCTGGCTGGACAAGGTGTTCAGCACCGGCTCGCTGGTCATCAGCTCCCTGCAGATCTACTTCCTCGGCCCGCTGCTCCTGCTCGCCTTCGTCTACAGCACCGGCTGGCTCGACAAGCCGAAGTACGTGCCGATCTCCGAGGATCCCGGCGGCTGGTTCATGGGCCTGCTGATCCCCTGGGTCGTGCTGGCGACCATCTTCACCGCCAACTACACCCGTATGAGCCGCTCCTCGATGGTCGAGCAGCTCCAGGAAGAGCATGTGAAGGCGGCCCGCGCCAAGGGCATGTCGGGCAACTACACCTTCTTCCGCTACGCCTGGCGCGGCTCCCTCATCCCCATCATCACCATCCTCGGCATCGACCTGTCCGCGCTGCTGGCAGGCGGCATGGCGACCGAGCTGACGTTCGGCCTGGCCGGGCTCGGCCGGCTCGCACTGGACTCCGTCACCAACAAGGACCTGCCGATGCTGATGGGCGTCATGCTGATCAGCGCCGCGCTCATCATCGTCTTCAACCTGATCGTGGACGCCCTGTACGCCGTCATCGACCCGCGCGTGCGCCTGTCCTAGGAGAACCACCGTGACCACTCAGACCAAGCCCGACGAGGCCGCGGCCGCCGCCGCGGGGGACGCCTTTCTCTCGGTGCGCGACCTCAAGGTCCACTTCTCCACCGAGGACGGCATCGTCAAGGCGGTGGACGGGCTCTCCTTCGACCTGCAGCGCGGCAGCACCCTCGGGATCGTGGGCGAGTCCGGCTCCGGCAAGTCGGTGACCAACCTGGCCGTCCTCGGCCTGCACAACCGCAAGAACACCGCCGTCGACGGGTCGATCCGGCTGGACGGCCAGGAGCTGACCGACGCCAGCGAGAAGCAGCTGGAGACGCTGCGCGGCAAGAAGATGGCGATGATCTTCCAGGACGCGCTGACCGCGCTGTCGCCGTACTACACGGTCGGCCGGCAGATCGGCGAGCCGTTCATGAAGCACACGGGCGCCTCCAAGAAGGACGCCCGGGTACGCGCCATCGACCTGCTGGAGAAGGTCGGCATCCCGCACCCGCAGAAGCGGGTCGACGACTACCCGCACCAGTTCTCCGGCGGTATGCGGCAGCGCGCCATGATCGCGATGGCGCTCTCCTGCGACCCGGACCTGCTCATCGCCGACGAGCCCACCACGGCGCTCGACGTGACGGTCCAGGCGCAGATCCTGGACCTGCTCAAGGACCTCCAGCAGGAGTTCGGCTCCGCGATCATCATGATCACCCACGACCTCGGTGTGGTCGCCAACATGGCCGACGACATCCTGGTGATGTACGCGGGCCGCGCCGTGGAGCGCGGCACGGTGCGCGAGGTGCTCAAGGCGCCCGAGCACCCGTACACCTGGGGTCTGCTGGGCTCGATGCCGCGGCTCTCCTCCGACGTCGACGAGCCGCTGCTGCCGATCCCCGGGTCGCCGCCCTCGCTGCTCAACCCGCCCACGGGATGCCCGTTCCACCCGCGGTGCGCGTTCACCGACCGGGTTGCCGGGGAGCGCTGCTCGGGTGAGCGCCCGGCGCTCGCCCCGGGACGTGCCGCGGCCTGCCATATGGCGAAGGAGCAGCGGCAGCAGGTCTTCATCGAGACGATTCAGCCCCGGCTGGGCTGAGCGGAAACCGGCGACTGGGGCATCACCATGAGCGACAACAGCAAGACGACCACGGCGGTCGCCGACACCATCCCGCAGCAGCGGGACGAGGCCGCCGCACCGCTGGTGAAAGTCAGCGGTCTGACCAAGCACTTCCCGATCAAGGGCGGCTTCCCGATCCGGCGTACCGTCGGCGCGGTGAAGGCCGTCGACGGCGTCGACTTCGAGGTGTTCCCGGGGGAGAGTCTCGGCCTCGTCGGCGAGTCCGGCTGCGGCAAGTCGACGACCGGCCGGCTGCTGACCCGGCTGTACGAGCCGACCTCGGGCACCATCGAGTACAAGGGCCGGGACATCAGCAGGGCCGGCCGCAAGGAGCTGGCGCCGGTCAGGTCCGAGATCCAGATGATCTTCCAGGACCCGTACGCCTCGCTGAACCCCCGGCAGACCGTGGGCACGATCATCTCGGGCCCGATGGAGATCAACGGGATCAACCCGCCGGGCGGCCGGGAGCAGCGTGTCCGGGAACTCCTGGAGATCGTCGGTCTCAACCCCGAGCACTACAACCGCTTCCCGCACGAGTTCTCGGGCGGCCAGCGCCAGCGCATCGGCGTCGCGCGGGCCATCGCCCTGGAGCCCAAGCTGATCGTCGCCGACGAGCCGGTCTCGGCCCTCGACGTGTCGATCCAGGCCCAGGTCGTGAACCTGCTCCAGGAAGTGCAGCGGGAGATGGGCATCGCGTTCGTCTTCATCGCCCACGACCTGGCGATCGTGCGGCACTTCTCGCAGCGCGTCGCGGTGATGTACCTCGGAAAGATCGTCGAGATCGCGGACCGCGACTCGATCTACAACCGGCCCCGCCACCCCTACACGCACGCGCTGCTGTCCGCGGTGCCGGACGCCGACATCGACGCGGAGAAGAGGGAGCGCATCCGGCTGGAGGGCGACGTCCCCTCGCCGATCGCCCCGCCGTCCGGCTGCCGCTTCCGCACCCGCTGCTGGAAGGCGCAGGACAAGTGCGCGACCGAGGAGCCCCCGCTGGTCCGGCTCGACGGGAACAAGGAGGGCCACCTGACGGCCTGCCACTTCCCCGAGGCGCCCACCACCAAGGCGCGCGCCGAGGACGTGGTGATGGACCCGGGCCTGAAGGCGCTGGAGGACCACGGCACCGCGGTCGACAAGAGCTGATCCGGCGGATTCGGCCTGTGCGGGCCGCGACCCGCGCGAGCCCACGCCGAGCCCCTCGGGACCGGGGGCGGGAGCGAACCCTCCCGCCCCCGGTCCCGGCGTATGCGGGGGGCGCCCCTTCGTACGCTCCTCCGGAGCAATCCGTACCCATACGGACCGGACGAACGTGCGCCGCGGCGCACCTCCTCGGAAGCTGACCCAGCAAGGGGTCGGCGGACGAGGAGGCACTCCATGCGCGGAGCGACGCACGCCAGATGGGCCGCGGGTGCGGCGGCGGTAACCCTCGCGGCGGCGGCCTGCGGGGGCGGAGGCGGCAGCGGCGCCGGCACCGGCGCGGTGCTGAGCTCCTCCTGGGGGGACCCGCACAACCCGCTGGAGCCCGCCAACACCAACGAGGTGCAGGGCGGCAAGGTCCTCGACATGATCTTCCGCAACCTGAAGCGGTACGACCCGGCGACCGGCGAGGCCGAGGACATGCTCGCCGAGAAGATCGAGACCTCCGACTCGCGGAACTTCACGATCACCGTCAAGGACGGCTGGACGTTCAGCAACGGGGAGAAGGTGACCGCGAAGTCCTTCGTGGACGCCTGGAACTACGGCGCGAGTCTGAGGAACAAGCAGAGGAACGCGTACTTCTTCGCGTACATCGAGGGCTACGACCGGATCCACCCGAGCGACGGCGGCAGACAGAGCGCCGACACCCTCTCCGGTCTGAAGGTCGTCGACGACCGTACGTTCACGGTGCGGCTGACGCAGAAGTTCTCGACGTTCCCCGACACCCTCGGCTACCCCGCCTTCGCCCCGCTGCCGCGGGCCTTCTTCACCGACCACGACGCCTGGCTGGCCAGGCCCGTCGGCAACGGCCCGTACGCGATCCAGTCCTACACCAAGGGCTCCCAGATGGAACTGCGCAGATGGGAGGAGTACCCGGGGCCGGACAAGGCGCGAAACGGCGGGGTGACCCTGAAGGTCTACACCGACAACAACACCGCCTACACCGACCTGATGGCCGGCAACCTCGACCTCGTCGACGACGTGCCCGCCGCCCAGCTCAGGAACGTCGACAACGACCTGGGCGACCGCTACCTCAACACCCCCGCCGGCATCATCCAGCTGCTCGCCTTCCCCTACTACGACCCCGACTGGAACAAGGCCGGCTCCGCCAAGGTCCGCACCGGCCTGTCCCGGGCGATCGACCGCGAGCAGATCACCCGGACGATCTTCCGGGGCACCCGCACCCCCGCCACCGACTGGACCTCCCCGGTGCTCGGCGAGGACGGCGGCTACCGCAAGGGCCTGTGCGGGGAGGCCTGCGACTACGACCCCGAGGCGGCCAGGAAGCTCATCGAGGAGGGCGGCGGCCTCCCCGGCGGCCAGGTGAAGATCACGTACAACGCGGACACCGGCTCCCACAAGCAGTGGGTCGACGCGGTCTGCAACTCCATCAACAACGCCCTGGGCAACGACAGGGCCTGCGTCGCCAACCCCGTCGGCACCTTCGCCGACTACCGCGGCCAGATCATCGAGAGGACGTTGACGGGCCCCTTCCGGTCCGGCTGGCAGATGGACTACCCCCTCATCCAGAACTTCCTCCAGCCGCTCTACTACACCAACGCCTCCTCCAACGACGGCAAGTGGTCCGACGAGCGGTTCGACCGGCTCGTCGACGAGGCCAACGCCGAGACCGACACCGCCGCGGCCGTGGCGAAGTTCCAGCAGGCCGAGGAGGTGGTCCGGGACACCATGGCCGCCATCCCGCTCTGGTACCAGAACGGCAGCGCCGGCTACTCGCAGCGGCTGTCCGACGTACGGCTCAACCCGTTCTCCGTCCCCGTCTACGACGAGATCAAGGTCAGCTGACCCGCCATGGGGCGGTATGTGATCCGGCGCCTGCTCCAGATGGTCCCGGTGTTCGTCGGCGCCACCATGCTGATCTTCCTGATGGTGCACGTGATGGGCGACCCCATCGCGGGACTCTGCGGCGACCGCGAGTGCGACCCGGCCACCGCCGCCCAGCTCAGGAAGGAGTTCGGCCTCGACGAGCCGGTGTGGCGGCAGTACCTGACCTACATGGGGAACGTCTTCACCGGCGACTTCGGCACGGCGTTCAACGGCCAGCCGGTCACCGAGCTGATGGCGACGGCGTTCCCGGTCACCGTCCGGCTGACCGTCGTCGCGATCCTCTTCGAGATCGTCGTCGGCATCACCCTGGGCGTCGTCACGGGCCTGCGCCGGGGCAGGCCCGTGGACACCGGCGTCCTCCTCGTCACCCTCGTCGTCATCTCCGTCCCCACCTTCGTCACCGGCCTGCTGCTGCAACTGCTGCTCGGTGTGGAGTGGGGGTGGATCAAACCGTCGGTGTCCCCGGCGGCGACCTTCGACGAGCTGATCGTGCCGGGCCTGGTGCTGGCCTCGGTCTCCCTGGCCTACGTCACCCGCCTGACCCGCACCTCCATCGCGGAGAACAGACGCTCCGACTACGTCCGTACGGCCGTCGCCAAGGGACTGCCCCGGCACCGGGTCGTCACCCGGCACCTGCTGCGCAACTCCCTGATCCCCGTGGTCACCTTCATCGGCACCGACATCGGCGCCCTGATGGGCGGCGCCATCGTCACCGAGCGCATCTTCAACATCCACGGCGTCGGCTTCCAGCTCTACCAGGGCATCCTCCGCCAGAGCACCCAGACCGTGGTCGGCTTCGTGACCGTCCTGGTGCTGGTCTTCCTGGTGGCCAACCTGCTGGTCGACCTCCTGTACGCCGTGCTCGACCCGAGGATCCGCTATGCCTGAACAGACGTACGAGCCCGAGGGCGCGATCGCCGGGACCGGCATGGGCGGCGCGATGGACCTCGCGACGAGCGAGGGCGCGTCGCTGGAGAGGGCGCCGCGCGGCCCGGACGGCACCGGCCCCTCCGCCAGGCCGCGCTCCCTGTGGTCCGACGCCTGGCGGGACCTGCGCCGCAACCCCGTCTTCCTCCTCTCCGCCCTGGTCATCCTCTTCCTGGTCTTCGTCTCCCTGTGGCCCTCGGCGCTCGCCTCCGGCTCCCCCCTGACGTGCGACCTCGCCAAGGCCCAGGAAGGCTCCCAGCCGGGCGCTCCCTTCGGCTACGACGGACAGGGCTGCAACGTCTACACCAGGACCGTCTACGGCGCCCGTACGTCCGTCACGGTCGGCGTCCTGGCCACGCTGGGCGTCGCCGTCCTCGGCGGCGTGCTCGGCGGGCTCGCCGGGTTCTTCGGCGGGGTGGGGGACGCGGTCCTGTCCCGGATCACCGACGTCTTCTTCGCGATCCCCGTCGTCCTCGGCGGTCTGGTCCTGCTGTCCGTGGTGACCGGCGACACGCTCTGGCCGGTCATCGGGTTCATGGTGCTGCTCGGCTGGCCGCAGATCTCCCGGATCGCCCGCGGCTCGGTCATCACCGCCCGGCAGAACGACTACGTCCTGGCCGCCCGCGCCCTGGGCGCCTCGAACTCCCGGATCCTGCTGCGGCACATCGCGCCCAACGCCGTCGCCCCGGTGATCGTCGTGGCGACCATCGCGCTCGGCACGTACATCGCGCTGGAGGCGACCCTGTCCTACCTCGGCGTCGGCCTGAAACCGCCGACCGTCTCCTGGGGCATCGACATCTCCGCCGCCTCCCCCTACATCCGCAACGCCCCGCACGCCCTGCTGTGGCCCTCCGGCGCGCTGGCGGTCACCGTCCTCGCGTTCATCATGCTCGGCGACGCGGTGCGCGACGCCCTCGACCCGAAGCTGAGGTGACGGCGTCATGCTGCTCGACGTACGCGACCTGCACATCGAGTTCCGCCTTCGCGACGGCGTCGCGAAGGCCGTCAACGGCGTCAGCTACGGCGTCGACGCGGGCGAGACCCTCGCGGTGCTCGGCGAGTCCGGCTCCGGCAAGTCCGTCACCGCCCAGGCGGTCATGGGCATCCTCGACACCCCGCCCGGGCGGATCACCGGCGGCGAGATCCTCTTCCGCGGCCGGGACCTGCTGAAGCTGACGGAGGAGGAGCGCCGCGCGGTCCGGGGCGCGCAGCTGGCGATGATCTTCCAGGACGCGCTGTCCGCCCTCAACCCCGTGCTCTGCGTGGGCGACCAGCTCGGCGAGATGTTCGTCGTCCACCGGGGCCTGTCACGCAAGGACGCGCGGGCCCGCGCCGTCGAGCTGATGGACCGGGTACGCATCCCGGGGGCGAGGGAACGGCTCAGGGACTACCCGCACCAGTTCTCCGGCGGCATGCGCCAGCGCATCATGATCGCGATGGCGCTGGCCCTGGAACCGGCGCTCGTCATCGCCGACGAGCCGACCACCGCCCTCGACGTCACCGTGCAGGCCCAGGTCATGGACCTGCTCGCCGAGTTGCGGCGCGAGTACCGCATGGGCCTGATCCTCATCACGCACGACCTGGGCGTGGTCGCCGACGTCGCCGACCGCATCGCCGTGATGTACGCGGGCCGGATCGTGGAGTCGGCCCCGGTGCACGACCTCTACAAGGCGCCGGCCCACCCCTACACCCGGGGGCTGCTGGACTCCATCCCGCGCCTGGACCGCAAGGGCCGGGACCTCTACGCCATCAAGGGCCTGCCGCCCAACCTCATGGACATCCCGCCCGGCTGCCCCTTCCACCCGCGCTGCCCGATGGCCCGGGACGTGTGCCGGACCGACGTGCCGCCGCTGTACGCGGTGGACGAGCACAGGGGCAGCGCCTGCCACTTCTGGAGGGAGTGCCTGCATGGTGCCGACAGCTGAGCCGATCCTGGAGGTGAGCGGTCTCGTCAAGCACTATCCGCTCACCCGGGGCGTCCTCTTCAGGAAGCAGGTCGGCGCGGTGAAGGCCGTCGACGGCGTCGACTTCGCGCTCGGCCGGGGCGAGACCCTGGGCATCGTGGGGGAGTCGGGCTGCGGCAAGTCCACGGTCGCGAAGATGCTGGTGCACCTGGAGCGGCCGACGGCGGGCCGCATCCGGTACCGGGGCGAGGACGTCACCAGGCTGTCGGGCAGGGCCCTCAAGGCCGTCCGCCGCAACATCCAGATGGTCTTCCAGGACCCGTACACCTCCCTCAACCCGCGGATGACGGTCGGGGACATCGTCGGGGAGCCGTACGAGATCCACCCCGAGGCGGCCCCGAAGGGCGACCGGCGGCGGCGGGTGCGGGAGCTGCTGGACGTCGTGGGCCTCAACCCCGAGTACGTCAACCGCTATCCGCACCAGTTCTCCGGCGGCCAGCGCCAGCGCATCGGCATCGCGCGCGGGCTCGCCCTGCGCCCGGAGGTGATCGTCGCCGACGAGCCGGTCTCCGCGCTGGACGTGTCGGTCCAGGCCCAGGTGGTCAACCTCCTCGACCGGCTCCAGAGCGAGTTCGCGCTGTCGTACCTGTTCATCGCGCACGACCTGTCCGTCGTGCGCCACATCTCGGACCGGGTCGGGGTGATGTACCTCGGGCGGATCGTGGAGACCGGCAGCGACACCGAGATCTACGACCATCCCACCCACCCCTACACCCAGGCCCTGCTGTCGGCGGTGCCCGTGCCCGACCCCGAGGCGCGGGAGCGCCGGGAGCGGATCATCCTCTCGGGTGATGTGCCGTCCCCGACGAACATCCCCTCCGGCTGCCGCTTCCGCACCCGCTGCTGGAAGGCGCGGGAGCGGTGCGCGGTGGAGGTGCCGGCGCTCGCGGTCCCGGCGCGGTTCCGTGCCGTGGGCGGCCCCGCGGCCCACGACTCGGCCTGCCACTTCGCGGAGGAGGAGAACGTGGTTCCGCCGGAGCGGTCGCGCGGAGATCGTGCCCACGGAGGCGCATAGCGGCACATTTGTGCAGCAACCGCGTTAACACGCAGGCAACTTGGCCGACCCTGTTCCGATATACGGACGCGTCAGGCTGAACAGCGTACGGCCGTGCGGGTGCCGTGAAACGGGCCGGGAGCGCCATGTCTCCCGGCCCGTTGCCGTGTCTCAGCCGCCGAGGCGCCCGTCGGCGCCGCCCGTGAGGCCCAGGGACCGCTTGAGGAAGTCCACCTGGAGCAGCAGCAGGTTCTCCGCGACCTGTTCCTGCGGGGTGATGTGCGTGACCCCGGACAGCGGCAGCACCTCGTGCGGGCGGCCGGCGGCCAGCAGGGCGGAGGACAGGCGCAGGGCGTGGGCGACGACCACGTTGTCGTCGGCGAGACCGTGCACGATCATCAGCGGGCGGTGGGGGCCGGCGGCCGGCGCGGAGAGTCCCTCGTCGGTGACGAGCGAGTTGTGCGCGTACGTCCCGGCGGCCGTGGCCGGGTCGCCGAGGTACCGCTCGGTGTAGTGGGTGTCGTAGAGCCGCCAGTCGGTCACGGGGGCGCCCGCGACGGCCGCGTGGAAGACGTCCGGGCGGCGCAGCACCGCCAGGGCCGCCAGGTAGCCGCCGAAGGACCAGCCGCGGACCGCCACCCGGGACAGGTCCAGGGGGTGGCTCCGGGCCAGGTCCCGGAGCGCCTCGATCTGGTCGTCGAGGGCGACCGTGAAGTCCTGGTGGATCGCCTTCTCCCAGCCGGGGGAGCGGCCGGGCGTGCCCCGGCCGTCCGCGACGACCACCGCGAAGCCCTGGTCGGCGAACCACTGGGAGGTCAGGTGCGCGTTGTGCGCGGCGAGCACCCGGGGCCCGTGCGGCCCGCCGTAGGGGTCGAGGAGCACCGGCAGTGAGGTGTCACCGGGGTAGTCCGTAGGCATAAGCACGGCGCACGGGATTTTCCGTGCGCCCCCCTCGGTGAAGCGCACGCGGGGGGACAGACCGGGATCTTCCGCATACGACCGGACAGTCGCCACGGTCTTCCCGTCGCGCTGGACCAGTGCCCGGCTCCCCGGCCGGTCGGGCACCGCCGATACCATCACGGTCACGCCCCCCGAGCGCACCGCCGAGTGCACCCCCGGCTCCCGCGAGAGGCGCTCGACGCCGAGTTCGCCGACGCGGTAGACGTGCACCTCGCCCGTCTCCCGCGCCGCCGCGTCCTCCCCGGCCGACGCCGAGACCAGCACGTCGTCGGCCGTCACGTCCAGCACCGCCCGCACGTGCAGCTGCGCTCCCGTCAGCGGCCGGTCGCCGACCGCGAGGACCCGCGCACCGCCCTCGTCGGTGATTCGGACAAGTTGTCCCGACGGGCTCCAGCACGGCACTCCAGGGAAAAGATCAAGCCATTCTCGATCTTCGTCGGCGTGCACCATCCGGGTCGCCCCGGAGCCGGCGTCCACCGCCAGGTACACCTGAGTTCGCTGGTCGCGAGCCTGGACGAGCAGCAGTGGCGCACCCCCCGCTGACCAGTGCACTCGCGCCAGATACGGGTAGCGTGCACGGTCCCAGACGACCTCCGTGCGCACCCCGTCGAGGCCGAACACGAACAGCCGGACCTCCGCGTTGGCCGTCCCGGCAGCTGGATACGGCACGTGTTTTGGGTCACGTTTCGGATGGGCCGGATCGGAAATCCACCACCGTTCCACCGGCGTGTCGTCCACCCGCGCCACGAGCAGCCGGTCGGACTCCGGGGACCACCAGAACCCCCGCGAACGCCCCATCTCCTCCGCCGCGATGAACTCGGCCAATCCATAGGAAACCGGCTCCGACTCCGGTGCGGCGACCGCCCGGTCGCCCTCCCCCTCCGCACCCACCACCCGCAGCGCGCCCCGGGCGACGTATGCCACCAGCCGTCCGTCGGGGGAGGGGCGGGGGTCGACCACCGGCCCCGCGACGGGGAGTTCGCGCGCCGTACCGGCCCGCAGCTCCGCTGTGAAAAGCCGCCCTGACAAGGCAAAAGACGCCAACTCGACGGTCTCGTCGGTGGCGTAGCCGACGATGCCGGCGCCGCCCTCACGGCTGCGCTCGCGGCGTGCCCGCTCCTCGGGCGGGAGGTCCTCCGGGGCGCCGCCCAGGAGGGCGCGTGGGTCCGCCGCCACGCGCTCCCGGCCGTCCGCCGGATCGAGCACCCACAGTGCGTTCGCCCGGTCCGTGCCGGAGGACGAGCGGAGGAACACAACACGGGAGCCGTCGGGGGCCACCGTGAACGAACGCGGCGCGCCGAGCGTGAAACGCTGGGTGCGGGCGAGCCGCCGGGGGAAGGAGTCCGACTCGGTCGTCATACCCCGACCATATTGGCCATGCGCCCCCTTGTGCGGCTGTGCGCCACTCGATGCGCACGCACTCATAGTTATGATCACTAGCGCTGTGTGGGTATGAACCTGCTGGCAGTTGTACGGTTTTACGCGTTCCCCGCTCTGTACTTTCCCCCACGTTCCCGGGTTCTTGGAGGTGAGCCGCCGTGGCACTCTCGATTTCGGCGGTGGTGCTGCTGGCGATCATCGTCTTCTTGCTGATCAAGAAGTCAGGGCTGAAGGGCGGTCACGCGGTCGTCTGCATGCTGCTCGGCTTCTATCTCGCCTCCTCCACCATGGCGGGGACGATCAGCGATCTGACGACGAGCGTGGCAAGCATGATCGGCAGTATCAAGTTCTGACGCGCGTCGGCCCGTGGCTCCGGTGAGCGGTCGACCGGAGCCCGGCTCCGGTCGACTATTCCCGCGCCTTCCCCGGATCGGGGTCCGTAAGCCACCCGGCTTCGGGCGTTCTCCCCTCGGTCCGGGGCGAGCGGACCGTCAGCCCTCGGACGCGTACGGCACGAAGGCGGCCCAGGCTCCCGGCGAGAGCCGGAGGCGTGGTCCTTCGGTGTGCTTGGAGTCGCGGACGTGGATGGTGTCGGGGGTGGTGGCGATCTCGACGCAGTCGTTCGGGTTGCTGCTGTCGCTGTAACTGCTCTTGAACCACGCCAACGTGAACGCGTCTTCGGCAGAGTTCTTGCGGATCATGTCTCTCCCACCGGTTGCTCGACGAAGGCCGGTGACTCCCGTGTGGCCAGAGCCTCGCCCGGATGACGCCATAGCGCAGTTCAAGGATCCGGAGCTGCTTCGGGTCGTGGACGGGACGGCCGTTGAACTCGTCGGTTATGCGCCCAACTGCCGTGCCGTCCAGGAACTTCAGCACCTGGATCCGCCCTCCCGTCCCAGGGTGGTCCCAGCGGTCTGTCGGCATCATCTGAATGTCGACGTTCCTCAACAGCGAGGCCTCCAGCAGGTGTTCGAGCTGCCGGCGCCACACCATCTTGCCTCCGACCGGGCGCCTCAGCGTCGTCTCTTCCAGGATGAAGCTGAGTTCAGGGGCTGGTGAGCGCTCGTAGATCGCCTTCCTGGCCATGCGCGCCGCCACAGCCTGCTCCAGTTGGTCTTCGGGGGTCACCGGTCGCCGCGTCTTCAGCAGCGCCCGTGCGTACTCTTCCGTCTGTAGCAGACCGTGCAGATCGTGGTTGCCGTACGAGAGCAGCTCCGCGGCCTTTGCCTCCATCTCCGCCAACTGCCGGAGCTTCCTGGGGTACCGGACCTTCTCCACGTCCTCCTTCATCGCCGCCAGCAGTCCACCCGCCCCCAGCAGCTCGTCCGCCCTGTCCAGGAACTCCGGCCGGGGAATCCGCTTCCCGCCCTCGATCTTGTAGATCAGGTCCTCGCCGTACCCGAGGGCCTCCGCGAACTGGCCGGCGCGCATCCCCACGGCCTCGCGCCGCAGCCTGATCTGCCGTCCCACCGTGGCGACGACCGCGATGCCCCACTCGTCGTCGGGCTCCACCTCCCAGCCCGGCTCGTCCGCCTCGGCCGTGGGCCGGTCCAAGACCCGGCCGTCCACCTGCTGCGTCCCGCACCCCTCCGTCGTCCGAACGTGGCGCGACGCCCCTACCCGCACGGCAGCCCGAGACGGCCTTGACACGACCGGACAACCTCCGGACGGTCACCGTCCGCAATGGTGTCGTCACTCGTCACGGTAAGGGGGTGCGGCCGCTCCGGGTGACGCGATCCGGGGAACCGTCCACTCCGCATCCGCGTTCCGGCCGGAACCCGCGCCCTCGCGTTCCGGTGCCACGGGCGGCTTTTTCCAAGACCGACGATGGAGAAATCACCCCACCAAGCCCCACCCCTCCCGCCCGCCGGCGGGCTCTCACTCGCCCGAGTGAATATCGCCGATTGGGCTGGATTTGTGGGGCGTTGCCTGCCCTACTCTCAGCGCAACGCAGCACCACACCGCAGACATGAGACGGCCCTCGCCGGGCTGCAATCCCAAGGCGAGGGCCTGACCACCAAGGAAGTCGAGCCCTTCCCGATGGATACGCAGAACCCTAGCGTGCGCCCGCACGCCCGGTCCCGTCCTACCGCCGACAAACCCCCGAAACGGCGGCACTTCGGCGGTCTCGTCCACGACAACGCCCGCCGCACCACCCGCTTCACGGTGATCGGCAACCATCTCGCCCAGCACAGGGAACTGTCCCTCCTGGCCATCGGGCTGGCCGTGTACATCCAGTCCCTGCCCAAGGGCGCCCGCGTCGACATCAAGTCCCTCGTCGCGCGCTTCCCCGAGGGCGCGACCCGTATCGCCGCCGCCCTGCGCGAACTGGAGGCCCACGGCTACCTCCGTCGCGAGCGCGAGCGCATCCCCGACGGCCGCATCGTCACCCGTACGGTCTCCTGCAACCAGCCCGGCCACCACCGCCGTACCGCTGCGGTCGCCACCGAGCACACCCCGAGGACGGTCCCCGCCGGGCCGAGGCCGTCCGCGCCCCGCAAGGCCCTCCCCGACGTGCCGCGCCCCTCGCACCCCTACCCCAAGCTCCTCGAAGCGGCGACCGACCTCCTCGCCGGTCTCCGCCGCCACGACTCCCGCCTCCTCCTCTCCGCCTGCGACACGGCCCACCTGGCCCCCGGTGTCGCCGCCTGGCTGGAGCGGGACGTCAGCCCCACCGCCGTACGCCAGGCCCTCTCCGCCGACCTGCCGCCCGAGGGCCTCCGTCGTCCCGCTGCCTTCCTGGCCCACCGCCTCACGGCCCTGATGCCGCCCCTGCCTCCGTACGGCGCCTCCGTCGTCCCGCCGCCGGCCGTCCGGCACCCCCTGCGGAACTGCGACGGCTGCGACCGAGGCTTCCGCGGGCCCGAACCAGGCCCCTGCCGCGACTGCCGAGCGCGGTCGGCAGTGGCCGTCTGAAGACCGAACAAGCAAAGGAACCGCATGGTCAACTCGTCCCACGAGGCGATGCACCGCATCTTCCAGGAGTACCCCGGCCTGTTCACGGGTGTCTCCAAGGTGCTCGGCCTCCCCTCCATCCAGCCCACGTCCGTGACAGTTCTGCCCACCGATGTCACGGAGACTCGGCCTGTCGAACGTCGTGTCGACACACTGCTGCGACTCGACGGCGACGCCCCGATCCTTCTGGCCGTCGAAGCCCAGAGTGCGAAGGACCCGGACAAAGCCGCCAGCTGGGCGTACTACCTGTCCTTCCTGTACGCCAAGTACAAGATCCCGCCCCTGTTGCTCGTGGTCTGCCAGGATCGGGCCACAGCCGAGTGGGCTGCCCGGCCCGTGTCCATCGGACCCGGCTGGTGGGCCGCGCTGACGCTGCGCCCGCTCGTGGCCGGGCCGCACAACATGCCCTTCATCACCGACCCGGAGGAGGCCGGCGCCGACCTCGCACTGGCCACCCTGTGCGCCATCACGCACGCGAAGGATCGCGACGTGAATGGGATACTGAAGGCCCTGTCCACCGCTCTGCAGGACGTGCCCGAGACCGTCGCCGACCCCATTATCGAACTCACCACACGAGGCCTGGACAGCGTGCGCCGGGCCGCGGAAATCTGGAGGACCCTGGTGGCCGTGGACCTTTCCTTCTACAAGTCGTCCATCTCCGAAGAGATCCGTGACGAGGGGCGTGCCCAGGGGCGTGCGGAGGACATCCTGCTCGTCCTGGAGGCGCGGGGCCTGAACGTCCCCGAGGGGACCCGCGAGCGCATCGCCGGCTGCGACGACCCCGACCTCCTGCGCCAGTGGCTCACCCGTGCCGTCACCGTCCCGTCCGCCGAGGACATCTTCGTGAAGCCGGACGGCGTCGCCTGATCCTCCCGGTGAGCCGTCGCTCCCGCCCCGGCGGGGCGCGGCGGCTCCCCGAGGCAGCCGTGAACGACACCATCGGGACGGAATGAGCGCCTCGCGCTCGCCATCGCCCCCGTACGCGGCGGCGCGGCGGGAGTCGGCCGGGTAGGCGGCCGGGGACGGGTGTCCGCCTCGTAGGGTTGGGCCCATGACGGAACTGCCCGCTCGACGTCTGCTGCTGGTGCACGCGCACCCGGACGACGAGTCGATCAACAACGGCGCGACCATGGCCGGGTACGCGGCCGACGGGGCGCACGTGGCCCTGGTCACCTGCACCCTCGGTGAACGCGGCGAGGTCATCCCGCCGGAGCTGCGGCACCTCACCGGCGCCGCCCTCGGTGAGCACCGCCTGCGCGAGCTGCGGGCCGCCACGGCGGAGCTCGGCGTGCACGACGTCCGGCTGCTCGGCGGCGCCGGCCGCTTCGCCGACTCCGGGATGATGGGCATCCCCGACAACGACGACCCCGGCTGCTTCTGGCAGGCCGACGTCGACGGCGCCGCCGCCCTGCTCGCCGAGGTGATCCTGGAGCTGCGCCCCCAGGTGCTCGTCGCCTACGACGACGACGGCGGCTACGGCCACCCCGACCACATCCAGGCCCACCGCGTCGCCATGCGCGCCGTGGAGCGGGCCGCCGACGCCGGCTGGAGCGTCCCCAAGGTCTACTGGAACCGCGTCCCGCGCTCCGTCGCCGAGGCCGCCTTCGACCGGCTCCGGGACGAGCTGCCCGGCCTGCCCTTCCCCGAGAGCGCGACGGTCGGGGACGTCCCCGGCGTCGTCGACGACGAGCGGATCACCACCGAGATCGACGGCACCGCCCACGCCGCCGCCAAGGCCGCCGCGATGCGTGCGCACGCCACCCAGATCGAGGTCGCCCCCGACGGGCGCTCCTTCGCGCTCTCCAACGAGCTCGCACAACCCCTGTTCACCACCGAGTACTACGAACTGGTGCGCGGCGGTCCGGCGGCGGGCCCCGGCCGGGAGACCGACCTGTTCGCCGGCGTCGGGGAGGAGGCCTGATGTCCGGTCACGGCTCCCCGCTCGCCCAGCCGCTGCGTCCGCCCTCCGCCGGACGGGCCGCCGCCTACCTGGGCCTGCTGCTGCTCGGCGCGGTCACCGGCGCCGCCGGGGCGCTCGTCCAGTCCGGCTGGTTCCCGGGCGGACTGCTGCTCGCGCTCGCGGGCGCCGCCGGCCTCTTCCTCGGCGGGGCGCGCGCCCTCCGCGGCCGGGGCGGGGCCGTCGCCCCCGCCGCGGGCTGGATGATCGCCGTCGTCCTGCTCACCACGGCCCGCCCCGAAGGCGACTTCATGTTCGGCGCGGGAGGCGGCTCCTACCTCTTCCTGCTCGGCGGTATGGCGCTGGCTGTGATCTGCGCCACCCTTGCTCCGGGACGGCAACCGGTCGGCGACGACGTCCGACTTGACAAGTGACGTACCGCTTCGCCGTACCAGGGCCGTGCGGGTCCGGTGCGGGTTTCGGTGGCGGTCGTGGGATAAGCGCCAGAAGTGGCCAGTATGGTGGTGCGCGCCGCCGGGCCGCCTCTGAGGTCGTGGCGGGCGGCGGAGCCAACCTGGAGAACCTGCCTTGAGTCGTGAAACTGACAGTCCGTCCTCCGGGCCCCACGGGCGCGGCGGAGCCGCATACCCCTCGGGCACGCCGCCCTACGGCACCCCGGTGGTGGCCGACGGCGGTGCGGACGCGGGCCGTTCGGCCGCGCAGCCGGAGGAACGCAAGACCGAGACCACGCTGACGACCCGGATCCGGATCAACATCCCCGGGTCGCGGCCCATTCCGCCGGTCGTCGTGCGCAAGCCCGTGGCGGACGCCGAGGGCGCGGGCGACGGCGGTGCCGACGCGCAGCCGCAGGGCTCCGCCGCGGAAGCGGGCGCCCCGGCGGCGTCCGCGGCCGCCGGGAAAGGGAGTTCCGCGTCCGCCGCGAGCGCCGCCGAACAGCCCGCCGCGCAGGCGACGGCGACCGGGGAGAAGACCAGCGACTGGTTCGCGCCGCGCAAGTCCGCGCCGGGCAAGCCCGGTCAGGGCGGCGGCCCGGCCAACGGGGCCGCGGCCGCGGGCGGTTCGCCCGCGGGCGCCAACGGCGCCGCGGGCGGCGGCGCCCCGCGTCCGGCCGGACCCGGTGCCGGCGCGCCCGGTGGCGCGCGTCCGGGCTCCGGGCGGCCCGGTGGTGCCGGCGGCCCGATGAGCACGCCGGGCGCCCCCCGCTCCGGCGGTGCGAACGGCGCCGGGCTGCCCGGTGGTGCCACCGGCGGTCCGGTGGCTCCGGGGCACGGCGGCGGCACCGGCTCCTTCGACGTGACCGAGGCGCTCGCCGCGGGCCCGCTGGCGGGCGGTACGCGTCCGGGGCAGGGCGGCGGCACCGAGCCGCGCCGCGACGACCTGCCGTACGTCCCGGACGACGGCGGCGGCCGGAACGGCTACGCCCCGGCGAACGGCCAGGGCGGCGTCCCCGGCGCGGCGGGTGTTCCGGGTGTTCCGGGCGCGCCGGCCGGTGCGCCCGGCGGGCCGAACGGCTTCACCGGCGCGGACGCCCCCGGCGGGCCGAGGGACTTCAGCGGTCCGGGCGGCGGTGGCCGCGGGGGCAGGAGCGGCCCGCAGGGCC
This sequence comes from Streptomyces sp. NPDC059895, assembly GCF_042731035.1. Classification (NCBI taxonomy): domain Bacteria; kingdom Bacillati; phylum Actinomycetota; class Actinomycetes; order Kitasatosporales; family Streptomycetaceae; genus Streptomyces; species Streptomyces sp. NPDC059895. The sequence goes on from NZ_JBHWKO010000022.1 coordinate 107,270, forward strand.
CCGCCGGCCCGACCGGCGGCCCGGTCACCGGCGACGGCCCGATGATCCCGCCGATGAACGGCACGGCGCCCGGCGCCGCCACCGGCACGGTGGGCGCCCCCCGCGCTCCCCAGGCACCCGGCGGCCCCGGCGGCCCTGGCGTGCCCGGCGGTCCCGGCGCGCAGGCGGGTCCGGGCGGTCCCGGTGGCCTGGGCGTGCAGGGCGGCCCCGGCACCGGGCCGCTCTTCCCCGGTGGCGGTCTCAGCGACGACACCGCGATCCTCACCCCGCAGCAGCCGGCCCCCGAGCCGGGCCCGGGCGGCGGCTACGGCCGTCATGACAACGTCTCCGGCCAGACCGTCACCAGCGGCATCCCGGTCGTGCCCCCAGGCGGCCAGGGCGCCGGTCCCGGCGGGCCGTTCGCGCCCGGCGCGCACCCCGACGGGCCGCTGCCGCACACCCCGCCGCAGCAGACCGAGCCGGCCGCGCAGAGCACGCCCGCCGCCGGCTCGAAGAAGAAAAAGAAGAAGGGCCGCAGCAAGCTGGTCCTGCTCGGCGGCCTGATCGTCGTCGGCGCCGCCGGCGCCTACGGGGCCGGCCTGCTGATGAACCACTCCGACGTGCCCAAGGGCACCACCGTGCTCGGCGTGGACATCGGCGGCGGCACCCGTGACGACGCCGTCAAGAAGCTGGACAGCGCCTTCGACACCCGGGTGAACCAGGCGCTGAAGCTGTCCGTGGACGGCGGCACCGTCACCCTGAAGCCGGACCAGGCGGGCCTCCAGTTCGACATGCAGGCCACGGTCGACGAGGCGGCCCACAGCGACTACAACCCCGTCTCGGTGATCGGCTCGCTGTTCGGGCAGCAGCGCGTGGTCGAGCCGGTCATGCCGGTCGACGAGGAGAAGCTCCAGGCCGCCCTGGAGAGCGCCGCGGGCGGCTCCGGCTCGGCCACCGACGGCTCGATCACGTTCAAGGCGGGCAAGGCCGTCGCCGTCTACGGCAAGGCCGGCAAGGGCATCGACGCGACCCAGGCCGAGACGGCCGTCGTGGCCGCCTACCGGGCCCTGGTGGAGAACGGCACCACCGCACCGGTGAAGGTCCCGACGACCACCAAGCAGCCGACGGTCACCGACGCCGAGGTCGACCGGATGATGAAGGAGTTCGCCGAACCGGCGATGTCCGGCACCGTCACGGTCCAGACCGACGCGGCGCACAGCGTCGCCTTCAGCCCCGAGAACTCCCTCTGGAAGTTCCTCGAGGTCAAGGCCGTCGACGGCAAGCTCGTCGACAGCTACGACGAGGCGGCGCTGAAGGAGCTGTACGGCGGCACCTTCGACGGCGTCAAGATCACCCGCGCCACCGGCCAGAAGACCGATGTCACCGTCCAGGACGTCATCGGAGCCCTGCGCCTGGCGCTGAAGAGCACCACCGACCGGGTCGGGGTCATCGAGACCGACCCGAGCTGACGCACCACCTCCGCGAGGGGCACCCGGCACCACCGCCGGGTGCCCCTCGCGCGTCCCGGCCGGGAACGGCCTTGTCCGGGCCCGCCGGAGCACGAAACCCGCATGGCGCCACGCATGGCACCCGCACAGCGCCCGCATGACATCTGTCATGCGGCACTCCGGACGGCCGACACTGCCGCCGGCCGGGCCCCCGGCGCGACGATCGACGCATGACGACGACAACACCGGTGGTCGAGTTCGACCAGGTCGGCAAGGGCTTCGGGGACGTACGGGCGGTGGACGGCCTCAGTCTCACCCTGCACCCGGGGCAGACCGTGGCCCTGCTCGGGCCCAACGGGGCCGGCAAGTCCACCACCCTGGACCTCCTCCTCGGCCTGAAGGACGCCGACAGCGGCACCGTCCGCGTCCTCGGCACCAGCCCGCGCGAGGCGATCGTCGCCGGACGCGTCGGCGCGATGCTCCAGAGCGGGGGCCTGATGGACGGGGTCACCGTCGCCGAACTGGTCGCCCTCGCCTGCCGGCTGCACCCCCGGCCGCACCGGCCCGCCGACGTGATGGCCCGCGCGGGCCTCACCCGGATCGCCGACCGCAAGGCCGACAAGCTCTCCGGCGGCCAGGCCCAGCGCGTCCGCTTCGCCCTCGCCACCGCCGGGGACAGCGACCTGACCGTCCTGGACGAGCCCACCACCGGCATGGACGTCACCGCCCGGCGCGCGTTCTGGGCCACCATGCGCGAACAGGCCGAGCAGGGACGCACGGTCCTGTTCGCCACGCACTACCTGGAGGAGGCCGACGCGATCGCCGACCGCGTCCTCGTCCTGCACCGCGGCCGCCTGCTCGCCGACGGCACGGCCGCCGAGATCAAGGCGAGGGCCGGCGGCCGGCGGATCTCCTTCGACCTGCCCGACGGCCCGGTCGACGAGTCCGCCCTGCGCGCCCTGCCCCGCCTCACCGCCCTCACCGTCTCCGGCCGGACCGTCCGCATCCACTCCGCCGACGCCGACGCCACCGTCCACGCCCTCTACGGCCTCGGCCTGCGCCCCCGCAACCTGGAGGTCACCGGGCTCGGCCTGGAACAGGCCTTCGTCACCCTCACCGCCGCCGAGGAGGCACGCACCGCATGAACGCCCTGATCGCGCTGGAGCTCACCCGCGCCCTGCGCAACCGCAAGTTCCTGTTCTTCTCGGTGGTCTACCCGTCGGTCCTGTTCCTGCTCGTCGCGGGCGGCGCCGACAGCACCACCGAGATCGCCGGCACCGGCCTGACCCTGCCGACCTACATGATGGTCTCCATGGCCTCCTTCGGCGCCCTCACGGCCGTCCTGATGGGCAACAGCGAACGCATCGCCAAGGAGCGCGCGAGCGGCTGGGTACGGCAGCTGCGGCTGACGCCGCTGCCGGGCCGCGGCTACGTCCTCGCCAAGACCGCGAGCGCCGCCGTCGTCAGCCTGCCGTCCATCGTCGTCGTCCTCGCCGTCGCCGCCGTCGTGAAGGACGTACGCCTCGACGCCTGGCAGTGGTGCGCGCTCACCGGCGCCATCTGGGCCGGCAGCCTCGTCTTCGCGGCCCTCGGCGTCGCCCTCGGCTACCTCGCCACCGGTGACTCGGTCCGCCCGATCACGATGATCATCTACTTCGGGCTCTCCCTCCTCGGCGGCCTGTGGATGCCGACGACCAGCTTCCCGGCCTGGTTGCAGTCCCTCGCGAAGTGGGTGCCCACCCACGCGTACGCTGCCCTGGGGCAGGCCATCGAGCAGAGCCGGGCCCCTCGCGTCCAGGACATCGCGATCCTCGCCGTCTCCTTCGCCCTGTTCACCGGCGGAGCGGCCTGGCTGTACCGGAAGGACACGCTGAAGGCGTGAGAGGCATCGGCATCGGACAGCGTCCGGAGAACCGCCGGCAACGGCTCGTCAAGTCGCTGTGGACCGCCGTCTGGCTGGTGTACCTGAGCGCGCCCGTCACCGACCTCCTGCACGGCGGACACAGCGCGGGCGCCCAGGTCCTCGGCTGGACCGCCCTCGCCGCCTTCGTCGCGTCGTACCTGGTGCTGATCTTCCGCACCGGCCGCGGTGAGCGCAACGCCCTGGTCCTCGGCTCGCTCGGCGTCCTCGCGGCCCAGTCCACGGTCCTCGTGCTCGCCCTGGGCCGCGAATGGCTGGTCCTCTTCGTCTACGTCTCCATCGCCTCCGGTGCCGCCCTGCCCCCGCGCATGGCCCGCTGGACGATCCCGGCCGCCTGCGCGCTGATGGCGGTGCTCGCCTGCGCGGTGCCGGGCGGCCGGGCGTACCTGGCCGGGCTGCTCGTGCCGGCCCTGCTCGGCGGTTTCGCCATGACGGGCGTGCGCGAGCTCGTCCGCACCACCATCGCCCTGCGCGAGGCCCGCGCCACCGTCGCCCAGCTCGCCGCCAACGAGGAGCGGCTGCGCCTCGCCCGGGACCTGCACGACCTGCTGGGGCACTCGCTGTCACTGATCACGCTGAAGAGCGAGCTGGCCGGCCGGATGCTTCCGGACCGTCCCGACCAGGCCGCCCAGCAGGTCGCCGACATCGAGCAGGTCAGCCGGCAGGCTCTGGTCGACGTCCGGGAGGCCGTCACCGGCTACCGCCGCCCGCGCCTCGCCACGGAACTCGCCGGCGCCGGGGTCGCCCTCACCGCGGCCGGCGTCACCGCCCGCGTCCCCGCCGACCCCGATCTGGCCGACGTACTGGCCGGTGTGGCGGAGCAGAGCGAGTCCGCCCTCGCCTGGGCCCTGCGCGAGGCGGTCACCAACGTCGTCCGGCACAGCGGCGCCCGCCGCTGCACGGTGGAGCTCCTGCGCCGGCAGAGCCTCGACGGGCCCGTCCTCGAACTCGTCGTCGAGGACGACGGCTCCGGGGGCGCCGACGGCGGACCCGGCAACGGCCTGACCGGTCTGGGCGAACGCCTCCAGAAGGCGGGCGGCACCCTGGAGGCGGGCGGTACCAGGCACGGCTTCCGCCTGGTCGCCCGTGTCCCGGCGGACTTCCCGCCGAGCGTAGGATCCGGCGCATGAGCCGCACGATCAGGGTCCTTCTGGCGGAGGACCAGTCGATGGTCCGCGAGGCGCTCGCCGCCCTGCTCGGCCTCGAGGACGACATCGAGGTGGTCGTCCAGGTGGCACGCGGCGACGAGGTCCTCGCGGCCGCCCGCCGGCACGACGTCGACGTGGCCCTCCTCGACATCGAGATGCCGGGGGCGACGGGCATCGAGGCGGCGGCCCGGCTGCACACGGAGTTCCCCGGGATGAAGCTGGTCGTCCTCACCACCTTCGGCCGCCCCGGCTACCTGCGCAGCGCCATGGAGGCCGGCGCCGACGCCTTCCTCGTCAAGGACGCCCCCGCCGCCCGGCTCGCCGACGCCATCCGCACGGTCCTGACCGGCGAACGCGTCATCGACCCCGCCCTCGCGGCGGCGGCCCTCGCCGACGGCGCGAACCCGCTGACGGAGCGCGAGCGGGAGGTCCTGCGCGCGGCGGCCGACGGCTCGACCAACGCCGAACTGGCGGCGGCCCTGCACCTGTCCCAGGGCACGGTCCGCAACTACCTGTCCACAGCCATCCAGAAGCTGGCGGTGCGCAACCGCGCCGAGGCGGTGCGGACGGCGCGGGAGAAGGGCTGGCTGTGACGGGGGACCGGTCGGGAGGGGTGCTGGCTGTGACGGGGCCTGGCTGGGGGAGGCGCTGGCTGTGACGGGGCCTGGCTGGGGGAGGCGCTGGCTGTGACGGGGCCTGGCCGGGGGAGGTGGTGGCTGTGACGGCGGACCGGCCGGGGAGTTGCTGTCCGTCACGGCGGACCGGCCCGGAGGTGCCGGCCGTCACGGCGGGCCGGCCGGGACGGGCGGTCCCGGCGGTCCCGGCGCCGGGTCAGTTCATCAGGGCCCGCGCGGCCCGGGCCTCCTGCCGCACACGCGCGGCGGCGGCCTCGTCCACCACCTCCACCAGCCCCGCGTACTCCTCCAGCTCCGCCGCCCCGCCGAGGAAGTCCCCGCGCCGCACCAGCACCTGCCCCCGCTCGTAGCGCAACCGCGCCGGGTGGGACGGCACCAGCAGCGACAGCTCCACCGCCCACAGCGCCACGTCGGACCGCTCGGGCCGGGCAGCCGCCCACGACCGGATGTTGTTCAGGATGCGCATCACCACGTCCAGCGGTTCGGCCGGCGTCAGCATCGACGGCTCCAGCAGGGCCCCCGTCGCCCCGCCCACCAGCCGCTCCGCGTCACCGGCCGTGAGCACCCGGCCCCCGTCGAAGGGATCGACGAGCACCTGCCGCTCCAGGTCGCCGGGCGGCCCGAACCCCACCGCGAAGTGCCCCGGCAGGGCCACGCCGTACACCGGCGCCCCCGCCCTGCGCGCCACCTCCATCCACACCACGGACAGCAGGATCGGCAGCCCGCGCCGGCGCCGCAGCACCTCGTGCAGCAGCGAGGACTCCAGCAATCGGTAGTCCGCGGGGGAGCCGCGGAACCCGTACCGCTCACCCAGCAGCTCGCGCAGGGCCTCCGCCCACGCCCGCGGACCGCCCGGCCGGAACGGCACCTGCCCGGCCAGCGCGTCCAGCTCGACCTGGGCGGCGTCCAGACCGGCCTCGTCCAGCGCCCGGTCCGCCTCCGCCCCCATCAGCAGGCACAGCACGGACAGGTCGGGCCGCTCGGCCCGTGCCTCCTCACCGAACCGCCGCCGAGGTTCCCCCGGCTCCCACGCGTTCACGGCGCACCAGCCCCCGGCTCCCGGTAGTGGTGGTACGCGTGATGCGGCGCGAAGCCCAGCGCCTCGTACAGGGCGCGCGCCCCCGCGTTGTCGGTCTCCACCTGGAGCCAGGCGGCCGAGGCACCCTCGTCGAGCGCCCGCCCGGCCAGCGCGGCCATCACCACGGTGGCCAGCCCCCGCCGGCGCTGCCCCGGGTCCACCTCGACGGCGGCGAAGCCGGCCCACCGTCCGTCCACGACACACCGTCCGATGGCGGCCGGCGCCGCCCCCTGCTCGCCCGGCACGGACGCGAACCACACCGACGGCCCCCCGCCCAGCACCTTCAGGGCCACCTCGCTCACCCCCTTGCGCTGATACCGGCCGAGCCACGCCTCGTCGGCCTCCCGGGCGAGCGCCACGCCCGCCATGTCCTCGGCCGCCACCCGGTCGGCGACCGGCGCCAGGGCCCCGGTCCACAGCTCGGCGGTCACCTCCCGCACCCAGCCGCGCCGCTCCAGCTCCGCGCCCAGCAGTTCCTGGGTACCCTCGGCGCCGGTCGCGGTCTGCACGTAGGCGGGCAGGCCCCGCTCGCCGTACCAGCGGCGCACGGCGTCCAGCGCCGCGTCGAGCGGCAGGCCCGGGTCGCCGAGCGGGAGCACCGAGTTGGCCCGGCGGGTGAACCCGGAGGCGGCCCGCAGCTCCCACTGGCCGAGCCGCTCGCTCTCCACCGGCCGCCAGGCCCGGGAGGAGACCCGGGCGAGTTCCTCGTACGAGGCGGCCGGCCCCCGGCGCCGCGCCGGAGCGGCCGGCACGACCTTCCCGGCGACCAGAGAGGTCTCGTCAATACGGACGCTCTCCCCGCTCTTCCGTGTGATCACCAGCACACCGGCGTCCCATGATGTGAGAACACCCAGCGTGTCAGTGAATTTCCCCTCCGTCACGCCGGGCTCGCTCAAACGCCGTACAGAGACGCGTTTGCCCACGTCAGCGGCGGTGATGCGGACCTCGAGGCGTCCGGCGGCCGAGAATTCCACAGGTCGGTCCACCCCTCCTGTTCGGATCATGCCCAAGAACGGAGATACTAGGGGCGGGCATCGACGACGCCGCGCTCCCGCGCGCCAGGCGGCGGAGCCTGTGGGAGGCCCGCCAGCGCCCTATCGAGGAGGAACGACAGCGTGACCTACGTCATCGCGCAGCCTTGTGTCGACGTCAAGGACAAGGCGTGCATCGAGGAGTGCCCGGTCGACTGCATCTACGAGGGCTCCCGGTCCTTGTACATCCACCCGGACGAATGCGTCGACTGTGGTGCCTGTGAGCCGGTCTGCCCGGTCGAGGCGATCTTCTACGAGGACGACGTCCCGGACGAGTGGAAGGACTACTACAAGGCGAACGTCGAGTTCTTCGACGAGCTCGGTTCGCCCGGCGGCGCCAGCAAGCTGGGTCTGATCGAACGCGACCACCCCTTCGTCGCCGCGCTGCCGCCGCAGGCCGAGTAATACGCGAGCGGCCCGCACACCGTGCCGCCTCGGTCCCGTACGGCCCGATCGCCCGCGATCGCCGTACGGGGCCGAGGCGTTTGCCGTGACCGCGCCGTGCGGGCCGTACCGAGGAAAGTGAGCCAGTAACCGTGTCCGCAGTATCCGACCGCCTTCCGGTCTTCCCCTGGGACAAGCTGGAGCCGTACAAGAAGACGGCCGCCGCCCATCCGGACGGCATCGTCGACCTCTCCGTCGGCACCCCGGTCGACCCGGTCCCCGAGCTGATCCAGAAAGCGCTGATCGACGCGGCGGACTCCCCGGGCTACCCGACGGTCTGGGGCACCCCGGCCCTGCGTGACGCGATCACCGGCTGGCTGGAGCGCCGGCTGGGCGCCCGCGGGGTCACCCACCGCCACGTCCTGCCGATCGTCGGCTCCAAGGAACTGGTCGCCTGGCTCCCCACCCAGCTGGGCCTCGGCCCCGGCGACCGGGTCGCGTACCCGCGTCTGGCCTACCCGACGTACGAGGTGGGCGCCCGTCTCGCCCGCGCGGAGTACGAGGTCTACGACGACCCGACGGAGCTGGACCCGGCCGGCCTGAAGCTGCTCTGGCTGAACTCCCCGTCCAACCCCACGGGCCGGGTCCTGCCGAAGGACGAGCTGACCCGGATCGTGGCCTGGGCCCGTGACCACGGCGTCCTGGTCGTCTCCGACGAGTGCTACCTGGAGCTGGGCTGGGAGGCCGACCCGGTCTCGGTCCTCCACCCGGACGTCAACGGCGGCTCGTACGAGGGCGTCGTCGCGGTCCACTCCCTGTCGAAGCGGTCGAACCTGGCGGGCTACCGCGCGGCGTTCCTGGCGGGCGACCCGGCCGTCCTCGGCCCCCTGCTGGAGATCCGCAAGCACGGCGGCATGATGACGTCGGCGCCCACCCAGGCGGCGGTGGTGGCGGCCCTGGGCGACGACGAGCACGTCCGCGTCCAGCGCGAGCGCTACGCGTCCCGCCGCGCCCTTCTGCGCGACGCCCTCCTCGGCCACGGCTTCCGCATCGAGCACAGCGAGGCCAGCCTCTACCTGTGGGCCACCCGGGACGAGTCCTGCTGGGCCACGGTCGCCCACCTGGCCGACCTCGGCATCCTGGTGGCGCCGGGCGACTTCTACGGCCCCGCGGGTGGCGCGTTCGTACGCGTGGCGCTGACGGCGACGGACGAGCGGGTGCGGGCCGCGGTCGACCGCCTGGCCTGACCCGGCGTCGTGCCGCCGCGGCCGCACGGCGAAGGGCTCATGGCGAAGTGCGCACGGCGAAGGCCGCACGGCGAAGGGCTCATGGCGAAGTGCGCACGGCGAAGGCCGCACGGCGAAGGGGCCCGGGGAAGCACCCCGGACCCCGTCACGTCACCGGTCGTATCCGAAGGGGGTCTCAGCCGACGGGCAGGTCCTTCACCGGCAGCGTCTGCGCGCCCGGAAGACCGCCCTGGGTCAGGGACTCCGTCGGCAGGCCGCCCTTGGTGGCCGTCGACGCGGTGTCCCCGAGGATGTCCCCGGCCGAGCCGGCCGCCTCGCCGGCCGCCTTCTGGGCCGCCGGCGTCGTCTTCTTCACGGCCTTGCCGCCGGTCTTGCCCGCGGCCGGAACCGCCTGCTTGACCGCCTTGCCGCCGGTCTCACCCGCGGACTTGGTGACGGTCTGCGCCGCGCTGTCGACCGTGTTGCCGACGTTCGCCCCGTCCAGGGCGGTCAGGCCGCCGAGGTCCGGGGCGGCGGGCAGTCCGGGGGCCGCGCTGGCGGAGCCGGCCGCACCGACCCCGGCAGCCGCCCCGGCAGCGACGAGCAGCGCGGCACGGGCGATCCTGCGGGTCAGGGGGAGGGACATGATGCTCCTTCGACGGAGGAAACGAAAAACGGTGATGACGGCTGAATGTCCGCACCGGCCCGGCAGACGACCGACTGGCCGGCGGCCGCCGCCCGGGCTCGGGCGCAGTGACTACCGCTCGAGGCCCGTGAAGGTTGCGGACGGCCGACGTAAAGAGTTGGCAATGCGTCGCATTATCGGCTGCGGATGAAAACGGGCAAAAAGCGCCCGGTATGAAAGTCCGCCAAACCCCCGGAGCCCTTTGCTCCCAAGGGTTTTCGGGGATGCGGGAGTGACGGCGCGAAAACCTGACCACACGGCGGCCGCGAACGCCGTACACCACCCGTGCGGGTGAGGGCACGTACTACTGCGCGGTGACGATCCGCACGGCGCCGGTGCCTGCCCCGGCCGCCGAGCCCGCGGCCCCGGCCGCCTCCGTCCCGCCGCTCCTGGCGGCCCGCCACCGGGTGTCGGTGGTCCCGGCGATCCACTCCCGGCCGGCGTACGTGACGCGCTCGATGTGCAGGGCCGAGGCGTTGGCCACCGCCCAGTGCGCGAGCTGCCAGCCGCGCGCGGAGACACCGCGGCCGGCCGCGGTGCCGCCGGTGACGGGCAGGGTGACGGTCCGCCCGCTGGTCCGGGCCGCGGGCACGTCCGCCGTCTCCGTGGTGGCGGACGCCTCCTCGGTGCCGCCTTCCGTGCCGCTCTCGGTGTCGTCCTGCGCGTCCGCCTCCCGCAGCGCGTCCGTCCCGAAGTCCCGCAGCAGCGCCGCGCGCACCGCCTTCGGTCCCGTGGCGGTCGCGGTCTGCGGGAGTCCCTCGCAGGTCAGCGTGGCCGCGGAGGTACCGGTGAGCGCGGCGGCCAGCGCGGTGGCGTCCTCCTCGTGCTTGGCGTACGCCTCCGGGTAGCCGCTGCGCTGCACGCGCTGCGCGGCGACGGTCAGCGGCAGCTCGGTGTAGTCGGGTACCTCGGCGAGGTGTTCGTAGAAGACGGCGGCCGCGTACGAGGGGTCGGTGACCTCCGCCGCGGTCCCCCAGCCCTGCGAGGGCCGCTGCTGGAACAGGCCGAGCGAGTCCCGGTCCCCGTGGTCGAGATTGCGCAGCGCCGACTCCTGGAGCGCGGTCGCGAGCGCGATGGTCACGGCTTGCTCCGGCATGCCCCGGTTGGTCCCGACGGCCGCGATCGTGGCGGCGTTCACCGCCTGCTCCGGCGTGAACTCGAACGTCGTCCCGGCTCCCTCCGCGGAAACGACTCTGCACCCCGGGTCCCCCGCGCCACCGGTGACGTACTGGACCACGACATAGCCCGCGACGGCGGACAGGACCACACAGGCCGCCCCGAATCGGAGGAGGCGGCCGCGGCGCTTGGGGGAGGGCGACGGCTCTGGCACGCGTACAAGGTACTGGAGAGTACGAAAACGGGGGAGACGAGCGGGACGGCCGGGGTCGGCGGGACGCGCACCCGGCGCGTTAGGGTCGACGCCATGGCCGAGACCCCGCTTGACCTCACCCTGGACGCCGCGCTGCTCACCGCGCAGCTCGTCGACTTCCCGTCGGAGAGCGGCACCGAGAAGCCGCTCGCGGACGCGATCGAGACCGCCCTGCGCACGCTGCCCCACCTGACCGTGGACCGCTACGGCAACAACGTGGTCGCCCGCACCGACCTGGGCCGCCCGGAACGGGTGATCCTCGCCGGCCACATCGACACGGTCCCGATCGCCGGCAACGTCCCGTCCCGGCTGGACGCGGACGGCGTGCTCTGGGGCTGCGGCACCTGCGACATGAAGGCGGGCGTCGCGGTCCAGCTGCGCATCGCGGCGACGGTCCCCTCCCCCAACCGCGACCTGACGTTCGTCTTCTACGACAACGAGGAGGTCGCCGCCGAGCTGAACGGCCTCAAGCACGTCGCCGAGGCCAGGCCGGAGTGGCTGCGGGGCGACTTCGCGGTGCTGCTGGAGCCGTCCGACGGCCAGGTCGAGGGCGGCTGCCAGGGCACCCTGCGGGTCCTGCTGAAGACCAAGGGCGAGCGGGCCCACTCGGCGCGCGGCTGGATGGGCTCGAACGCGATCCACGCGGCGGCCCCGATCCTCGCCCGCCTGGCCGCGTACGAGCCGCGCCGGCCGGTGATCGACGGCCTGGAGTACCGCGAGGGCCTCAACGCGGTCGGCATCGGCGGCGGAGTGGCGGGCAACGTCATCCCCGACGAGTGCGTCGTCACCGTGAACTTCCGCTACGCGCCCGACCGCACTCCGGAGGAGGCCGTCGCCCACGTGCGCGAGGTGTTCGCCGACTGCGGGGTGGAGGAGTTCGTCGTCGACGACCACAGCGGCGCTGCCCTGCCCGGCCTCTCCCACCCGGCCGCCGCTGCCTTCATCGAGGCGGTGGGCGGCACCCCGCAGCCCAAGTTCGGCTGGACGGACGTCTCCCGCTTCTCGGCGCTGGGCGTCCCCGCGGTGAACTACGGCCCCGGCAACCCGCACCTGGCGCACAAGCGGGACGAGCGCGTGGAGACGGCGAAGATCCTCGCGGGCGAGGAACGGCTGCGCGCCTGGCTGACCGTGTGACCCACGGGAGACCCGCGTGACCCCGGCCGTGGTTTGCGGCGCTTCACGGCGGACATGCTGAGGTCCCCCGTACGTAACCCGCGTAGATCTACGCTGAGGTGGAACCACTGCGAGCGGAGGGAGCTCTTATGGCCACTGGCAACCCGGAGGGCAAGAAGCAGCCACCGGAGGAACAGCGCCTGGGACCCGTCCTCCGGAGGCGGGACCAGGTCCAGGCGAGCACCACGGACCAGCGGCTGCTGGACGAGCGCGCCCCCTCCGACTGGGTGCACACCGACCCCTGGCGGGTCCTGCGCATCCAGTCGGAGTTCATCGAGGGCTTCGGCACCCTCGCCGAACTCCCACCCGCCATCAGCGTCTTCGGCTCCGCCCGGACCCCGGTGGACTCGCCCGAGTACGAGGCGGGCGTACGGCTGGGGCGCGCCCTGGTCCAGGCCGGCTGGGCGGTCATCACCGGCGGCGGCCCCGGCGCCATGGAGGCGGCCAACAAGGGCGCCTGCGAGGCGGGCGGCACCTCGGTCGGCCTCGGTATCGAACTGCCCTTCGAGCAGGGCCTGAACCCCTACGTCGACATCGGCCTCAACTTCCGGTACTTCTTCGTCCGCAAGATGATGTTCGTGAAGTACGCGCAGGGCTTCGTGGTCCTGCCCGGCGGCCTCGGCACCCTCGACGAGCTCTTCGAGGCCCTCACCCTGGTCCAGACCCAGAAGGTCACCCGCTTCCCCATCGTCCTCTTCGGCACGGAGTACTGGGGCGGCCTGGTCGACTGGCTGGAGAACACCCTGGTCGCCCAGGGCAAGGCCTCCGCGAAGGACCTGCTGCTCTTCCACGTCACGGACGACGTGGAGGAAGCGGTGGCGCTGGTGTCGAAGGAAGCGGGCCGGTAGACAGGTCCGGCCCGTACGGTGCCTTCGGACCGAGGGTCCGTGCAACCAGCCCGTCCGGCGCTTGAGGACGAGGCCCGTCCAGGGCCGAAGCGGGGGTCCGGGGGCGGCAGCCCCCGGGGACGATGGGGGTCCCCCACTCTCGAGCGAAGTCGAGAGTGGGGGAGGGAAGGGGAGGCGGGGGCGAAGACACCGGGCCGCCCCGCCCCCGACCCGCACGACCGCCGGAGGCCTACGCCAGCCCCCTCCGCGCCACCGCAGGCGCCCGGTGCCCCGCGATCGACGCCACCATGTCGAGCACCTGCCGCGTCTCGGCGACCTCGTGCACCCGGTACACCTGGGCGCCGAGCCACGCCGACACCGCCGTCGTCGCCAGCGTGCCCAGCACCCGCTCCTTCACCGGCCGGTCCAGGGTCTCCCCGACGAAGTCCTTGTTGGACAGGGAGACCAGCACCGGCCACCCCGTCTCCACCATCTCGCCCAGCCGCCGCGTCGCCTCCAGGCTGTGCCGCGTGTTCTTGCCGAAGTCGTGCCCCGGGTCGATCATGATCGACTCCCTCGGCACGCCCAGCCCCGCCGCCCGCTCCGCCAGCCCCACGGTCACCCGCAGGATGTCGGCCATCACGTCGTCGTAGGTCACCCGGTGCGGGCGGGTCCGGGGCTCCGCGCCCCCGGCGTGCGTGCACACCAGCCCCACCCCGTACCGCGCCGCGACCTCCGCCAGCCGGGGGTCGACGCCGCCCCACGCGTCGTTCAGCAGGTCCGCGCCCGCCTCGCAGACGGCCTCGCCGACCTCGGCCCGCCAGGTGTCCACACTGATGACGACGTCCGGGAAACGCCGCCGCACCTCGGCCACGAAGCCGACCGTGCGCCGCGCCTCCTCCGCGGCGGTCACCTCCTCGCCGGGCCCGGCCTTCACACCGCCGATGTCGATGATCGCGGCGCCCTCCGCGACCGCCTGCTCGACCCGGGCCAGCGCCGGCTCGTCCCGGAACGTCGCCCCTTGGTCGTAGAAGGAGTCCGGGGTCCGGTTCACGATCGCCATGATCACCGGCTCGTGCGTGCCGAACTCGTGCCTGCCCAGCCTGAGCATCCCCTGTGACCTCTCCCAGTACCTCGTGGACATCCGCCGCCTGCGACCCTAACCGTCCCGCCCGCATGGCACGATCGGAGCCTGACACATCCGACACCGAGCACTGCGAGCGTGGGGACCCACCGATGGTTATGTTCTTGTTCCTGGTCGTCGCGCTCGCCGTCGTGGTCGCCGCGGTGACACTCGCCGTGGTGGGCGGCGGCGAGGGCACGGGCCCCCTGCCGGAGGCCGTTCCGCAGCGGCTGCACGACCCGCTGCCCCCGGACCGCCCCCTCGACCGGTCCGACGTCGACCGCGTCCGCTTCCCGCTCGCCGCCCGCGGCTACCGCATGGCCGACGTCGACGACGCGCTGAACCGCCTCGGCGCCGAACTCGCCGAACGGGACGCCCGCATCGCCGAACTGGAGTCCGCCCTGGCCGGTGCCCGGCGGCCCGAGCCGCATGTCTCCATGGAGAAGCCCGCGCGGGAGGAGCAGCGGTGAGCGACGGCACCGCCCTCGTCGGCCCGGACGGCGCCCCGCGCTGCCCCTGGGCCCTGTCCACGCCGGACTACGTGACCTACCACGACGAGGAGTGGGGCCGCCCGGTCCACGGCGACGACGCGCTCTACGAACGCCTCAGCCTGGAGGCCTTCCAGTCCGGCCTGTCCTGGATCACGATCCTGCGCCGCCGGCCCGGCTTCCGTACCGCCTTCGCCGGCTTCCGGATCGCCTCGGTGGCGGCCTTCACCGACGAGGACCGCGCGCGCCTCCTCGCCGATGCCGGCATCATCCGCAACCGCGCCAAGATCGACGCCACGCTCGCCAACGCGCGCGTGCTGGCCGACTGGGCGCCGGGCGACCTGGACGAACTGATCTGGTCGCACGCCCCCGACCCGGCCGCCCGCCAGGTCCCGAAGACCCTCGCCGACGTCCCCGCGGTCACCCCGGAGTCGACGGCCCTGTCCAAGGAGCTGAAGAAGCGGGGCCTGCGGTTCGTCGGGCCGACGACGGCGTACGCGCTGATGCAGTCGTGCGGGCTGGTGGACGACCACCTGGAGACCTGCGTGGCGAGGCGGGGCTGAGCCCCGCCCGCCGGCTCACCGCCCCAGGTACTTCGGCTTCTCCTTGTTGACGAACGCCTGCACCGCGATCGCGTGGTCCTCCGACCGCCCCGCCCGCGTCTGGAGCTCGTCCTCCTTCTCCAGGGTCTGCGCCAAGGAGTGGGAGGACCCGTACGCCACCGCCTCCTTCAGCGCCGCGTACGCCACCGTCGGTCCCTCGGCGAGCGCCCGCGCCACGCTCTCGGCCTCCGCGCGCAGTGCGTCCGCCGGCACCACCCGGTTGGCGATGCCCAGCTCGTACGCCTCCTGGGCCTTGATGCTGCGCGGGAAGAACAGCAGGTCCGTGGCCCGGCCCGGGCCCACCACGCGCGGCAGCGTCCAGGAGACGCCGGAGTCGGCGGTCAGCGCCACCCCGGCGAACGAGGTGTTGAAGGCCGCCGTGTCCGCCACGATCCGGTAGTCCGCCGCGAGCGCGAAGCCGAAGCCCGCCCCGGCCGCCACCCCGTTCACGGCGGCGACCACCGGCTTCGGCGCCTCCGCCAGCGCCCGCACGATCGGGTTGTAGTGCTCCTTGACCGTGCTCATGGTCCGGGCCGAGCCGGTCTCCCGGTCCTCTACCAGCAGCCCGATGTGCTCCTTGAGGTCCTGGCCGACGCAGAAGGCCCGGTCACCGGCGGCGGTCAGCAGCACCGCGCGTACGGCCGAGTCCTCCGCGGCCGTGCGCACGGCCTCCCGCAGGGCGACCTTGGTCGCGGTGTTCAGCGCGTTCATCGCCTCCGGGCGGTTCAGTGTGATCGTCGCGAGCCCGTCGCTCACCTCGTACAGCACGGTGTCGGCCATGGAATGTCCCCTCCGGTGTCACGGCTGCGGCGTACCCACCGGTACGCCCGTCTCGAAGGACAGCATGAGGGAAAGGGTTCGCGCAGCACGTGTGACCTGCGTCAAAGAATCCGGCACGATGTCCGGTCGGGGGACGTCCGCGCGGATGCGAAGTATCGCAGCCACATCGCCGAATTGAGTGGTTTTGCTCGCGCGCGTTGCCCAAGCGATGCCGACCGATGTTGGTCATCGGGTCCTGAGATGCGGGATAATGGCCTGGAAGCAATGTGTTCGATGCCGGTGTCGCGTGTCCCACGCTGGATTGCGCGTGCCCTTCACGGGCCGTCGGCTTTGACGGTGAGCTGGTTTGAGGAAGGGGAACGAGCATGGCGGCCATGAAGCCGCGGACGGGCGATGGCCCGCTCGAGGTGACCAAGGAGGGGCGGGGCATCGTCATGCGCGTTCCGCTCGAAGGCGGCGGTCGGCTCGTCGTCGAGCTGACCCCTGACGAGGCCGACGCGCTCGGCGACGCCCTCAAGAAGGTCGTCGGCTGACGCGGAAGCGACCATACCCTTTCAGCTGCCCCGGCATCCTCATGGGTGCCGGGGCGGCTCTTTTCCCGGGATCTCGTCGGTGGTGTTTCCCCGTGGCGGCGTCCCGGCGTTTGTCCGCGGCGGCGTTTCGACCGTGTCGGCGGTTCGCGCCGGCGTTTCGACCGCGCCGGCGTTTAGGCCGCGCCGGCGTTTCGGGTCGGCGTTTCGAGCGCGCCGGTGTTTCGGCCGCGTCAGCGTCTGACGGCCCGCGTCAGCGTCTGACGGCGCACAGCAGCCCGTCCCCGACGGGCAGCAGCGACGGCACCAGCTCCTGGCTCTCGCGTACGGTGCGCAGCAGCTCGCGGATCTTTATGACCTCCGTGGGCTGCGGGCCGGAGTCGATCGTGCGTCCGTTGGCGAAGCAGCCCTCGAACACCACCAGGCCCCCGGGGCGCAGCAGGCGCAACGATTCGGCGAGGTAGTCCATGACCTCCAGACGGTCGCCGTCGCAGAAGACGAGGTCGTAGCCGGAGTCCGCGAGGCGGGGCAGCACGTCGAGCGCGCGGCCGGGGATGAAGCGGGCCCGGTTGCTGGCGAAGCCGCAGGCACGGAAGGCCTGCCGGGCGAACTGCTGGTGCTCCGGCTCCGGGTCGACGGTGGTCAGCACGCCGTCCGGGCGCATCCCGTACAGCAGGTGGATCCCGGAGACGCCGGTGCCGGTACCGATCTCCGCGACCGCCTTGGCGTCCACGGTGGCGGCGAGCAACCGCAGCGCGGCGCCCGCGCTGGGCGACACCGAGCGCAGCCCTGCCTCGCGGGCCCGGTCGCGGGCCCAGAGCAGCGCTTCGTCCTCGGCGACATAGGCGTCGGCGAACGCCCAGCTCGTCTGCCGGTTGCCGGTAATGACCCTCTCCCTACCCCATGGTTGCCTCGGCGTGACTGTATCCGTTGCCGCCGGGAACCCGCAGATGGGACCGGGCGTTTGAAGGGGTGGGACGGACGACGGGGGGACACAGTTGGATCACGACGAGGGACGAGACGCAGAGCAAGTGCTGACGCAGGCGTATGAGCCGTATCAGCACAGATCAAATTCTCGTAAAACCGCTTATCCGGAGCTAACGGGCGAGGTGGCTATGGTAGGGGCTCCACTGGACACCACCAGAGCCGACAGGGGAGGTGCGGCTGCGCCTGTGGATCGGGGAGGAGTGCTGCGGCGCTTCCTCGGATCGGCGGGCAGGCCGAAATCCGTGAACGACACCGCTGCTGACCACAGCCACGCCGCCGGCCTCGCCGTCGGCCCCGCCCAGACCGCGACCTTCTCCACCGACGCGGACGGGCAGGCGTGGACTCCGCCCACGTGGGAGGAGATCGTCAGCATGCACAGCGGCCGGGTCTACCGGCTCGCCTACCGCCTCACCGGCAACCAGCACGACGCCGAGGACCTCACCCAGGAGGTCTTCGTCCGCGTCTTCCGCTCGCTGTCGACGTACACGCCGGGCACCTTCGAGGGCTGGCTGCACCGCATCACCACCAACCTCTTCCTGGACATGGTCCGCCGCAAGCAGCGCATCCGCTTCGACGCGCTCGGCGAGGACGCCGCCGAGCGGCTGGCCAGCAAGGAGCCCACCCCGCAGCAGCTCTTCAACGACGCTCACTTCGACGCGGACGTCCAGCAGGCCCTCGACACCCTCGCCCCGGAGTTCCGGGCCGCGGTCGTCCTGTGCGACATCGAAGGACTGTCGTACGAGGAGATCGCCGCGACCCTCGGCGTCAAGCTCGGCACGGTCCGTTCGCGGATCCACCGCGGCCGTTCGCAGCTGCGCAAGGCGCTCGCCCACCGCTCGCCCCAGGCGCGCGCGGAGCGACGCTCCTTCATGGCCCGTGTGCCCGCTCTGGGAGGAGGGGGCGCGACCGCGTGAGTGGAACCCGTCCTACCCCTGCCGAGCAGCATCTCGGTGACCGGCTCTCCGCCCTCGTGGACGGCGAGCTCGGCCATGACACGCGGGAGCGTGTCCTGGCACATGTCGCCACCTGCCCCAAGTGCAAGGCCGAGGTCGACGCGCAGCGCCGGCTGAAGAACGTCTTCGCGGAAGTGGCCCCGCCCGCCCCCTCCGAGAGCTTCCTGGCCCGTCTCCAGGGGCTTCCCGGGGGAGGTGACACGGACGGCGGCGGCATGCCGCTCGGGGGAGGATTCGGCGACCGCTTCGGCTCCCGCCCCGCGGCGTCCGGTGTCTTCGGAGTGACGGCGGGGGACGAGCCGTTCGGCTTCGGCTATGTGCCCGCCCGTGAGCACGGCGCCGTGCTCACGCCCCCCTCGGAGCGTGGCTTCCGTGTCCATCCGGTCGGCCGTGGCGACACCGAGCGCTCCCGCAGCCTGCGGTTCGCCTTCGTCGCCGCCGGAGCGGTGTCGCTGGCCGCGATCGCCCTGGGCGGCGTGAACACCGGCGTCCCGCCGGCCGACCCGGAGGCCCGTGGCGGTTCCGGCAGCAACGTCACACCGGCCCGCACCTCCGGCTCCGGCTCCACGGCGGCCCCCGACAGCCAGCGCCGCCGCAGCACCGGACCCCTGCTCGCGCAGGGCGGCCAGTTGCTCGCCGGGAACCCGGTCGCTCCCACCGAGGTCTCGGCGCCGCTGCTGCCCGGAGTGCCGGCCCCTGCCCCGGTCCATGCCGACCAGGCCTTCCAGCACGGGCTCACCACCCCCGTGGTGGCCGGCGCCGCCGCCATGTCCCCGCTGATACGTCCGCTCGGCGCCCCCCCGCCGATCGCCCTGACCTCGTGGACCACCGCGCCCGAGGTCACGGCACCCGGCCTGCTCTCCGCGCCCGTCCCCGACACCACGGCCACCCCCAGCAGCTCCCCCTCCGCGCAGAACGCCCGCTGACCCGGCTCCGGCGCCGGTGCGCCGCGAACCTGGTTGAATCCTCGGAGGACCGCGCACGTGCCCGGCGGCGGGCACGGAGGCGGAGTTCGACGTGCGGGGAGAGCATGGACGAGGGGAAGTCCCCGAAGGGGAAATGGTGGAGCCGGCCCCGACCGCAGGGCCCTGCCGGGCAGGAGAGCGGCCGGGAGAACACCGAGGGCGACTTCGAACTGGCGCGCCCCGCGGGGGTGGCGGGCACACCGGGGAGCCCCGGGGCACCGGCCGACCGGTCCGACGGCGGTACGTCCGACGGCGGCTCGTCTGAGACCGGCCCGCCCGACGTCGCTCCGCACGACGGCGACTCGGCCGATGTCGCTCCGCACGACTGTGACTCGGCCGACGGTGACTCGCACGACGGCGACTATGAACTGAGCCGACCGTCTGGCGCGGGCGCTCCTCCGGTCTCGGAGCATGACGACTCGGGCCGGTCCGTCTCCGGCGAGCGGCCCGGGGAGCGGCTCGACGACCGGTCCGGCGACCGGTCCGGCGACCGGTCCGGCGGCTCGCCCGGCGGCTCGCCCGGCGACCGGTCCGGCGAGCAGGGCGCACCGGTCGTACCGGTCGGGGCCGTGGCCCTGTCGTCGGTCACCAGCGACCGTCCCAAGCCCTTGCACGACCCGGACCCCTACAGCACCCCGCCCTACGGCGAGCCGGGCCCCTGGGCCCCCGCACCGCCCGTGCAGCACCCGGCGCTGGCCATGCCGGCCCAGGGCGCGACGCCGGCCGGCCCGCCGCCCGGCATACCCGGTGCCGTCCCCGACGTGATCACGTCGGGCTCACCCACGCCCGGCGCGACGCCCCCGGCACTCCTCCCGCCCGCACATGCCACGCCCTTGGACGTTCCCGGCGCGACGGCTCCTGCCGTTCCGGCGGGCTCCGTGCCCGCGACGGCTCCTGCTGTCCCGGCGGGCTCCGTGCCCGCGACGGCTCCTGCTGTCCCGGCGGGCTCCGTGCCCGCGACGGCCCCTGCTGTCCCGCCGGCCTCCGAACCCCCGCCGGCCTCCCCACCCCCGACGGCCCCCGCAGCCCCCACGCCTCAAACGGCCCCCGCAGCCCCCACGCCTCACACAGCCCCCACCGACCCCTGGCACCGCTACGACCCCTGGTCCGCGACCCCGCTCCAGTCGGTTTCCGACGGGCCCCTCCAGCAGACCGGAGCCGCCGTGGTCACGGAGCGGCAGCGGCGCAAGCGGGCGCGGCGGGCGCTCGTCGGCGGGGCGCTGGGGCTCGCGCTCGTGTCCGGGCTGGTCGGAGGACTCGTGGGGGCGCACCTGGAGCGCAACGGCGGGCTCGACGGGGTGCAGCTGCCGCAGGCCTCCGCGGAGCCCACCGGGCGCGCCGCGGACAGCGTGGCCGGGATCGCCGCCCGCGCCCTGCCCAGCGTCGTCACGCTGCACGTCAGCGGCAGCGAGACGTCCGGCACCGGCACCGGCTTCGTCCTCGACACGCTCGGCCACATCCTCACCAACAACCACGTCGTCGAGCCCGCCGGTTCCGACGGCCGGATAACCGTCGTCTTCAACGGCGGCCAGACGGCCGAGGCCGAGGTGGTCGGCGGGGACAGCGGCTACGACCTCGCCGTCGTGAAGGTGACCGGCGTGGAGGGCCTGAAGCCCCTGTACCTCGGCAACTCCGACAACGTCCGGGTGGGCGACCCGGTCGTCGCCATCGGCGCCCCCTTCGACCTGGAGGGCACCGTCACCTCAGGCATCATCAGCGCCAAGGAGCGGCCGATCACGGCCGGCGGCGAGAGCGGCGACGGCAGCGACGTGTCGTACGTCGACGCGCTCCAGACCGACGCGCCCATCAACCCCGGCAATTCCGGGGGTCCCCTCCTCGACGCGCAGGGCCATGTCATCGGCATCAACTCGGCCATCCGTTCGGCCGCCGACGGCACCGACTCCGAGAGCGGCCAGGCCGGGTCCATCGGGCTGGGCTTCGCCATCCCCGTCAACCAGGGCAAGCGTGTCGCCGAGGAGCTGATCAACACCGGCAGGGCGACCCACCCGGTCATCGGCGTCACCCTCGACATGGACTACACCGGCGACGGCGCCCGCGTCGGCGGCCAGGGCGCCGACGGTGGCTCACCGGTCACCCCCGGCGGCCCGGGTGACCGGGCCGGCATCCTGGCCGGCGACGTCATCACCGAGATCGACGGCCAGCCCGTCCACTCGGGTGAGGAGCTGATCGTCAAGACCCGCGCCCACCGCCCCGGCGACCGTCTGGAGCTCACCGTCGAGCGCGGCGGGAAGGAGCGCACCCTCTCCCTGGTGCTCGGCTCCTCGGATTGACAGGAACCTCACAGATGGACCCCCGGAACCCGGTCCCACAAGGCAAACAACGCGAAAAACAGGTCGCCCGTACGCACTCGGACACCTCGGGACGGTACCGGCCGGACAGGTCCGACAGGTACCGTGGTCCCGGCCCGGACCACGGAAGACCCGAACTGACCACCGAGGGCCGAGGACCGCGGACATCGCAAGGAGCTTCAGGTGTTCAATGACATAGGTGCGCTCGAGCTGGTGACGATCGTCGTCCTGGCCGTGCTCGTCTTCGGTCCGGACAAGCTCCCGAAGGTCATCCAGGACGTGATGCGCACGGTCCGGAAGATCCGCGAATTCTCGGAGAGCGCCAAACAGGACATCCGTCAGGAGCTCGGCCCGGAGTTCAAGGACTTCGAGTTCGAGGACCTCAACCCCAAGACGTTCATCCGCAAGCAGCTGGACAACGAGGACCTGGGGCTGAAGGAGATCCGCAACGGCTTCGACCTGAAGAAGGAGATGGCCGAGGTCACGGACGCGGTCCACGGGCGCGACAGCGACTCCTCCTCGTCGCCGGCGTCCTCGTCGGGTTCGTCCGGCGGCCGCGTCGACATGGTGAAGAAGCCCGAGGACCCGGCCAAGGACGACCGCCCGCCCTTCGACGCGGACGCCACCTGAGCCCCACGCGCCCCCCGGTGTGAGGGGGCGCACGCCGCACGCGCCGGGCGGCTTCCCGACAGTCAGCAGCGGGGTGGCTATGCTGCCTGGTTGTTGTGCGGACCGGACCCCCCAAGGGGAAACGCCGCCCGAAGGGGGGCGGGCCGGGACGGTCCGCCGAGATCGAGGAGGCGTCCGGGCACATGGAGACGACGAGTCGGGCAGTCGCTGAGGCGCCGGCCGCGGAGGGTGGACAGCGGGTCCCCTCCGTCCGGCGCACGGTCGACGGCTACCTGGAGGCGCCCTTCCCGTGGTACGGCCTCGACGAGGCCTTCACGGGACCGCGCTGGCTCATGCAGGTCGGCACGGCCGCCGACGGGGCCGTCGAGCACGGTT
Organism: Streptomyces sp. NPDC059895; assembly: GCF_042731035.1. Taxonomy (NCBI): domain Bacteria; kingdom Bacillati; phylum Actinomycetota; class Actinomycetes; order Kitasatosporales; family Streptomycetaceae; genus Streptomyces; species Streptomyces sp. NPDC059895. The sequence goes on from NZ_JBHWKO010000022.1 coordinate 129,916, forward strand.
CCATCGGGCACGGTGACGAGCCCTCCGTACGGCACGAGACGGCGGGCGAGGACCGCGGGAAGTTCGCGGTCGTGGTGACCGTCGCCGCGAGCCCGTCGCGCAGGAGCGCCGACGGCACGGGACTGCTGGAGGCCACGTCGGTGTCCTCCGCGGCCTGGCTCGCCGGGGTGGGGCTGCTGTCCTTCACCTGGCCCGGCCAGATGGACCACAGCCTGCGCGACGACTGGCTGGAGCAGCAGACCGAGACCGCGTGGGTCCTGGCCGACGACCTCTCCGGCCCGGACTGGTCCACACTGTCCCTCCCGGTCGACGGAGTGCCGACCCCGTTCCACTACCGCGAGTCCGAGTTCGGCTGGGTCCTGGCCGGCTCGACGGAGGAAGGGGTGCACGTGGGGGCGTACGGGAGAGGGATGAGCGCATACGGGCTCGGCTTCGCCGTGATCAAGGACATCACCACCTACGCCTGACCCCGCGTACGACAACGGGGGCGCCGTCCGTGCCGGACGGCGC